>CAMBRI010000012.1 GCA_945870205.1 Sulfuritalea hydrogenivorans sk43H | reverse complement strand
TTCGCAAGCAGTCCGAGTACTTGTGACAACTCGACGGCAGACCGGACCTCCATCTTCTCGAAAATGCGAGAGCGATGGACCTCGACGGTGCGCATGGCAATGCCGAGTTCATCGGCGATGACCTTGTTCAGCTTGCCCGCGAGAATCTGATGCATGACTTCCTGTTCGCGTTGCGTGAGTTGCTCCAGCTTTTCTCGGAGCAATAAAATCGAGTTCTCCTTGGCACAACGCTTCTCATCGTGTTGGTACGCGGCCAGCACCTTGTCAACCAGCGCATTGTCGTCGTAAGGCTTTTCGATGAAATCGAAGGCCCCGTCCTTCAGTGCCTGAACGGCCATCGGCACGTCGCCGTGACCGGTGAGAAAAATCACCGGCAGGCGACAATTCATGGCGCGCAGACGATCGAACATTTCGATGCCGCTCATTCCCGGCATTCGCACATCCAGCAGCACGCAACCGCAGAGTTGGTGGTTGGCGAAGGAAAGAAAACCTTCGGCGGTTTCCCACGTCTGTGATGAAACATTTCGCGACCGTAGCAGCCACTGCAGCGCATCGCGGACCGCGGGATCATCGTCGACAATGTGCGTCGTAGCAGCGCTCATGAAGGGGTCAAGGGTAGCAGAATCGTAAACACGGCACCTCCTAGCGGGTTTGGCTGGAACGCGAGGCGACCTCGATGATTCTCCACCACCGAGCGGCAGATTGCCAGCCCCATGCCCATGCCATCGGTCTTGGTCGTGAACAAGGGTTCGAACAGTCTCTCGACAACGCCGGCATCAATCCCACAACCGCGATCCGCTACCTTCAACAGCGCATAGCCATCGGCACGAGAGAGCGATATGCCGAGCTCGCGGTGATCGGGGATGGTTTCACGCATCGCTTCGACGGCATTGCGGAAGAGGTTGAACAAAGCCTGTTCAAGCAGTACCGGATCACCTTCGATTGCCGCGTCGGCCGTCAGATCCAATGTCACGCGGATAGCTTTTTCGCGAATGTCGCCCTCCATCAGCGCCAGAGCGGTATCGATGCGCTCTGCGAGCAGGAGCCTCTCGACGCGGCTTTCGCTGGGGCGGGCCAGGCTGTATATGCGGCGAATGATTTGTCCAGCACGGTGTGCCTGTTCAACAGCCTTGTTCAGGGCTGGGACAACCTCTGTCGCCGGCGCCGCACTTCGCAGCAAGTTGACGGCCCCGGTACAGTAGCTTGAGATGGCAGCCAAAGGCTGGTTCAGTTCATGGGCAATGCTCGACGCCATTTCACCCATGGCGATCAGGCGCGCCGTGGATTGCAGGCGATCCTGCTGCTGGCGTACCCGCTGTTCAGCTTGCTTCCTCTCGGTAATATCGACCATCGAACCCATCCATCCGGATTGCTGTCCGCGCGCATCGATCAGCGGCGCTTCGTGGACCAGCACGTCGATGACATTGCCATCGCGGTGCTTGAACTTGAGCTCGAAACCTTCTTCCGGTCCATTCCCGGCAAGGACGCGATCATGGATGGCGCGAGTCTCGTCGAGGTAGTCGTCAGCCCAATACGGCATAGGTGGGCGCTTGCCGATCAGTTCGGTAGCGGTCCATCCCACCATGCGACAGAATGCGGGATTTACGTAAATGATTTCCCCATCCAGAGTGCGCGCGCGCATACCCGTGTCGAGTGAATCCTCCATGGCCTTGCGGAAGGCGTGTTCTCGCTGCAACTGCTCCTCTACGGCCTGCCGCCGCAGCACATGCCGGCGCAGAATCCACAGGCTCCACAGCACGATCATCGCCAGGATGACGAGGCTCGCCGATAGCAGCACGCTGGCAAGGGGTCGTGGTGCGTGGTAGGGCTCGGCATGCAATGCCAAGCCCCACCCGGGCGGCTCGAATGCGACCTGGTAGCCTTCTTCGGTGGCTGCCGACTCGACCTTGGAGCGGGTTCCCAGCACCTTCCCGGAATCGCCAACGACGCTGATTCGATAGCGTTCAGCCAGCCACCAGGGCACGCTGTCGCCCAGGAGTTCACGGATCCGGTAGACGCCAACGGCAACACCGACAATGCGGCCCTCGCGAGATACCGGCACATGAACTTCGAACTGCCAGTCATTCGTGAAGTACGGATAGGCCTTGCTGTAGACCGGCTTCCCGAGTGAGCGCGCCAGGTGGAAGCTCTGCCGCGAGGGTACCGCTTCTCCCGCATCACCCACCAGGCTGGGATCCATGGTGATCGGATGCGCCTGTCGCACGGTTCCGTCGGTCCCGAGCCAGATCAGTTGCCGCAGTCCGCTTTCGAAGCCGAACACGGTGTGTGCAAAAGATTCGAAAGCCGCCGCGCTGACCGTATGGGCAGGACTGATCCGCCCGAGGACTTCCTCGTTGCGCGTCAGATGAAAGCGCAGGTTCTGCTCCAGCCACAGAATGTCGCTGATCAGCGTGGCGCGCTTTTCTTCCTTGTCGGCACGGTCCGACATCCAGAGCAGCAGCGCAACCCCGCCAACAAACAGGATGAACGCCAGCCGCGGCAATATCCATAGCCAGCGCCAGCGGCTGATGCGTTCCGTGGCGGCGGATGCAGTTACGAGTCCCATGGCACGATGTTATCGCGCTTGATAGCCGCCAGTAGACGTTTGCGGAAATCCACAATAGGCAAGCTCGGGGTGTCAGCGGAAAATCCGCGCCACCTCAGCATGAGGAGTGGTAGCCTTGAGCACACAACATAACCCTTGGAGGAGCAAGCATGAAGATTCATACAGCAATCGTCGGCCTAGTGGCCGCGACATTCTCACTGGTGGCGCTGGCGCAGACCCCCATCGTTATCAAGTTCAGTCACGTTGTGGCAGTTGATACACCCAAGGGCAAGGCCGCGGAGTTCTTCGCCAAGAAGGCGGCGGAACTGACCAAGGGCAAGGCCAAGGTAGAAGTCTATGCCAACAGCGCCCTTTACAAGGACAAGGAAGAAATGGAGGCGCTGCAACTGGGTGCCGTGCAAATGCTGGCACCGTCGCTGGCAAAGTTCGGCCCGTTGGGCGTCAAGGAGTTCGAGGCTTTCGATTTCCCCTACATCTTCGATGACACCGCCGATCTGCACAAGATCACCCAGGGACCGATCGGGGCCAGCATGCTCGCCAAGCTTGAGCCCAAGGGCATCAAGGGGCTGGCCTTCTGGGACAACGGCTTCAAGTCCTTTTCGGCCAACACGCCGATCAAGTCGCCGGCCGACCTCAAGGGCAAGAAGCTGCGCATCCAGTCGTCGAAAGTGCTCGAAGAACAGATTCGCTCGGTCGGCGGCCTGCCGCAGGTGATGGCCTTCTCGGAAGTCTACCAAGCATTGCAGACGGGTGTCGTGGATGGCACCGAGAATCCGATCTCGAATCTCTATACGCAGAAAATGCATGAAGTGCAGAAGCATCTGACACTGACCAATCATGGCTATCTTGGCTATGCGGTCATCGTAAACAAGAAATTCTGGGAGGGTTTGCCGGCTGACGTTCGCGGCCAACTCGAGCAGGCCATGAAGGAATCCACGGTCTATGCCAACAAGATCGCCCAGGAAGAAAACGACATGGCGCTTGAAGGCGTGAAGAAGAGCGGCAAGACTACCGTCTATGCGCCGACCAAGGAAGAAAAGTTCGCATTCAAGAAGGCGATGGCGCCGGTGCACGTCAAGATGGCTGACCGGGTCGGCAAGGACCTGCTGCAGTCCATCTACAAACAGACCGGCTTCGATCCGACTGCGCTGTAAGGCGTTGCGCAACGCTCCGGCGGCGCGATACTGCGTCGGCGGCCACTTTCCACGTGGCATGTCCCCTAACAGACATGCCACCGACCGGGGGAGTTCCTTTCATGAAATATCTTGATCACCTTGAGGAATGGATCATCACCTTCCTCATGGCTGCTGCGACTTTGATCATTTTTGTCGCCGTGGTCCATCGCTATCTCGCCAGCGCGAGCATCCCGGGCCTGCAGGACTGGCTCCTGACTATCAATTTGAGCTGGGCGCAGGAACTGACCATCATCATGTTCGTCTGGATGGCCAAGTTTGGCGCCGCTTACGGCGTGCGTACCGGTATCCACGTCGGCGTAGACGTGCTGATCAACCGCCTCGACGACAAGATGCGCAAAAAGTTCATCATCTTTGGCCTGCTCTCCGGAGCGACCTTCACCGGCATCGTGGCGACGCTGGGGGCTCACTTTGTATGGGAAAACGGCGCGCACTGGGCATTTCTGAACCTGATCGGCAGTCCGTTCGGCGATGTTCCCGAAGGCCCGACCACGCCCGACCTCGAATGGCCGACCTGGATGGTCTATTCCGCGATTCCGCTGGGTACCAGCCTGATGTGTTTCCGCTTCCTGCAAGTACTGGTCGGATTCATCAAAACCGGCGAATTGCCGCACCACGACCACGGTCATGTCGACGGCCTTGAAGACGAGACGCCACCCGTCGATGTCGATGTGCTTTCCATGGACGACAACCTGCATCCCCACGATTTGAAGCACACCATGGTTGGCGACAATCGTCGTGCAAAGAGCATCCCGACCGACCCCGACCGCCGCAAGACCGATCTCGGAGGAGAACCGAAATGAATGCCGCGATCATCTTTTCCCTTCTGCTGGTGCTCATGCTGACCGGGATGCCAATCTCGATTTCCCTTGGTCTGACCGTATTGAGTTTCCTATTCTTATTTACGCAGGTACCGCTGGAATCGGTGGCCTTGAAGCTCTTTACCGGCATCGAGAAATTCGAGATCATGGCGATCCCCTTCTTCATTCTCGCCGGCAACTTCCTGACTCACGGCGGGGTAGCGAAACGAATGATCCGCTTCGCCTCGTCAATGGTCGGGCACTGGTACGGCGGTCTCGGTTTGTCCGGCGTGCTGGCCTGCGCCCTGTTCGCGGCGATTTCAGGTTCTTCGCCGGCAACGGTGGTGGCGATCGGCTCGATCCTGCTGCCGGCCATGGTCAAGGCGGGATTTCCCAACAAGTTCGGGGCGGGTGTCATCACCACCTCGGGTGCGCTGGGTATCCTGATTCCGCCCTCGATCGTGATGGTGATGTACTCGGTGGCGACCAACACCTCGGTCGGCGCCCTGTTCATGGCGGGCGTCGTGCCGGGCATCGGCTTGGCCATGGTCCTAGGCGGAGTGACGTATTACCGCGCGAAGAAATTCAATTATCCGCGCCTGCCGAAAGCGACCTGGACCGAGCGCCTGAAGGCTTTCAAAGAGTCGGCCTGGGGACTGCTGCTTATCGTCATCGTCATGGGCGGCATCTACAGCGGCATGTTCACGCCGACCGAAGCGGCTGCAATGAGCGCGGTCTATGCGTTCATCGTGGCGGTCTTCGTGTACAAGGATTTGGGCATGAAGGACGTGACGCGCGTGCTGCTCAACTCGGCCAACATGTCGGCGATGCTGCTCTACATCATCACCAACGCCGTGCTGTTCTCATTCATCATGACCAACGAGAACATTCCGCAGGCGCTGGCTGACTGGATGCTGGGCCACGGGCTGGGCATGATCACCTTCCTCCTGGCGTGCAACATCATCCTGCTGCTGGCTGGCAACTTCATGGAGCCGTCATCAATCGTGCTGATTTTCGCGCCTATCCTGTTCCCGGTGGCGGTCAAACTGGGTATCGATCCGGTGCATTTCGGCATCATCATGGTGGTGAATATGGAAGTCGGGATGTGCCATCCGCCGGTGGGCCTCAATCTCTACGTTGCCTCCGGTATCACCAAGATGGGTATTACCGAACTGACCGTGGCTGTCTGGCCATGGCTGCTGGCCATGCTTGGTTACCTGGTTGTGGTGACCTACTGGCCCGGTCTGTCGCTGTGGTTCCCGCGGTACCTCGGCATGATGTAGCGCCATGTGATTGAGGTAACGAAGGCCCGGTGATCCCGGGCTTTTGTTTTTTTGGGTTTCGCCACAGGGCCGATTGCCACCTGGATGGATCTCCGGCAAAGCAAGGCGGCTACCAGATTTGTCGGCCAACAGCCGCCTTGCGCCCGGTTTCGGCGAAGAAACTGAGTTAAAATATTGAGTTAGCTATTTATGTCCGCAGCACCTTGCTGCGGACGGTATCTCGTCGTGGGATGTCGAATTAAAACTTGAAATTCAACTTGTTCTGGAGAAAGTAATGGCTGTCGAACGTACCCTGTCGATCATCAAGCCCGATGCAGTTGCAAAAAATGTAATCGGCAAGATTTACTCCCGCTTCGAGACCAACGGTCTCAAGATCGCTGCGTCCCGCATGATTCACCTTTCGCGCAAGGACGCCGAGGGTTTCTATGCCGTGCACAAGGACCGTCCTTTCTTCAAGGATCTGGTCGAATTCATGATTTCCGGTCCGGTGATGGTTCAGGTGCTAGAGGGCGAAGGCGCGGTCGCCAAGAACCGCGAACTGATGGGTGCCACTGACCCGAAAAAGGCAGAGGCCGGTACCATCCGCGCTGATTTCGCCGACAGCATCGATGCCAACGCGGTTCACGGGTCGGATGCCGCGGAAACCGCTGCGGTCGAGATCGCGTATTTTTTCCCCGCTCTGAACGTCTATACGCGCTAAAAGTCGATGCTGGTCAACCTCCTCGATTTCGATGCTGAAGGCTTGACCGCCTGGTTCGCGCAACAGGGCGAGAAGCCTTTTCGTGCGCGCCAGGTACAGCGTTGGATTCATCATTTCGGGGCAGGTGACTTCAACGCGATGACCGACATCGCCAGGTCGCTGCGTGAGAAGTTGATCGCAACCGCCACCGTATCGCCGCCGAAGACTATCAGCGACAAGTTGTCGGACGATGGTACGCGCAAGTTTCTGTTCGACGTCGGCAACGGCAACGCAGTGGAAACCGTATTTATCCCCGAAGATGATCGCGGTACGCTCTGCGTTTCGTCGCAGGCCGGATGTGCGCTCGAATGCGCGTTCTGCTCCACCGGTCGGCAGGGATTCAACCGAAACCTCAGCACTGCGGAGATCATCGGCCAGCTTTGGCAGGCTAATCGTGCGCTGGGGTACGACCCGAAAGCCGGCAATAGTGGCGAGCGGATCATCAGCAATGTGGTGCTGATGGGCATGGGCGAACCGCTGGCCAACTTCGACAATCTCTTGCCGGCGCTGCGCCTGATGCTCGACGACAACGCCTACGGCCTGTCGCGGCGGCGCGTTACGGTATCGACGTCCGGCATCGTGCCGGCCATGGACCGTCTGGCCGAAGCCTGCCCGGTCGCTCTGGCCGTGTCGCTCCACGCGCCGACCGATGGCCTGCGCGACAAACTGGTGCCGATCAATCGCAAGTATCCGCTGGCCGAGTTGATGGCGGCCTGTCAGCGATATCTGCTGCACGCGCCGCGCGATTTCATTACCTTCGAGTACGTGATGCTCGACGGGGTCAATGACAGCGATGCCGATGCGCGAGCGTTGTTGCATCTGGTGCGGGATGTTCCCTGCAAGTTCAACCTGATACCCTTCAATCCCTTTCCAGCATCCGGCTTCCACCGCTCATCAGCAGAACGCGTCCGGCGTTTTGCCTCAATCCTGATCGATGGCGGCATTGTCACCACGACGCGCAAGACGCGTGGTGATGACATCGATGCCGCCTGCGGGCAACTGGCGGGGAAGGTGCAGGACAAATCGCGGCGCGTGCTGCGGGCCGCAGGCATGGCCGCCGGGTCACCCGGCACTTCTGCTGGAGTCGAACTGCACCCATGAACAAGACGATTGTTGCTATCTGTATAGTTCTCCTGCTCGCTGGTTGCACGGCTACCGGGTCCGGTTCCGGGCAGGGAGCACAACAAGCAGTTTCGGCGCAACCGGCAGAAAGCGAACAGCAGCAACGCGCCAAGGTGCATACCGAATTGGGCTCGCTGTATATGCTCGATGGCCGTTCGGCGATTGCGCTGGAAGAAGCGCGTATTGCGTTGTCGGTTGATCCGAACTACGCCCCAGCCTACAATTTGCTTGGGCTCACGCATATGGTGCTCAACGAAGCCCGGTTGGCAGAGGACAACTTTCAAAAGGCGCTGCGCCTGGCACCCGGGGATCCGGAAATCAGCAACAACTATGGATGGTTTCTCTGTCAGAACGGGCGCGAGCAAGCTTCGATATCCTACTTCATGGCCGCGGCAAAGAATCCCTTGTACTCCGCACCCACCAAGCCCTATACCAATGCGGGTATTTGCGCCGTGCGACTGAAGGACGACAAGGCCGCCGAAGACTACCTGTTGACCGCCTTGCGTTTGTCTCCGACCAACACTCAGGCGCTGTTCTGGCTGGCCGAAATTGCCTACCGTCAGGGACGCCATTCCGAAGCACGGCAGTGGGCCACGGATATCGAGAAAATGATGGAGCCCACGGCCGAGGTGATCTGGATGGCTTTGCGCATCGAACGAAAGCTGGGTAACCGGGATGCGGAGGCGCGCTACTCGTCGCAACTGCGTCGCCGGTTTCCTGGTTCGCCCGAGCATCGCTTGTTGATGCAGGGGCAGTATGACTGAGGTGAGAGAAATTGCAGGGCCGGAGACTGATCCCGTTGGTTCAGCCCCCTTGGATGTATCGGACGCGACCCAGTCGGCCGAGTCGATCACGCCCGGATCGGTGCTGAGGCGAACGCGGGAAGCGCGTGGCCAGTCGATAGCCGACGTTGTGCAAGTAATTCGTTTCAGTGCGCACCAGATCGCGGCTTTGGAGCGGGATGATTACGCCAGCTTGCCCGGAGCAACGTCGGTGCGTGGCCTGGTTCGCAATTACGCCAAATTCCTCAAGCTCGATGCCACGCCGCTGTTGGCGCAGCTTGAACCGGCAGTGCCCGTCCCCGAGGCCGATGTGCGGCCACCCAGCAATATGGGCGAAGCTGAGCAGTCATCCATCGCACAGCGAGTTCCACGCAGTGTCGTGGTCATCGGCGTTGTTCTCGTGCTGCTGGCTCTGGCGGGCTATGGCTACCTGAAGCTGGACGAAGACGGGAGCCTGGGAAGGCAATTGCGCGGCGCAGAAAGCAGTCCCGCAATGGCCCCGCCGGCATCAGTCGCTGCATCGTCCGGCGTGCCGGTGCTGGCACCGGCACCGACGGTGGTTGCCGAGAGCGCTCCAGTCGTCGCTGGCGAGGCATCCGGTGCGCTTCCTTTCGCCGGTTTGCGCGTCGAATTCGATGACCGTTCCTGGATCGAGGTCCGGGACGCGGCACAAAAGATTGTTTTCGTCGGCGAGTACCCGGCGGGTACTCGCCAGAATGTGGAAGGCAAGCCGCCGTTCCAGATATGGATCGGGAAGGCTTCCGGCGTTCGGTTGTTCATGGGCGAGCGCAGTATCGATCTCAAACCGCACATCCGCGAAGAAGTCGCCCGGTTCACTCTGGAATGAGCGAGAAGTCCAGATCCTCGATAGTGCGGCGGGGCAGCCGTTTGGCCCGGGTGGGCGCCGTCGGTGTCGGCGGCATGACACCGATCGTCATCCAGTCGATGACCAACACCGATACCGAGGATGTATTCACCACCGCGATGCAGGTCGCCCAACTGGCGCGCGCCGGCTCGGAGCTGGTCCGCATCACGGTCAATACCCGCGAGGCTGCGGCCGCCGTGCCAAAGATTCGAGAGCGGCTGGCGCAGATGAATGTCGATGTGCCGCTGATCGGCGACTTTCATTTCAATGGACACAAGTTGTTGGCCGAGCATCCGGAATGTGCCGAGTCTCTGGCCAAGTTGCGCATCAACCCCGGCAATGTCGGCAAGGGGGCCCGGCGCGACGAACAGTTTGCGCAGTTGATCGAGATTGCCTGCAGATTCGACAAGCCGATTCGCATAGGAGTTAACTGGGGTAGCCTGGATCAGGCCCTGCTCGCCCGCATCATGGACGAGAACGCCGGGCGCAGCGAACCCAAGGATGCCACCGAGATCATGCGCGAAGCGATGGTGACTTCTGCGCTCGAATCGGCGGCACAAGCCGAGCAACTCGGGCTGGCTGGTGATCGCATAGTGCTTTCTTGCAAGGTCTCCGGGGTGCAGGATCTGATCGCGATCTATCGCGAACTTGCGGTACGCTGCGACTACCCGCTGCATCTGGGGCTGACCGAGGCGGGCATGGGCAGCAAGGGCATTGTTGCCTCGACGGCTGCACTGAGCGTGCTGTTGCAGGAGGGCATCGGCGACACTATCCGCGTGTCGTTGACTCCTGAGCCGAACGGCGATCGAACACGCGAAGTCATTGTCGCTCAGGAAATCCTGCAGACCATGGGGCTGCGTGCCTTTACCCCACTGGTTGCGGCCTGCCCAGGCTGCGGGCGCACAACCAGCACGGTGTTCCAGGAACTGGCGCAGGATATCCAGAGCTATGTGCGCGAGCGCATGCCGGCATGGCGGCTGGCGCGAGTCGGCGTCGAGAACATGACGCTGGCCGTGATGGGCTGCGTGGTAAATGGTCCGGGTGAAAGCAAACATGCCAGTATCGGCATCTCGCTGCCGGGCACGGGCGAAGCACCGGTGGCTCCGGTGTACGTGGATGGCGAGCGAGTCATCACCTTGCGCGGCGATAACATTTCCGCCGAATTCCGACAGATCGTCGATGAGTATGTCGCAAAAACGTATCCGGAAAGAGCGAGTCATTGATCATGGTGGGTGCCGAATCAGGGCGCCCGTCGCGATAGAGAAACCATGAGCCAGACACTGCAAGCCATCCGTGGCATGAACGACATCCTGCCGGTCGAAGCCGAACTCTGGGAACAGTTTGAAGAGTCCGTGCGCGACTGGTTGCAGGCCTATGGCTATCGGCCGATCCGCATGCCGATGGTGGAGCCGACACCGCTGTTTGCCCGCGCCATTGGGGCAGTCACCGACATTGTCGAGAAAGAGATGTATTCCTTCGAGGATGCCTTGAACGGCGAAAGCCTCACATTGCGTCCGGAGGGTACGGCATCCTGCGTGCGCGCAGTGCTCCAGCACAATCTGCTCTACGACGGCCCCAAGCGGCTGTGGTACATGGGGCCGATGTTTCGCCATGAGAGGCCGCAAAAGGGACGCTATCGCCAGTTCCATCAAGTGGGTGTCGAGGCATTGGGCTTTTCCGGTCCGGATATCGATGCCGAACAGATCGCGATGTGCGCACGCCTGTGGGATGATCTCGGGCTCGACGGCATCCGTCTCGAAATCAACTCGCTAGGGCAGAGCGCGGAGCGCGCGCGCCACCGCGCTGATCTGCTGACCTACTTCCAGGACCACCATGACCAGCTCGATGCCGAGGCCCAGCGCCGTCTGCACAGCAACCCATTGCGCATCCTGGACACCAAGAATCCGACGATGCAGGCTCTGGTCGAGGCGGCGCCGAAGCTGATCGACTATCTCGGGGAGGAGTCCTTAAAGCACTTTGAGGGTGTGCAGCAATTGCTCAAGGATGCCGTGATTCCCTACCGCATCAACCCGCGCCTGGTGCGCGGGTTGGACTACTACAACCTGACCGTGTTCGAATGGGTGACCGATCAACTCGGCGCGCAGGGCACAGTATGCGCAGGCGGGCGCTACGACGGCCTGGTTGCGCAACTCGGGGGCAAGCCTGCGCCCGCCTGCGGTTTTGCGATGGGCATCGAGCGCCTTTTGGCACTATGGCAGGATCAGGGCCATCGTCACGAAACTCCTGCGCCCGATGCCTATCTGGTCCATCAGGGGGAGGCTGCCGGCCGCTTCGCGTTTCGAGTCGCGGAGGCGTTGCGCAGTGCCGGATTCGCGATTCACTTGCATTGCGGTGGCGGCAGCTTCAAGTCGCAAATGAAAAAAGCCGATAGCTCGGGCGCACAGGTCGCGCTGATCGTCGGCGATGACGAGGCAGCGGCGAACGCAGTTAGCGTAAAACTTCTGCGTGCGGGCTTCGATCAGCCGGCGGCGCAGGCCCGTGTGAATTTCGATGAACTGGCCGATCATCTCGGCGATATTCTTTTCCCCCTGGAAGACGACAATGGCAACCTATGATCTGGAAGAACAGGAACAGCTCGACGAGCTGAAGACCTGGTGGAAGATGTACGGCAATATCGTGACGGGAATCCTGCTGGCCGTCGCGCTGGCGGTGGCCTCGTGGCAAGGCTGGAACTGGTGGCAGCGGCAGCAGGCCGTGCAGGCCTCCGCGGTCTTCTCCGGGCTGCAATCCGCGGCCGCGCAACGAGACGCGAAACGTGCGCGCGAACTCTCCGGCGAACTTATCGACAAGTATTCATCGACGGCCTATGCCGGCATGGGTGCATTGGTGGCGGCGCGCGTCCAGGTGGATTCCGGCGATGCAAAGAGTGCTCGCGTCCAGCTTTCCTGGGCCGCGGAAAACGCCAAGGACCCGGGGCTGCGTGAATTGGCGCGGCTGCGACTGGCCGCCGTGATGCTCGACGACAAGGCCTACGAGGACGCCCTGAAGCAACTTGCCACCGAGCCGGTCGCCGCCTTCGCGCCACGTTTTGCGGAGATGCGCGGTGACGTTTTTGCCGCCCAAGGCAAGACGGCTGAGGCACGCAATGCCTATGATCTCGCACTGGCGAAATTCGACGTCCTGGTCAAGGATGATGAGACCAGGCAGCGCGGCGGCTACAAGGAAGTTGTGCAAGCCAAGCGAGATTCGCTCGGGGCGGTGAAGTGAGCTCCACGTCATTGCCGGGATGTATCGGGATTGCTGCGGCATTGTTGCTGGGTGCTTGTTCGTCAGTTGAAAAACTCAACCCCTTCGGTTCCAGCACGCCCAAGGTCAAGCCGACGGAACTGGCCGCAATTCAGACTACCGCGGACTTGAAGAGTGTTTGGCAGGCGAGCGTCGGCAGCGCGGGTGAATTCACGTTTTCCCCCGCCGTGGTGGGCAACAGTGTTTATGCCGCGGCCCGCGATGGGTCCATCGTCCGTATCGATGGCGGGCGACAAGTCTGGCGCGTTGCGGCCGGACAACCCATTTCCGGCGGCGTGGGCAGCGATGGCAAGCTGGTTGTAGTTGGTACTCCCAAGGGCGAGGTTCTGGCCTTTGACGCGGCGACCGGGCGCGAAGCCTGGAAGGCGCGCGTCAGTTCCGAAGTGCTTGCGGCACCGGCCGTAGCGGATGGACTGGCGATCGTTCGATCGGGCGATTCGCGCATCTTTGGTTTCGACGCAGTTGACGGCAAGCGGCGCTGGGTTTATCAGCGCAGCACGCCGGCGCTTTCGCTGCGCTCTAATGTGGGGGTGGTGCTGGCGGGACGGCTCACTCTGGCTGGATTTCCTGGCGGCAAGCTGGTTGCAATCGCCAACAACAATGGTGCCGGAGTATGGGAGGTGACTGTTGCGCTGCCCAAAGGCGCTACCGAACTGGAGCGCGTTGCCGACGTCACCAGTTCACCCGTGGTGAGCGGCAGCACTGTCTGTGCCGCGGCTTTTCAGGGACGCGTCGCCTGCTTCGACAGCAACAGCGGAAATACGCTGTGGTCGCGCGATATGTCTTCAAGTGCTGGTCTCGACATCGGCAGTCGCTACGTTTATGTCAGCGACGACAAGGGCGCCGTGCACGCGCTGGATCGCAACAGTGGTGCCAGCGTCTGGAAGCAGGACAAGCTGGCATTGCGCGGCCTTTCGCGGCCACTGGCACTCGGTGCTTACGTCGCGATTGCCGACTATCAGGGAATAGTTCACCTGTTGCGGCAGGAGGACGGTGCGTTTGCGGCGCGGGCCAGCACCGACGGCAGTGCCGTGCGGGCGGAACCCGTGGGCTTCGGCGCCGGCTTTCTGGTGCAGACTGCCAATGGCAGTCTCCATGCACTCGAAGCGCGCTAGCACCGTGTATAGCCAATATGCCCTTGGACTTGCAGGTGCCGGCTGCGGTCATCTAGGATGAAGCCTACCCTGGTGATCGTCGGTCGACCGAATGTCGGCAAGTCGACTCTGTTCAACCGCCTGACGCGCTCTCGCGACGCGCTGGTGGCCGATCAGCCGGGCCTGACCCGGGATCGCCACTACGGGCACGGCCGACTGGGCAGCAAGCCCTACCTGGTGGTGGATACCGGTGGTTTTGAGCCACAGGCCAAGGAAGGCATCGTGCACGAAATGGCGCGCCAGGCCGAGGCGGCGATTGCCGAAGCCGATGTGCTGATCTTTGTGGTTGACGTGCGTACCGGGCTTACATCCCAGGACAAGGTGATCGCGGACCTGTTGCGCAGGAGCGGACGCCCGGTGCTGCTTGCAGCTAACAAAGGCGAAGGCATGGACCGGGCGGTGGTTGCCGCCGAGTTTTACGAACTTGGCTGCGGTGATCCCTGCGTTATTTCTTCCGCTCACGGCGAAGGGGTACGCGAGTTGGTTGAACTGGCTCTCGCGCCCTTCCCTGACGAGAGCGAAGCAGATGATGACACGGCCGGTCCCAGGGTGGCCATCGCCGGCCGGCCCAATGTCGGCAAGAGCACGCTGATCAACACCCTGCTTGGCGAAGAGCGAGTGATTGCCTTCGACATGCCTGGCACCACGCGAGATGCCATCGAGGTGCCGTTCGAGCGAAATGGCCGCGCCTACACGCTGATTGATACGGCCGGCTTGCGACGCAAGGGACGCGTGTTCGAGACCATCGAGAAGTTCTCGGTGATCAAGACTCTGCAGGCCGTCGAAGAAGCCAACGTGGTGGTGTTGATGGTCGATGCCACCCAGGAAATATCCGATCAGGACGCGCACATCGCGGGCTTCATCATTGATGCCGGACGAGCGCTGGTGGTCGCAGTCAACAAGTGGGATGCGGTGGATGATTACCGCCGCGAGCAGATCAAGCTGGACATCACGCGCAAGCTAAATTTCCTCGGATTCGCGCAGGTACATTACATTTCGGCTCTGAAAGGACAGGGCATTGCGGGCATTCTGACCTCGGTAGACAAGGCCTACGCCGCAGCGATGGCAAAGATGTCCACGCCGAAACTCACTCGCGTTCTGATTGCCGCCGTGGAAAAGCAGACGCCACCTCGTCATGGCGCTTTCCGTCCCAAGCTTCGTTACGCCCATCAAGGCGGCAGCAATCCGCCGATCATCGTCATCCATGGCAACGCCCTCGAGCACATTCCTGCTTCGTATTCCCGCTTTCTTGCGCGCTACTTCCTTGAGGCATTCAAACTGCAGGGTACGCCGCTACGCATTCAGTACAAGACAACCGAAAACCCTTTTGCCAATGTAAAGCGGCCAGTAAAGTTACGGCGAGAAAAGTGAAAGTCGGTGCTGATGGCACGGCGACGAAAAATCGATTACAGTAATTCATTCAAAAGACCAACAATCCTCAAAGGATCACCACCATGAGCAATAAAGGGCAAATGTTACAAGACCCGTTTCTGAACACGCTGCGTCGCGAGCATGTTCCGGTTTCGATCTACCTGGTCAATGGCATCAAGTTGCAGGGGCAGATTGAATCCTTCGACCAGTATGTTGTTCTGCTCAAGAACACAGTGACCCAAATGGTGTACAAGCACGCCATTTCGACGGTCGTTCCAGCTCGCCCGGTCAATTTCGCCCAGGAAGCCGAAGCGGATTGATCGCCCCGGACCAGGCGCGGCGACGGCCATGAGGGCGTCGCCCTGATGTTCGAGCGACCCGCCAGTGGCGAGAGTGCGGTTCTCGTGCAGCTGGATTTCGGTGAAGGTGACTTCGCCGAACGGCTTTCCGAATTCAAGCTGCTGGTCGCCAGCGCTCACGCTAAACCGCTGGCAGTGATTTCCGGCAAGCGATCGAGGCCCGACCCCGCACTTTTTGCCGGCAAGGGCAAGGTTGCCGAAATCGGCGAAGCCGTTCGCTTGCATGCAGCGGATCTGGTGCTTTTCAACCATGAACTGGCGCCCGGGCAGCAGCGCAATCTCGAGCGCATCCTGGAGTGCCGGGTTGTCGACCGCAGCAGTTTGATCCTGGACATTTTCGCCCTGCGTGCCAAGAGCCATGAGGGCAAGCTTCAGGTCGAGCTTGCACAGCTGCAGCATCTTGCCACCCGGCTGGTGCGTGGCTGGACTCACCTCGAGCGGCAGAAAGGCGGCATTGGTTTGCGTGGCCCGGGTGAGAAGCAGCTCGAAACCGACCGCCGTCTGCTGGGCAAGCGCGTTGCGTTGCTCAAAGACCGCCTGAAACAGATGGCTCGCCAGCGCGTCGTTCGACGACGTGCGCGTACCCGCGGCGAGGTCCTGGCGATATCACTGGTGGGCTATACCAACGCCGGCAAAAGCACTCTGTTCAATGCCTTGACCAAGGCCGGTGCCTATGCCGCGGACAAGCTTTTCGCCACTCTCGACACCACCTCGCGGCGACTGTTTGTCGAGGGTGCAGGACCGATTGTCATTTCCGATACCGTCGGCTTCATTCGCGACCTGCCGCATGCGCTGGTGGCGGCTTTTCAGGCCACCCTGGAAGAAACCGCCCAGGCTGACTTGTTGCTGCATGTGGTCGATTCCGCCAGTCCTGACCGCGACCAGCAGATGACGGCCGTCGCGGCGGTGCTGAAGGAAATCGGCGCCAGCGATGTGGCGCAGATCGTGGTTTGGAACAAGGCGGACCTGACGGCCGCGAGCCCCGGAATCGAGCGTGACGACTGTGGTAATATTTCGTCCGTTCGACTGAGCGCCCAGACCGGGGCAGGGGTAGCGTTGTTGCGCGAAGCCCTTGCTGAAGTGGCTGGTCGGCACAACGAATTTCCCGCTGCAGCAGCCTGATATTTTCCTGATGCCTTACCCCTTCTCGACTACCCAATCCAAATCAACGTGATCGCCGGAATTCTGATGTCTCTCAACGACCACGGCTGGGGTAACCAGCCCGGTGGCGGCAAGCGCGGTGGCGGCAATCAAGGCCCTCCCGATCTCGAAGAACTCTGGCGCGATTTCAATCGCCGTCTTTCCGGCCTGTTTGGCAAAAAGGAAGGCAGCGGGGGTGACGGCGGTGGCGGTGATTCCGGCAATCGGATGCCATCGATCAGTCCGCGGCAATTCGGTGGCGGCATTGGTTTGATATTGATGCTGGTAGCCGTGATCTGGATGGGCAGCAGCTTCTACATCGTCGATGCGTCCCAGCGCGGGGTCGTGCTGCAGTTCGGGCGTTTCAAGGAAGCCACAGAACCTGGTTTGCGCTGGCGTTTGCCGTGGCCGATCCAGAGTCACGAAATCGTCAACCTTACCGGTGTGCGTACGGTAGAAGTCGGCTATCGCGGTTCGGACAAGAATAAGGTGCTCAAAGAGGCGTTGATGCTGACCGATGATGAAAACATCGTCAGCGTCCAGTTTGCCGTGCAGTACTTGCTCAAGGACCCTAAAGCCTATCTGTTCAACAATCGCCACCCGGACGATGCCGTCATGCAAGCCGCCGAAACGGCAATTCGCGAAGTCGTCGGCAAGAACAAGATGGACTTCGTGCTCTACGAAGGGCGCGACCAGATCGCAGCGAATACGCAGAAGTTGATCCAGGACATCCTCGATCGCTATGAAACAGGCATTCAGGTGCGTTCGGTGAGCATGCAAAGCACCCAGCCTCCGGAACAGGTCCAGGCAGCTTTTGACGATGCCGTCAAGGCCGGGCAGGATCGTGAACGGCACAAGAACGAGGGGCAGGCGTACGCCAATGACGTGATTCCGCGGGCACGTGGCGCCGCTTCGCGTTTGATGGAGGAGGCCACCGGCTACCGTCAGCGGATCATCGTGACCGCAGAGGGCGACGCTTCGCGCTTCAAGCAGGTTCTAACGGAGTACAGCAAGGCACCGGAGGTGACGCGCAGCCGCATGTATCTGGAAACCGTTCAACAGGTTTACGCCAATACCAGCAAGGTCATGATCGACGCCAAGGGCCAGGGCAACCTGCTGTATTTGCCACTGGACAAACTGATGCAGGCGACTGCTGCCGTCGCGGCTCCCGTGCCGACGGAAGCAGCCGTTGTGCCGCGCGGCGTGATTCCCGGACCGGCCGCCGCGACGCCAGATGCGCCGCCGCAGACCGAGCGTTCGGCACCTGGTGATGCACGCGCCCGAGGCAATCTCGGTTCGCGCGAGCGGGGAGAGCGCTGATGCAACGCTATTTGTCTTTTGCCGCCTCGTTTGCCTTCGGCCTAATGGCGCTGTTCGCAATGACCGTGTTTACGGTCGACCAGCGCCAGTTCGCGATCATTTTTCAGCTCGGAGAAATCAAGGAAGTAGTTTCCGAGCCGGGTCTTGCCTTCAAGTGGCCATTGATCCAGAACGTACGGATTTTCGACAAGCGCATCCTGACCATGGATTCGCCCGAACCGGAACGCTTTCTGACTGCCGAGAAGAAGCCGGTACTGGTTGATTCCTTCGTCAAATGGCGAATTCACGACGTCAAGCAGTACTACAACTCGGTCGGTGGCGATGAAACCCTGGCCAAGACGCGGCTGTCGCAAACGGTAAATTCAGGGCTGCGCGAGGAGTTCGGCCGGCGCACGGTGCATGATGTGGTCTCCGGTGCTCGCGATGACATCATGGTTTCGGTGAAGAAGAAGGCCGATGCCGACATGCGTGCCATCGGTGTGGAAATCGTCGATGTCCGCCTGAAGCGCGTTGACCTGCCACCGGAAGTGTCCGAATCGGTCTATCGACGCATGGAAACCGAACGCAAGCGGGTCGCCAATGAATTGCGCGCCGAGGGTGCCGCGGAAGCCGAGAAGATCAAGGCCAATGCTGATCGGCAGCGTGAGGTGATCCTGGCCGAGGCCTATCGCGATGCGCAAAAAATAAAAGGTGAAGGCGACGCCAAGGGCGCCGCGATCTACGGCCGCGCTTTTGGCGAAAACCCTGAGTTCTATGCCTTCTATCGAAGCCTCGAAGCCTATCGCGGCAGTTTCAGGAACAAGAGCGACGTGATGGTGATCGAACCCAACTCCGAGTTCTTCAAGTATCTGAAGAGCAGTGGCAAGGGCAAGTGATTCAAGTCTGGGTCCGTCGCGATGGTGAATACCCTGTTGCTGGCTTTCGCCCTGATGCTGGTCATCGAGGGCCTGCTGCCTTTTCTGGCGCCGCGCGTGTGGCGTGAAACCTTTCGCCGCGTGACTGAAATGAGCGACGGGCAGATCCGGTTCATCGGCCTGTCGTCGATGCTGGTCGGTGTGGTCTTGCTGACCGTTTCGCGTTGACCGTCATGACAAATCGGCGCTGGCTCCTGCCTGAAGCCATCGAAGACGTGTTGCCGCGCGATGCCGGGCGCATCGAGTTCTTGCGGCGCAGCCTGCTCGACGAGTTTTCCTGTCATGGCTATGATTTTGTCATTCCTCCGCTGCTGGAGTACGTCGAATCGCTTCTCACCGGGAGCGGTCATGACCTGGATTTGCGCACCTTCAAGCTGGTGGACCAACTCTCCGGACGCAGCATGGGGGTACGTGCCGATATAACACCTCAAGTGGCGCGGATCGATGCGCATTTGCTGAATCGAAAGGGTGTCGTCCGCCTATGCTATTGCGGTAGCGTTCTGCATACCCTGCCGGCCGGTTTCAACGCCACGCGTGAGCCGCTGCAGATCGGGGCGGAGATCTACGGTCATGCCGGGCTTGAGGCGGATATCGAGACAATACGCCTGCTGGCTTCTGCGTTGAGCCTTTGCCAGATTGCCGCCTCGCGTTTTGACCTCGGCCATGTCGCCGTCTTTCGCGCTCTGGCCAAGCAAGCGGGTATGGCGCCCGAAGCCGAAGAGGAACTGTTTGGCGCTTTGCAGGGCAAGGACGTACCGATGGTTCGCGAACTGGCAATCGACATCGCCGATCCGGTCCGCTCGGCTCTACTTGCGCTTCCCGAACTTTATGGGGACCGCCGGGTGTTAGCGCGCGCGAAGCAGGTCTTGCCGGACTTGCCCGAAATACGCGCGGCTCTGTCCGATCTGCAGCGCCTGGCCGATGCCCTTGCCGACCTTCCTCTGAGCTTCGACCTGGCCGATCTGCGTGGTTACCATTATCACAGCGGAGTTGTATTTGCGGCCTATTGTGCCGGTAGCCCGGGTGCCTTGGCGCTTGGCGGGCGGTATGACGAGTTTGGGCGCGTGTATGGCCGCGCACGTCCGGCCACCGGCTTCTCAATGGACTTGCGTGAACTGGCGCGCCTGTCGCCAGACGGCGCGCGGCGCGGCGCGATCGTCGCACCGTGGCCGGAAGACGATGCGATGCATGCCGAAGCCCAGCGCCTGCGCGGCCTGGGTGAACGGGTGGTGCTCGGCTTGCCCGGCCACGAAGGCTCATGGCGGGAAGCGGGTTGCGACCGGATGCTGCGGCGTAACGGCAATGATTGGCTTATCGAATCCTTGAAGGAAGACTGAAATGGCAAAGAACGTGGTGGTCGTCGGTACTCAGTGGGGCGACGAGGGCAAAGGCAAGATCGTCGATTGGCTGACAGATCACTCGCAGGGAGTGGTGCGTTTTCAGGGCGGACACAACGCCGGCCATACGCTGGTTATCGGCGGCAAGAAGACCGTCTTGCATCTGGTGCCTTCCGGCATTTTGCGTGCCGGCGTCACATGCTACATCGGCAACGGTGTCGTTCTGTCGCCGGAAGCACTGATGAAGGAGCTCGACGAGCTCGCAGAGGCCGGCATCGACGCCGAGGCGCGGCTGAGGATTTCGGAAGCTTGCCCCTTGATCCTGCCCTACCACCAGGCGATCGACGTTGCCCGTGAAGTCGCGCGCGGCAGCAACAAGATCGGTACCACCGGGCGCGGCATCGGTCCGGCCTACGAAGACAAGGTGGCGCGTCGTGGCCTGCGCTTGCAGGATCTGACCAAGCCCAAGCGCTTCGCAGAGCGCCTGGGTGAAATTCTCGAATATCACAATTTCGTGCTGAAGAACTTCCACGGTGCGCAGCCTGTCGATTTCCAGCAGATCTATGACGGCGCGATGGCCATTGCGCCGCGCCTGACCCGAATGATCGCCGACGTGCCTCGTGCTCTTTACGACGCCCACCGGGCCGGCGCAAATCTGCTGTTCGAGGGCGCCCAGGGCACTTTGCTCGACATCGACCACGGCACCTATCCCTTCGTTACTTCGTCCAACTGCGTCGCGGGCGCCGCCGCAGCCGGCGCCGGGGTAGGGCCGGGCATGCTGCATTACATCCTCGGCATCACCAAGGCCTATACCACGCGCGTCGGCGGCGGCCCTTTTCCGACCGAGTTGTACGATGCTCTGGACAAGCAGGACCCGGTCGGCAAGCACATGGCAACCAAGGGCCATGAATTCGGCGCCACCACCGGCCGCGCAAGACGTTGCGGCTGGTTCGATGCGGCAGCATTGAAACGCGCGATACAGATCAACGGCGTCTCTGGCCTGTGCATCACCAAGCTCGACGTGCTGGACGGTGTCGAGGAACTCAAGATATGTACCGGCTATCGCATCAACGGTGGCGTTTCGGACATCCTACCGGTGGGCGCAGACGATCTAGCCTGTTGCGAGCCGATTTACGAGTCTCTACCGGGCTGGAAGGGCAGCACCGTCGGGGTCAAGACCCTGGACGGCTTGCCGGCCGAAGCTCGCGCCTACATCAAGCGTATGGAACAGCTTTGCGACGTTCCGGTGGACATGATTTCCACGGGGCCCGATCGCGAAGAAACCATTGTTCTGCGACATCCGTTCGAGTAAGGGCGCGGCACAAAAGAAAAGGCCGCCGGGACTAATCCTGGCGGCCGATGCTCGTTCTCGTTTTCGCGTACCATGCTTGGTGCCCAGGAAGGGACTCGAACCCCCACGCCTCGCAGCGCTAGTACCTGAAACTAGTGCGTCTACCAATTCCGCCACCTGGGCAGGCGCGAAACGAGGCGCGAATTTTAAAGGAAATAAGCAGATTGTCAAACAAGTCGCATAACACCCACAAGCTTTCAAAAATCCGCCGGGCCGATCCGCAGTTCGATCGCGAAAAGGCGCAGTACGAGCACCCCTTGCCGAGCCGGGAATATATCCTGCAAATCCTGGCGGCTCAGGGCGCGCCGCTTGAAATCGAGCGGCTGGTTGAGTTGCTCGATATCCAGTCGTTTGAACAGGAGCCATTCCAGCGGCGGCTGGGCGCCATGGCGCGCGATGCACAACTGATGCAGAACCGGCGCGGCGATTGGCTGATCCCGGACAAGGCCGACCTGGTTCGCGGTCGCGTTGCCGGCCACCCGGATGGTTTCGGCTTCCTGATTCCGGAGGAGGGTGGTGTAGATCTATTCCTGTCGGCCAAGGAAATGGACAAGGTGTTGCACGGCGACAAGGCCATCGCCCGGGTCATCGGCGTCGATCGCAAGGGTCGGCCGGAGGGCAAGATTGTCGAAGTTACCGAGCGGGTGAACCGCTTCGTGGTCGGACGCGTCGTCGAAGAGCATGGCGTGCGCTTTGTGGTCGCCGAAAACAAGCGCATCAGCCAGGACATTCTGCTTGCTCCGCCCGAGAAGGGCGCGAAGAAGGCGCTCAAGGCCCAGTCCGGACAGGTGGTGATGATCGAGCTCATCGAGCAGCCAAGCAAGCATGGGCAACCCATAGGCCGCCTGGTGGAGGTCCTAGGGAACTATGCCGATCCCGGGATGGAAATCGAGATTGCACTCAGGAAGCATGAGCTGCCGTACGAGTTTTCGAGTGAGGCGCTCGCCGAGGCGAAGAAGTTGCCGGATGCTGTGCGCAAGATGGACTGGAAAGGCCGCGAAGACGTTACCGGGCTGCCACTGGTTACCATCGATAGCGAGACGGCAAGGGACTTCGATGACGCCGTGTACTGCGAACGCCAGGGCAAAGGCTTTCGCCTGGTCGTGGCGATTGCAGATGTTTCGCACTATGTGACGGCGGGGGGTGCGCTCGACACCGATGCCTATGCACGTGGCAACTCGGTTTATTTTCCGAGGCGCGTGATACCGATGCTACCCGAAAAAATCTCGAATGGTCTTTGTTCGCTCAATCCGCAGGTGGAACGACTGTGCATGGTGTGCGACATGGCGATCAATGCCGCTGGTGCGATCAGCCGCTATCGGTTTTACCCTGCCGTCATGTTCTCGCAGGCGCGGCTGACCTATACCGAAGTTGCAGCGGCGCTGTACGACAAGGATCCGGCGACGCGCGCCCGGCTGGCGCCGGTTCTGCCGCATCTAGAAGCCCTTGACGTGCTCTACCGGCAACTGGCGAAGGAGCGCGTCAAGCGAGGTGCGATCGATTTCGAGACGGTCGAAACGCGCATGATCTTCGATGACAACGGGAAGATTCAGCGTATCGAACCCTATGAGCGCAACGAGGCGCATAAACTGATCGAGGAGTGCATGCTGGCCGCCAACGTTTGCGCCTCCGAGTTCCTGCGCGAACGCGAACATCCGTCGCTCTATCGCGTGCATGAAGGCCCGACGCCTGAGCGCCTGCTCAAGCTGCGCGATTTTCTTGGTACCTTCGGTTTCCAGTTGGGCGGCGGCGATGCGCCGAAGGCCCAGGACTACGCCAAGCTGCTGGAGAAAATCGGCCAGCGGCCGGATCGGCAACTGCTGCAAACCGTGATGTTGCGCTCATTGCGTCAGGCCATCTATAGCCCGGACAATGTGGGCCACTTCGGCCTGGCCTACGAGAGCTACACGCATTTCACTTCGCCGATTCGCCGTTATCCGGACTTGCTGGTGCATCGCGCTATCAAGTCGGCACTGCTGGCCAAGGAATATGCGCCCGGCAACTGGGAAGAAATAGGCCTGCATTGCTCCATGACCGAGCGCCGGGCGGATGATGCCACACGTGATGTCGAAGCCTGGCTGAAGTGTTTCTACATGAAAGACCGGGTCGGCGAGATTTTCGAAGGCAGCATCTCCTCGGTCGTGCCATTCGGTATTTTTGTTGCGCTTGACGGCGTGTTTGTCGAAGGTCTGGTGCATGTATCCGAACTCGGTCAGGATTATTTCCATTTCGACGAGAAGTCCCACGCCATGGTCGGTGAGCGCAGTGGCCGCCGCTTCCGCCTTTCAGACCGGGTAAGCGTGCAATTGACGCGGGTCGACATGGAAGCTAACAAGATCGACTTTCGCCTTGCCGAGGCGGCACCGGTTCGCAGCAAGAGCAGGCATTGACATAGAATGAAGCGCCAGTGGGGCCCTCGACCTTGAAAGGCTACGTTCATGTATCACGGAATCCTTGATCTTCCTTGGTGGGGCTATGTTCTTGTCACCCTGGCGTTGACTCATGTCACGATCGCGGGCGTCACGATCTTCCTGCACCGGCATCAGGCGCATCGGGCGCTGGAACTAGGCCCCGTACCCAGTCATTTTTTCCGGCTCTGGCTTTGGTTGACGACCGGGATGGTCACCAGGGAATGGGCTGCGATTCATCGCAAGCACCACGCCAAGTGCGAGACGCCAGCGGATCCGCACAGCCCGCAGGTACTTGGCCTCAATCGCGTGCTATGGACCGGGGTGTTCCTCTATGTGAAGGAGTCGCGAAATCTGGACACCATGGAGCGCTACGGTCATGGCACTCCCGATGACTGGCTTGAGCGGACAATCTATGCGCGGCCATACAAGCTTGGCATCGTGTTCATGCTGGGTATCGATGTCGCCTTGTTCGGCGTCTGGCCGGGTGTTCTGATCTGGGGCGTACAGATGGCATGGATTCCCTTCTGGGCGGCCGGCGTGGTGAATGGCATCGGTCATTTCTGGGGCTATCGGAACTTTGCTTGTGCCGACGCCTCGACCAATTTCTTTCCGCTGGGGATTCTGATCGGCGGCGAGGAACTGCACAACAATCACCACGCGTTTGCCAGTTCGGCCAAGTTGTCGAACAAATGGTACGAGTTTGACATAGGCTGGTTGTACATCCGGCTCATGGAAATGCTGGGTCTGGCGCGAGTGAAAAAGGTGGCACCGATACCTCGGCTTGGAGCAATTCGGCCGGCCATCGATCTTGACATGCTGCAGGCGATCGTCACCCATCGCTATGACGTCCTGGCGAAATACCTGAAGACGCAGCGCGCGCTGGCCGCTGAGGAATTTGAACAATTGCGGATCGATGCTCGCGAAGGCCGCATGATGAAGCGTTTGTTGGGTGAGGATAGAGCCGCGTTGCAAACGTCGCAGAAAGAGCGTCTGACAGCCATCCTTGCCCGAAGCGAGCGCTTGGCGACCGTCTATGCCATGCGGACCGAACTGGAGGCGCTGTGGGCTCGCTCCTCAGCCTCGCACGATCAACTGGTGGCTCAGCTGCAGGACTGGATTGCCCGCGCCGAGCAAAGCGGGATTCGGCAATTGGAGGAATTCTCCCTGAGATTGCGCTGCTACGCGGTCTGACAGAGTGGTGCCAGCCAAACAAAAAAACCCGCCGGCGGCGGGTTTTTTGTTTCAGTCGAGGTGAATTACTTCAGCTTGACTTCCTTGTAGGCGACGTGCTTCCTCGCCTTCGGGTCGTATTTCAGGAATTCCAGCTTTCCCGGGGTAGTCTTCTTGTTCTTTGTGGTCGTGTAGAAGTGTCCCGTACCGGCAGTGGATTCCAGCTTGATTTTTTCGCGTCCGCCCTTGGCCATGATGCTTTCTCCTGATTAGACGCGCTCGCCGCGCTGACGCAGCTCGGCGAGTACAACGTCGATGCCCTTCTTGTCGATGGTGCGCAGACCTGCGTTTGACACGCGCAGGCTGACCCAGCGGTTTTCGGTTTCGATCCAGAAGCGGCGGCTGTGCAGATTAGGCAGAAAGCGACGCTTGGTCTTGTTGTTGGCGTGGGACACGTTGTTCCCTACCATCGGGGCCTTGCCCGTCACTTGACATACGCGAGACATGTAGTGCTCCTGAATGCTATTTTGCAAAGCCTGCTAGTCTACCAAACAATTGCCCTAAAACTCAATCCTTTTTATATCAATCCGCGTTCGGCGAACGACAGTGGCTCTGCGCCCCCGGTTACGATGAAATGGTCCAGGAGTTTGACGTCGATCAGCGCCAGGGCCTGCTTGAGTGATGAAGTGAGTACTTCGTCGGCGCGTGATGGCTCGGCGAGGCCTGAAGGGTGGTTGTGGGCGAGGATCACGGCGCCGGCGTTGTGTATGAGAGCCCGCTTGACGACTTCGCGAGGATAGACGCTGGTTTGCGTGAGAGTTCCGCGAAACAGCTCTTCGCTGGCGATCAGCCGGTTCTGGGCGTCAAGCCAGAGGGCGATGAAGACCTCATGCTGCAGTTTGCCCAGTGACAGGCGCAACCAGTCGCGAACCGCCTGTGGCGAAGCCAGGGCATCTTTAACCTTGAGTGACCCGGCGAGCGCGCGACGGGCCAGTTCCAGCGTGGCCGAGAGTTGAGCCGCCTTGGCGGGGCCAATTCCCGGCAGGCAGGAAAGTTCCTTTGTGCTGGCAGCCGCCAGGCGCGCCAGATCGCCATCGAAGCTTGCCAGCAGTTCGCGGGCCAAATCGACCGCACTCTTGCCGCGAACGCCGACGCGCAGAAAAATCGACAGCAGTTCAGCGTCCGACAGCGCCGCTGCACCTTGCAGGGCCAGCCGCTCACGCGGCCGTTCGCTTGCCGGCCAATCGCGTATGGCCATGGTTTAGAATCTCCGCTTGATGCCTGTCGGCGGGATTTTAATGTCATGAATGAATTTCAGGGCAAACGGATTGTGCTCGGTGTAACCGGTGGCGTGGCGGCCTACAAGGCGGCAGAACTGGTGCGCCTGCTGGTCAAGGCCGGCGCCGAAGTGGATGTGGTCCTGACGGCGGCCGGTGCGCAGTTCGTCGGCGCAGCGACTTTTCAGGCGCTCACCGGCCGTCGCGTATGGCAGGCGCTATGGGATGAGCGCATGGATAACGGCATGGCGCACATCGATCTCACGCGTGGCGCGGCGGCGTTGCTGGTGGCACCGGCAACCGCGGATTTCCTTGCCAAACTGTCGCATGGATTTGCCGATGATCTGCTCTCAACACTATGTCTGGCACGGGATTGCCCCTTGCTGGTGGCTCCCGCCATGAATCGGCAGATGTGGGAAAACCCGGCCACGCGCCGCAATGTAGCGCAGCTTGGAGCGGATGGCGTGCGTGTCCTCGGCCCTGCGCACGGCGAACAGGCGTGCGGGGAGGTGGGAGACGGCCGCATGCTGGAAGCAGCCGAGCTATTGGATGATCTTTACGCCTCGCTGCAAGCCAAAACCCTTTCGGGAAAACGTGTCTTGCTCACCGCCGGGCCGACTTTTGAAGCACTTGATCCGGTGCGCGGGCTGACCAATTCCAGTTCGGGGAAGATGGGGTTTTCATTGGCGCGTGCCTGTGTGGAGGTGGGCGCAGAGGTGACTCTGATTGCCGGTCCGGTTGCGCTCGCTACACCGCGCGGTGTGCGCCGGGTCGATGTGCAAAGCGCACTGCAGATGCGCGACGCTGTGATGCGTACCGTGTCGGGACAGGATGTATTCGTCGGTGTCGCCGCGGTAGCCGACTACCGGCCACGGCAAGTCGCTGCCGACAAGGTCAAGAAAGGCACAGCCAGTCTTGTGCTGGAACTGGACGCCAACCCCGACATTCTTGCCGAGGTAGCGGCACTACCCGATGCGCCGTTTTGCGTCGGTTTCGCGGCCGAGAGCCGGGACTTGGCGATGTACGCGGAAGGCAAGCGCGTCGCAAAGAAACTCGGGTTGGTGGTTGGAAACCTTGTCCAGGACGGGTTGGGTGGCGATACCAATGCGGTAACCCTGTTCGATGCGGCCGGGGCACATGTCCTGCCGCCCGCGGACAAGGTCGAGGTGGCGCGTGGCATCGTTGCGCATATCGTCGCCCTGATGGAGAAGTCGCATGGCCAAGCTTGACCTCAAGATACTCGACGCGCGTCTGAAGGACGAGCGCTACGCCCCGCACTACGCGACCCCCGGATCGGCCGGCATTGACTTGCGTGCCTGCGTCGATAGCGCATTGAAGATCCAACCCGGCGAGACCATCCTGATCCCGACCGGCATCGCCATTCATTTGTCGGATCCGACCTTGGCAGCGATGATTCTGCCGCGTTCCGGTCTTGGCCATAAGCATGGCATCGTGCTGGGTAATCTTGTCGGGTTGATCGACTCCGACTATCAGGGCGAGATATTCGTGTCCACGTGGAATCGGAGTCACGATAGCTTTACGCTTAATCCGCTCGATCGACTAGCACAACTGGTGGTGGTACCGGTGGTGCAGGTGGCTTTCAATGTCGTTGATGACTTCGCCGCGAGCGATCGCGGCGCCGGTGGCTTTGGCAGCACGGGGCATCAGTAGTGTCGCGCCGCGCCTGAAGGAGAGCCGCAAAAAGCAAACCCCGCAACAGCGGGGTTTGCTTTTTTGGAGCAGGCAGCAGCGATCAGGTGGACATTTCCGTCAGGATATTCTTCAGCCAGCTTTCCGCATACACGGCCTCGATCTTGGCGGCCGAGAAGTCTGCCGGCGAAACGCCACCGGAATTCGGCACGGCAATGATCTTGCCCTCCTTGACCGCGTACACCGCCGCGACGCTTACAGCCTCCTTGTCGGTGATATAGCTGTAGCAGGTGTTGATGCCAGACAGTTCGGTGGTTTCCTTGCCATTCATCAAGGCGACGATGTTCATCGCACAGACCTTGGCTTCGGAGTTGGCCGAGTAGCCTGATTTCGGCATCGCGCCGGCAACGCAGGCATCGCCGATGACATGAATGCCGGCCTGCTTGGTCGACTCGAAGGTATTCGCATTGACCGGGCACCAGTTCTTGTCATCGCCGACCAATCCGGCGGCGACGGCGATTTGTCCGGCACGCTGCGGCGGAATCACGTTGATGACGTCGCCCTTGACCTCTTCGAGTCCTTCGACCATGACAGCCATGGCCTTGGCATCCACCTCGGTGACCTTCTTGGCCGGACGGTAGTCGATGATGCCAGCGTAGTTGTCCTTCCAGCCCTTCTTGAAAAGGCCGCCCTTCGATGTGATGTCGGGGTTGGCGTCGAGCACGATGATCTTCGACTTCGGCTTGTTCGCTTTCAGGTAATGGGCAATCATGCTGGCGCGCTCGTATGGTCCGGGCGGGCAGCGGTAGGGTGCGAGCGGTACGGTCATCACCACGGTGCCTCCATCCTTCATGGCCACCAGTTGCTTGCGCAGCAGGACGGTCTGCGGACCGGCCTTCCAAGCGTGAGGCATGACTTCCATTGCGGCAGTATCGTAGCCCTTCATTTCTTCCAGGCGGAAATCGATGCCGGGCGCTACCACGAGGCGATCGTAGGCGATCGTCCCCTTGGATGTCGTGACCATCTTGGCTGCCGCATCGATCGCGGTGACTTCGGCCTGCACGACCTTGACGCCGTGATTGGCGGCGAGCTTGTCGTACTTGATGGTCAGCGGATTGAGGTCGGTGAGGACGCCGCCGATGTAGAGGTTGCTGAACGGGCACGAAACGAAATGGTCGTTGCGCTCGATCATCACCACTTCGATGCCCTTGTCCATCATGCGGATGTACTTGGCCGCGATGGTGCCGCCATAGCCGCCGCCGATCACGACCACACGCTTGGCCGATTTCGGCATCAGTTCTGCGGCCTGTCCGATCAGAGGCAGGCTCACGGCGCCTGCTGCACCAGCACCGGCGCCGATCAGCTTGAGGAAACTTCTGCGATCCAGAGTCATGTTGTGTTCTCCTTTATTTAACGCTGGCGTAGAAGTGCAAGAGGGCTTCGATGTCTTCTTTCGACATTGGATCGACCTTCTCTTTCATTTTTTCCGGCATCTTGCGCTTGCCCGACAGGTAGTCGGCCATTTGCATCTGCATGTAGGGCAGCCACTGGCTGGCCATGGCCGGCGTGTCGTCCTTGCCTTCCTTGCCATCCTCGATGTGGCAGCGGCCGCAGTTCGCTTCCTGCAGGCTGGCGCCCTTGGCAATCTTCGCCTTGTCAAGGGTCTGGGAGGTGGCGTGAAGTTTCTGCTTGGAGAAGAATTCGGCCATGGCGGTCACTTCAGCGTCGCTGTAACCCTTCGCCAGGCGGCCCATGATCGACCCGGACCGCTCGCCGCTCTTGAATTTCTTCATGGCGACTTCAATGGCTTCCTTGGACTGGCCGGCCAGGCTCGGCATGGTCGGCCCTGCGCTGCCGCCGTTGGTGCCGTGACAGCCGGCGCAGGCATAGGACAACATCGCTGCCGTCGGTGGTGCCGCCTGCGCCAATGCGGATACCGCCAAGACGCCGGTGGCCAGCGCCCATCCTCTCCACTTCATCATCATATTGTCTCCTCCTTGGTTTCGATGAATGTACTGCAAAAAAACCGATTGCCGCATCACTGCTTTTGCACGTCGATATAGTTCTTCACACCCGGATTGGGTTTGTCCAGGCCGAACTGATAGCCCAGCGAAACATAGTGGAAACGGGCGTTGGTGAAGTCCTCGTGAATCGCGAAGCCGAAGTTATACACCTTGTCGGCAGCAATCGCATGATCGCCTTTGCCACCAGCCGCCAAGGCGCGCTCGAAGGTGACAATCCACTTGTTGCCTTCCTTCTTGCCCTCGGCCTTGAGCCCACTCTTGCCGCCGTCCATGTGGCGCTCGCTGTCCACCCAGCCGTCGACCGGATTCTGGCCCTTGCCACTGCGATACTGGATCAGATCCATAAATTTGCCGGCGGCGAGATCGGCGTCCTTGATGTACTTGGTCTTCTTGTCATCCTTGGCGTCTTTCATGGTTCGCAGATCGACGTGGCAGGTGGCCCAACAGCCGTTCTGTTCGCTGCCTTCGACCGTACCGCCGCCGTCGAACATCATCGCAAGCTTCACCTCGTTCTTCGGGTCCAGCTTCGTGTTCCCGTTCTTCGGCGGTACCCATTCGAAGCGGAAGTAAATCTTGCTGCCGTCATGGGTGGTCTGGAACGTTACCGGGATGAATCCGACTTTGCCCGGAGGCGGGTTCGGCTCCATCACGGTCTTGGAAACGCCCACCGGTTTTCCTGCGACGATTGCGGCACCGACTTCGTTGGCGTCGCCCTCGTGGCATTTGGCACAGGCGCGCTTCTTTTCGATAATGTCGGCGGCGGACGAATGGTCGGCCTTGTTCATAACCCATTCCAGGCCGGCTTGGCCCGGATAGAAAACCTTGATCTGGCGCGACGGTACCTTGCTCCAGTCCATGGCCTTGACCGACCCGCCAGCAGCGGCTGGGGGGCTTTTCGCTTCGGCCTTTTCCACCGCATCGCCCTTGGCTGCCGGTTTGCCAGCATCGGCGGCCGCAACCGGCGTCTTGGCAGCGATTGCCGGTACGGTACTGGGGGGCGTAGCGCCAACTGGCGGGGCGCCAGCGGTCTCGACCTTGGGTGCTACAGGAGTTGCTGGTTGCTCCGTCGGCGGCGAAGTGCTTGCTACTGCCGCACCGGCCGGGGCCTGTCCGCCTTCCAGCAAATGGTGCACCGGTTTGTGGGCGATGCCCTTGTGGCAGTCGATGCAGGTCTTGCCGTCCTGAACCGCACCCTCATGCTTTACGGCGGAGCGGTCCTTCTGCTTGGTCGTATCCATCTTGTCGAACTTGTGACAGTTACGGCATTCCTTGGAGTCCGTTTCCTTCATGTGTGCCCAGACGCGCTTGGCCATGGTCAGACGATGCGCCTCGAATTTTTCCGGAGTATCGATGGTCCCCAGAATTTCGCCGATGACGTCCTTGGAGGCGAAGACCTTCTGTGTCAGCTTGCGCGCGTAGTCAAAGGGCTCCTTGCTGCTGGCGACGTGGCAGTCAGAGCAGCCGACGCTGGTGCCGGTGCGATTGCTGTAGTGCACTGTCTTCTTCAACTCCTCGTAAGGAGTCTTCATGGTGTGGCAGGAGAGGCAGAACTCGGTGCGGTTGGTATATTCCATACCGGTGTTGAGGCCGCCCCAAATGAGGATACCGCCGAGCACGCCGATCACGATCATGCGCAACATCGAGCATTTCGGTGGGTTGAGAAGGCAGTGAAAGAAGCCTTCCTTGCATTCGGTTTTTTGTGCGTCGTCCGCCATCTTGCGAATCCAAATGGTTCGTCCGCCATGAATGACGGAGCGCTTGTTTTCGAGTCAATGGATATAGCAAGGCATATATAGCGGCCACACGTGCCTGCTGATACCTTACCTGTCCCCTGTCAGTGCAACGTCATACCAGCGTCACTATTGTCTGCAGGGGGATTATTGCAGGGCGCGCCTGATTTATCGAGTAAAAAAAATGATTGCCCCATTGGAGCAGGCTATTTTTCGGCTCAAGCATTCCGGGCGCAATGCTCATCGCGTTGTGACCGGATTCTGAAATAAAAACGGCGCACGGGTTACTCCGTGCGCCGGTGTTGTCTTCGAGGACGGTTTTCGCCGGTGCTCGTTTCCCTATTCCATCGCCTCGTAGAGCGGCAGCGTAAGGAACTCCGGGTAGTTGTCGGCCAGTGACATTTCTTCGAAGATTTTCGCCGCCTGGTCGTAAGTTTCGGTCTTCTCGCCCTGGGCCGTGACGGTGGCCTTCACCTTTGCCAGTTCCTCGGGAATGATGGCGCGCACCATCTCGGCGGTGACCTTGCGGCCGTCATCCAGCTTGCCCTTGGGCGACACCACCCATTGCCAGATCTGCGAGCGGCTGATCTCGGCCGTGGCCGCGTCTTCCATCAGGTTGTGGATGGGCACGCAACCGTTGCCGGCGAGCCAACTGCCGAGGTAATGGATGCCGACGTTGATGTTATTGCGAACTCCGGTCTCGGTGATCGGCTGTTCGGGCTGGAAGTTGAGCCAGTCTTTGGGGCCGAAGTTTTCGTCGCGCTGCTTGTCCCACTGGTTGGGACGATCGCCCAGCACCTTCCTGAATTCCTCGGCGGCGATCGACACCAGCCCCGGGTGGGCCACCCAGCCGCCGTCGAAGCCGTCGTTTGCATCGCGGGTTTTGTCGTGGCGGATGCCGGCCATCGCTTTCTCGTTGGCCACCGGGTCGTTCTTGATCGGGATCAGCGCGCTCATGCCGCCCATGGCGGGAGCGCCACGCTTGTGGCAGGCCTTGACCAGCGCCAGCGCGTAGCTGCGCATGAAGGGCACTTCCATGGTGATGGCGCCGCGATTGGCGAGGCAGAAATCCTTATTGCGCTTGAACTTCTTGATGCAGGAGAAGATGTAGTCCCAGCGTCCGGCGTTGAGGCCGGCACTGTGCTCACGCAGTTCATAGAGGATTTCTTCGAGTTCGAAGGTGGCCAGGATCGTTTCAACCAGCACCGTGGCCTTGATGGTTCCCTGCGGCAGGCCAACCTCGTTTTGCGCCATGATGAAAATGTCATTCCACAGGCGGGCTTCGAGGTGGCTTTCCATTTTCGGCAGGTAGAAGTAGGGGCCGGCGCCGCGGGCGAGCTGCTCCTTGGCGTTGTGGAACAGAAACAGCGCGAAGTCGAAAATGCCACCGGAAACGCGCTGGCCGTCGATCAGCACGTGCTTTTCGTCGAGATGCCAGCCACGCGGCCGTACCTGCAGGGTGGCGACCTTGTCGTTGAGCTTGTATTCCTTGCCGGCCTCGTTCCTGAAGCTCAGCTCGCGGCGGATGGCCTTGTAGATGTTGAGCTGGCCCTGAATCAGGTTGTCCCACTTCGGGCTGTTGGAATCCTCGAAGTCGGTCATGTAGCTGTCCGCACCGGAGTTGTAGGCGTTGATGACCATCTTGGCTTCGACGGGGCCGGTGATCTCTGTGTGACGGCGTTCAAGAGCTTTGGGCAAGGGCGCAATCTTCCAGTTGCCGTCGCGGATGTGTTTTGTTTCCGGCAAGAAGTCGGGCATTTCGCCGGCATCGATGCGTGCCTGGCGTGCGATGCGGGCCTTGAGCAGTTCCTGGCGGTGCGGCTCGAAGGCGCGGTGCAGCTTGGCCACGAGCGTCATGGCTTCGGGCGTGAGGATCTTTGCGTAGTCGGCGGTGACGGGGGCAGTGATCTGAATACCGGCAGGCAGGTTCATGTAGGGGCTCCTTGGTGTGGTGTGCGACGATGACGGAATTCTATTCTTGCCGATTTCCGGATAGAAGCTATGATTCTATCAATTGATTATTGACGAATAGTATCGAATGGATCAGTTCAAGCAGATATCTGCCTTTGTTGGTGTCGCGAGTCGTGGCAGCATGTCGGCAACCGCCCGCGCGGAGGGCGTGAGCCCGGCCATAGTCGGACGGCGCCTAGATGCATTGGAAGAGCGTCTGGGGGTCAAGCTGCTGTTGCGCACCACACGAAGGATTTCACTCACCTTTGAGGGGGCTGCGTTTCTCGAGGATTGCCAGCGCATCCTGCGTGAATTGGCGGACGCCGAAGGCGCGGTGAGCTTGGGCGGAATACGTCCCGGCGGCCATTTGAAGGTATCCGCTCCGGCCGGGTTTGGAAGGCGCCACGTGGCGCCGCTGCTGACATTGTTCATCGAAGGGAATCCGGACGTGACGGTGAGGCTCGACCTGTCCGACCGGTTGGTCGACCTGGTCGATGAGAACGTCGATTGCGCCATCCGTATCGGCGACCTTGCGGATTCATCCCTGATCAGTATTCGTCTGGGAGAAATGCAGCGCGTGCTTGTCGCCAGTCCGGGCTACATCGCGAAATTCGGCGCACCTGCGGCGCCGAGTGCGTTGGTTGAGCATAATTGTCTGTCGCTTCGGCAGCAGCGCGGCTGGACGCTGCGCGTGGAAGGCGAAGTTCGTGTTGTGAAAGTCAGTGGCAGTCTCGAGTGCAACGACGGCGCCGTGTTACACGACTGGGCTCTGGCCGGAAAGGGATTGGCTTGGCGTTCGTTGTGGGAAGTCGGAGCGGATATTGCGGCGGGGCAACTGGTGACGGTGCTCGACGAATTCGCTGCGCCTCCGGTGGGCATCCACGCGGTTGTACCGCAGCGTCGGCATCTGCCGCTGCGCGTCAGGCTGTTCATCGATCTGCTGAAGGCGACCTGGCGCGATCCGGCCTATTGGGTCGCTGCAGCCGGCGCCTGATTCGCTTCCGGCAAGGCTTGGCGCAGGAACACGTCCAGTTGCTTGATCCATTGCTGATTGTCAAAGACGAAACTCTCGTTGTGGTCGCCCTCTATTTCAAGAAACTGTTTTGGCGGGCGGGCGGCCGCGAACAGGCGTTGGCCGTGGGAAAAAGGAATGACGTGGTCATTGCGGCTGTGGATTATCAGGATCGGGCAGGATATCTGCGGCAGGCGAGCGAGGGTGTCATAGCCGATGCGAGCGAGTATGCGTATCGGCAACACCGGATACAGGTCGGCCCCCAGATCCGGTACTGAGGTGAAGGTTGATGAAAGCACCAGTGCTCCCGGACGATTGGCCTCAGCCAGTTGCGCCGCCACGCCACCGCCAAGTGATTCCCCATAGAGCAGGATGCGGCCGGGAGTGAAGCCGAGCACTTCAGTGGCATGGCGCCAGGCGGCGGCTCCATCGCTATAGCTACCTTCTTCCGAGGGCGTTCCGCTGCTGCGACCGTAGCCGCGATAGTCGATGATCAGGGTCGCCATTCCAAGATCATGGAACATGCGCAGGTGATCCAGGCGATGGCTGATGTTTCCTGCATTGCCATGGAAAAAAATCACCAGACCGCGCGCCGCGGGCGTCGTTCCGGCGGGCACGAACCAGCCATCGAGGATTTCGCCGTCGGCGGTGGCGAGGCTTAGCGAGGTGAATGGCAAGTCGATATCCGCCGGGCTGGCACGAAAGCCGCGATCCATTTCCGGCAGGAAGACCAGCGATGACTGCTTGAAATAAATCGCCGCCGCAAGACCGAGATAGACCAGCAAGGCAATCTGCAAAGCAGACCACAGCATGGATGAACCTTTCCCGAGAAACCGAGCGGTCATTGATGGGGTGCCGACAAGTTGTGCCTTGGATACTTTAGCCCAGAAAAAAGCCGCCGCGGTTTCCCGCTGCGGCTTTCTTGTGGGCTGCTGTTTGCTGCTTAGTGGAACTGCTCTTCTTCCGTCGAGCCGTGCAAGGCGGTGACTGATGACGCGCCACCCTGGACGGCGGTAGTGACATCATCGAAGTAGCCGGTGCCGACTTCCTGCTGGTGGGAGACAAACGTGTAGCCGCGGTCGCGGGCGGCGAACTCCGGTTCCTGTACCTTCTCGACGTAGGCGGTCATGCCGCGCGCCATGTAGTCTTGCGACAGATCGTACATGTGGTACCACATGTTATGGATACCCGCCAGGGTGATGAACTGGTACTTGTAGCCCATGGCGCCGAGTTCGCGCTGGAACTTGGCGATGGTGGCATCGTCGAGATTCTTCTTCCAGTTGAATGAAGGTGAGCAGTTGTAGGCCAGCAGCTTGCCGGGGAACTTGGCGCGAATGCCCTCGGCAAAAGCCTTTGCAAACGCCAGGTCCGGCGTACCGGTTTCGCACCACACCATGTCGGCGTAGGGCGCGTAGGCCAGACCGCGGCTGATTGCCTGGCCGAGGCCCTTCTTGGTCTTGTAGAAGCCTTCCGAAGTGCGCTCGCCGGTGATGAAGGGCTTGTCGTTTTCATCGAAGTCGGAGGTGACAAGGTCGGCTGCTTCGGCATCGGTGCGGGCCAAGATGATGGTCGGCGTGCCGAGGATGTCGGCTGCCATGCGCGCAGCGATCAGCTTCTGCACGGCTTCCTGTGTCGGCACGAGTACTTTGCCGCCCATGTGGCCGCACTTCTTGACGGAAGCCAACTGGTCTTCGAAATGCACGCCACCGGCGCCAGCACGGATCATTGCCTTCATGAGTTCGAAGGCATTCAATACGCCGCCAAAACCCGCTTCAGCATCGGCCACGATCGGAACGTGATAGTCGATGTAGCCCTTGTCGCCGGCATTCACGCCTTTGGAATGCTGGATCTCATCGGCGCGTCGGAATGAGTTGTTGATGCGCTCGACCACTTTTGGTACCGAGTCAACCGGGTAGAGCGACTGATCGGGGTACATCGAGGCATAGGAATTATTGTCGGCCGCAACCTGCCAGCCGGACAGATAGATGGCCTTGATGCCGGCCTTGACCTGCTGCATTGCCTGACCGCCGGTCAGTGCGCCGAGGCAATTTACATAAGGGGTGTTGTTAACCAGATCCCACAGCTTTTCTGCACCACGGCGGGCGAGTGTGTATTCGATGGGAAAACTGCCGCGCAAACGGACGATGTCGTCGGCGCTGTATCCGCGCTTGATACCTTTCCAGCGTGGGTTTTCGGTCCAGTCCTTGGCCAGTGCGGCGGCTTGTGCTTTGCGATCAGTCATGTTCAATCCTCTAAAGGGTCGTTGTCGAAGGGGGAGGCTCCAAGTCGAAGCCATACGACAGTATAAAGAGGATTTTGCGTTGCAGCAATAGTCTTATATAAGACTTATTTAAATGTTTAATAGTTGTTTATCAATGGATTGCAAATGTTATTGCGCAATGCGAAATATAGATTTGGATTTTGATGTATCTTCGCTTGCGTGATATATGTCTTATATAAGATTGGCCTGGTGCAAGGCGCCATTGCTGACGATCACACCATCATCGTCAGCATATAGCCAGTTACCGGGCTCGAAAGTGACGCCGCCAAAAGTTACCGGGATGTCCATCTCACCGACATTCCTCTTGATCGTCTTCATCGGATGCGTGTCGATCGCAAACATGCCGATGTTCATTTCACCGATTGCCCGGGTATCGCGGATGCAGCCATAGACGACTACGCCTACCCAGCCATTCTTGACCCCCAAGGCCGCGAGCTGGTCGCCCACCAAGGCGCGGCGCAGACTGCCACCGCCGTCAATCACCAGCACCCGGTCGTCGCCGGGCGACTCAAGCGCCGTTCGGACCATCGAGTTGTCTTCGAATACCTTGAGGGTGGAAATCCTGCCATGAAAGGAAGAGCGGCCGCCAAAGCTGTTGAACATCGGTTCGACAACGCGAACCTTATCGGCATGGGCGTCACAGAGGTCTGTTGTAAGCAAGTCCATAGCGAGAAAGGGAGCGCAGACCCTGGCGTGCGATCAAGGAATCGGTTTGGGGGAAAGCTTAGATGGCGGAAGTCACCGTCGGAGTCCCCGCGGTTTCTTCGTAGTTGAGCGTTATCTTTTCGTGCTCGTCGACATCGATGGTGACGCGACCGCCGTGGACCAGTTTGCCAAACAGCAGTTCATCCGCCAGTGCCGAGCGGATCGTGTCCTGGATCAGGCGGGCCATGGGTCGGGCGCCCATGAGTGGATCGAAGCCTTTTTCCGCCAGCCAGGCGCGCAGCGCATCGGTGAATATCGCTTCGACCTTCTTCTCATGCAACTGGCCTTCAAGCTGCATGAGGAATTTGTCCACCACCCGCAGAATGATCTCGGCATCGAGCGCGCGGAAGGAAATGATGGCATCCAGCCGATTGCGGAACTCCGGTGTGAACATGCGCTTGATATCGGCCATTTCGTCACCTTGGCCTTTGTTGGCAGTAAAGCCGATACTGGTCTTCTGCAAGGCTTCGGCGCCGGCGTTGGTGGTCATGACAATCACCACATTGCGGAAATCCGCCTTGCGCCCGTTGTTGTCGGTCAAGGTTCCATGGTCCATCACCTGCAGCAGGATATTGAATACTTCGGGATGGGCCTTCTCGATTTCGTCCAGCAACAGCACGGCGTGCGGTTTCTTCGTTACGGCCTCGGTGAGCAGGCCACCTTGGTCAAAGCCTACGTATCCAGGTGGCGCGCCTATCAGCCTGCTGACAGCGTGGCGCTCCATGTACTCCGACATGTCGAAGCGGATCAGTTCTATGCCCATGCCATAGGCCAACTGGCGGGCGACCTCAGTCTTGCCGACGCCCGTTGGCCCAGAAAACAGGAAGCAGCCAATGGGTTTTTGCGGATCACCCAGTCCGGAGCGCGACATCTTGATTGCCTTGGCCAGGGCATCGATGGCGGCTTCCTGGCCGAAGACCATGTTCTTCAGATCGCGGTCGAGATTCTTCAATGCCGAGCGGTCGTCAGCTGATACGTGTTGCGGCGGGATACGCGCAATCTTGGCGACGACGTCTTCGATCTCGAGCTTTCCGATCGTCTTCTTTTGCTTGGACTTTGGAAGAATCCGCTGGGCTGCACCCGCTTCATCGATGACATCGATCGCTTTGTCCGGCAGATGCCGGTCGTTAATGTACTTGGCCGCCAGTTCGGCCGCACAGGAAATTGCAGCGGCAGAATATTTGACTCCGTGGTGTTCCTCAAAACGCGATTTGAGGCCGCGCAGGATCGAGACGGTTTCATCGACTGAGGGTTCATTGACGTCAACCTTCTGGAATCGACGCGACAGCGCGTGGTCTTTTTCGAACACGCCGCGGAACTCGGTGTAGGTGGTAGCCCCGATACATTTCAGCGCGCCAGATGAAAGTGCGGGTTTGAGCAGGTTGGACGCGTCCATGGTGCCTCCTGAGGCCGCGCCCGCACCGATCAGGGTGTGGATCTCGTCAATGAACAGAATGGCGTTCGGATTGTCCGCCAACTGTTTGAGAACGCCCTTCAACCGTTGCTCGAAGTCGCCTCGATACTTGGTCCCGGCCAGGAGTGCGCCCATATCGAGGCAATACACGGTGGCGTTGGCAAGAATCTCGGGGACGCGTCCCTCAACAATGTGGAGGGCTAGCCCTTCTGCAATGGCGGTTTTGCCGACGCCCGCCTCCCCCACTAGCAAGGGGTTGTTCTTGCGCCGGCGGCACAGGGTCTGGATCACCCGCTCCAGTTCTCGGTCGCGGCCGATGAGTGGGTCGATCTTGCCGGCAAGTGCCAGTTGATTGAGGTTCTGCGTGAAGTTCTCCAGCGCCCCACCCTTTTCCTGGGCCTCAACCTCGGTTTCAGCAGGCTCTTCCTTGCCCCTCGTCTGTGGAGTCTTGGTGATGCCGTGGGAAATATAGTTCACCACATCCAGTCGGGTGATGTTCTGCCGCTGCAGGAAGAAAACCGCATGCGAATCCTTTTCGCCAAAGATCGCCACCAGGACGTTCGCCCCCGTGACTTCCTTTTTCCCCGAAGACTGCACATGCAGGATCGCACGCTGGATTACGCGCTGGAAGCCCAGCGTCGGTTGCGTGTCAATCTCATCACTGCCGGCTACCGTCGGCGTGTGTTCATTGATGAACGTCAGCAACTCCTTACGCAGGCCCTCCAGGTCGGCCGCGCATGCGCGCAGTACTTCGGCGGCGGAGGGGTTGTCCAGCAGCGCCAGCAGCAGATGCTCGACGGTGATGAACTCATGACGCTTTTGTCTGGCTTCGACAAAGGCCATGTGTAGGCTGACTTCGAGTTCCTGGGCAATCATCAGTTTTCCTCCATCACGCAAGCCAGCGGGTGCTGGTGTCGACGTGAAAATTCGCTTACCTGCTCAACCTTCGTCGCCGCTACATCGCGAGGATACACTCCGCAGGCGCCCTTACCTTCACGATGCACCTTGAGCATGACCTGCGTCGACTGCTCACGCGACAAGCCAAAAAACTTTTCCAGAACCACCACGACGAAATCCATCGGAGTGAAATCGTCATTGAGTAGCAATACCTTGAACATCGGTGGCGGCTTGGTGCGACTCTGCTCGGGCGCCAGCGCGGCACCGCCCTCCGGTCTGACTTGCTTGCGTGTAACCATTGTTGGATTCTAATGTGATTCGCCAACAGTTCAACACCACGAAAAAGAGGGGAATAGTGCGTCGATGCCGCGATATTTGGGGATGATTGGCCGAGACTCAAGGGGTGCAATGTGCAATGCAGCATCGAAAGTTGTTGACGCTGCTTGACAATGTGCGTAAAACGCGAAACGTGTTTAGTTCAAATTCCCTCGCAGTGACCTACGGTCGTCTCACAGTCTGGCAAATCGCAGCTCCTCTGAATCGCCGCTTGGCCCCCTCTGCTATTCCGAGCTTGAACCTCAAACATGCCCCGGCCGGGGTGCGGTGTTTTGCAGCCCGCAGCGGTGGCCGATTCGTTCGTTTTTGATTAAGGAAAAAGTTACATGGCAACTGGTACTGTTAAGTGGTTCAACGAC
>CAMBRI010000011.1 GCA_945870205.1 Sulfuritalea hydrogenivorans sk43H | reverse complement strand
GACGCAGCAATGGAAATGCACGTGCTCGTTCAGGCTGGAGCCGAACCGGTGGATGAAGGCGACCGCCCCGATCCGGGCATCGGCGGGGCTGCTGGGGCTATGCTCGCGCAGGCAGCGTTCCACCACGGACAGAAAAATGCGCAGCACCGTGCCTTGCAGGGCCGCGTCCGCTTGCAGGAAGTAACGCAGCCGCTTGGGCACGGCGAGCACCCATTGCCGCACCGGTAGCGGCGGGAAAACGTGATCGACCAGGTGCGCCGCTGTTTCGGCCATGCGCCGGGTGTTGCAGGAGGGGCACACGCCACGGCACTTGCAGGAGTAGGCGATCAGGAAATCGTGCTGGCACTCGTCGCAATACGCTCGGGCGAAGCCGTGAGCGAGGATGCCGCATTCGAGATAGCGGCGGAAGGTTCGCTCGACATGGGCCGGCGGTGCTTCACCGTCCTCGCCGCTGGCGAGTTCCAGCCAGGTTTCGAGGTGGGTCTGGACGATGCGATACCACAGCGTCCGTTCGGGACGGCGGCGCTGGTAGCGCTTGGGTGTGGGCGCGGCGCATTGAGCGGCGGCTGCCATTGAGGTGGCCCATCCTGGTCGGGTGACCTGGACAGGATACTGTATATATCAACGGGCTATCCACTTAGCTCCACTTGAGCTAGAATGCACTGGATGGACGTCCAGATAGTACCGCCAATTTCCGGAAAGGACTACCCCCGAACCTGGAACGATTTCCTGGACTGGTTCGGAACGGAGGAGGCTTGCCATGCGTATTTGGAGCAGCTGCGCTGGCCGCAAGGATTTGTTTGCCCGGCGTGTTCAACCATGGCGCCCGCCTATCGGGCTAGCCGCACGCGGTTGATGTGTCGTCACTGCCGCCACCAGACGTCGATTACGGCAGGAACCATTTTCGACAAGACACGCACTCCGCTGCGGGTCTGGTTCGCTGCGGCCTGGTACCTGACCAACCAGAAGCAAGGAGTCAGTGCATTGGGGTTGCAGCGTGTGCTGGGTTTGGGAAGCTACCAAACCGCCTGGACCATGCTTCATCGCTTCCGCCATGCCATGGTTCGTCCCGGCCGGGATCAGCTCAAAGGGCGTGTCGAGGTCGATGAAACCTACCTGGATATCACCGACAAGCTGCCCGCAACCGCTTCAAAGAAAAGGAAAAGCAACACCAACAAGCTGCTGGTGGTGATCGCCGTGGAACTCCTCGATCCCAAAGGCTTTGGCCGTATCCGCCTGCGCCGCATCCCTGAGGATACCGAGGCCCATGTACTGCCCTTCATTCAGGATGTCGTCTGTGCCGGCAGCACGATTTCCACCGATGGATCGGCTGCTTACCGATCTGTTGCATCGTCAGGTTACGCGCACGACCACCACGTCATGCTCGGGTCCGATACGCCTGCCCATATCTCCATGCCGGGAGTCCATCGCGTGGCCTCTCTCGTCAAGCGCTGGATCATGGGGACTCACCACGGCGCCATCCAGCCCCATCAGGTGGATGCCTATCTCGACGAATTCGTGTTCCGATTCAACCGCCGAACGTCCCGTTCGCGCGGCCTGCTCTTCTATCGCCTGATGCAACAAGCCGTCGCCACTTCAACGATTACCTACGCCGACATCAAGAGCAAAAGAGCAAGGAAAACCGCTTAGTGGAGCTAAGTGGATACCCCATATATATCATCAGCACTCGGACGCAGGAGCACAGCCGCATCGGTTGGTTCAGCATGGCGCGCTGGTGACGCTGTACAGCCGAAGTTCAGGTGGGCGAAGTTGGTGGCTCCGATCAGTGGCTGCGTTTGAATGGCCGGTCTGGAGAACGGCCCAGGTTGAGCGGCCGGTTTGGAGAAAAATTCCCAGTGACCGCTGATGGCCGGGTGCTGCGGTACACCAATGGCAGGTTCGGAGCAGCGAAATTTCAAAGGCAGCTTTCCGGCAACGAACTTGTCGCGGTCACCGGCTCCTCGGTGCCCTTTGCTGCCGGTGGTGGTAATCCAAAGCAGCCGTTCGCAGCGAGCCCTAGAAATCGAGAAGCCGCCATTTGATATGCATAGTTATATTGCTGGTCCGAATGCGGTTCTGCTGCTAATTCGAACAGTCGATTTGCATGAATTCGCAATACGGTTCGCGTGACGTGGTTAGCAGTGAGTTGGCTTCTGAGGAGCCGCCCCTCGGGCGATTGCTACCGTTCGATCACCACTATTTTCCGAGAAACGTGCCGCTGTTGTCCGGGATGCGAATGAAGATCATGCTGCCGCTTTCGGTATGCGCAAACTGCCCGAGCAGCAACGGAGCCTGTCAATGAATCACTTCGGGTGAGAAATGGTAACCCTTGTACTTGAGTGCATGCAGTGTCGCCGCCGTCCGTGCGGCTTATTTGGCGCGTACGCCAAGAGGTGCCAACAGCAGCGCCGCGCCCAATCCTAGGCGGGCCTTCAATAAGTGCGGCATGCTGGATCTCCGACCCGCGCTACCCGGCGCAGCCGCCGGTACCCACCAAGAGGCGGGCACCGGAGCTGCGCTTACTTCTTCAGGCTGATGACCTGCGGCTGGGTCACCGCCTTCAGTCCGTCGACACCGAACTCGACGCCGTAGCCGGAACCCTTGATGCCGCCGAAGGGCACCATCGGGTGGATCATGCCGTGCTGGTTGATCCATACCGTGCCGGCCTGGATGCGGCTGGCGACGGCCCGGGCGGCTTCGATGTCGGTGGACCAGACCGAGGCACCGAGGCCGGCGCGCAGCCGGTTGGCGCTGGCGATGGCGTCATCCACATTGCTGTATTTGATGATCGGCAGCACCGGGCCAAACTGTTCCTCGTCGACCAGCCTTGCGCCGTCTTCGAGACCCGTCACTAGGGTCAGCGGATAGAAATTGCCCGGTCCGTCCTTGGGCTTTCCGCCGCAGACGATGGTCGCACCGGCCTGCTTCGCACTTTCCACCAGGTCGACCACCTTGTCGTACTGCATGCGGTTCTGGATCGGCCCCATGACCATGCCGTCGTCCATGCCGTTGCCCATCGGCATCGCCGTGGCCAGTTCCTTCAATGCTGCGACGGTCTGGTCGAACAGGGATTCGTGGACGTACAGGCGTTTGGCGGCGGCGCAGGTTTGCCCCATGTTGATGAAGGCGCCCCAGAACAAGCCCATCGCCATGGCCTTGGGATCGGCGCCGGGCAGCACGATGGCGGCATCGTTGCCGCCAAGTTCCATGGTCGTCGGCACCATGTTGCGCGCCGCGGCTTCGGCGATCTTCTTTCCGGTACTGGTCGAGCCGGTGAACATGATCTTGTCGATGCCCGGATCGCCGGTCAGCCAGGAGCCCACCTCGCCCGGCCCGCTGATGGTGTTGACCACGCCCGGCGGCAGCAGCTCGCCGATCACGCGCACCAGTTCAAGGGTGCCGATGGTGGTGTATTCGGAGGGCTTGATGACCACGGTATTGCCGGCGCGGATCGAGGGAATGATCTGCCAGATGGCGATCAGCAACGGCCAGTTCCAAGGCGCGATGGCGGCCACGACGCCGAAGGGCTGGCGATGCATTTCGTCGCGGCGGGTGTCATCCTCGAACACCACATCCACCGGCAAGTCGAGGCTCGCCGGTACCTGGGTCCACACCTCGCAGCCCCAAAGTTCGAAACGGGCGCCCGGCACTTGATCGGGGCCGAGGCCGCCGAGCGGCTTGCCCTGCTCGCGCGTGACCCATTCGGCGAGGTAGGGCGCGTTTTGCTTGATCGCCTCGGCGAGTTTCATCATCAGCGCCTTGCGCTCCGCATCGGGCCGTGCGGCCCAGGCTGGTTGTGCCGCGCGGGCTGCGGCAATCGCGGCCTTGACATGTGCCGCCGTCGAGATCGGGGCCAGGCCAAGAACTTCGCCGGTCGCCGGATTGAAGGATTCGAAGGTCCGCTCCGAAGCGACGGGCTGGCCATTGACGAAATTCGGGTAGGTCTTCATGACTGATCTCCAGATGTTGGTGTTGTTAGGGGGACTCGGCAGCGACGACCTTAGCAACACCGGCGCGCCGGTGTTATCACAATTCGGCAATCTGCCGCGCCCGCACTTTTGCCGATTGTCGATGTCGACTCCGGCGCATCTTCCGTAGCATCGACATTCATCAAGGTGGTCCAGGAGGTGGCGCGTGGCCGAATTGCCCGGAAACGGTGTTGCGTGGCGTGGGGCCATCTGCCTGCTGCTCGCGCTTGCCGCTCTGGCCGGCGACGCGGCCGCCGAATCCGGCGGCCGTCTGCTGTATTACCTTAATTGCCTGGGTTGCCACCCGATGCCGGCGCAAGACCCCGGCGACTTCGACGGCCAGGCCCGCTATGTCGGCGCCTTCTATCAGACCGAGGCCGGCCGGCGGTTTTTCATTCGTCTGCCGGCGGCCGGCTCGCCACCCCTGAATTCCGCCGACGAGCGTTTGCTGCAGGAAGAGATGCTTGCCTGGAAGGGCGCTTGCTTCGCACTGACGGCGTCAACACCGCTGATCAGGAATCGTCACGTCGGCGGGCGGCCGTGATGCGTTGCATGCTGCGGATTGCTTTCGTGACGGGTCTGCTCTGGTTTGGCTTGGGCACGGTCGTGGCGGGTGCGCTGGCGCCGCTGCCGCCGCCCCCGCGTGTGAACCGGCCGCTGGCCGAACTGGGACGCCATCTGTTTTTCGATACCCGCCTGTCGGGCGACATGGGCCGCTCCTGTGCCAGTTGCCATACGCCAACGCAGGGCTGGGCCGACGGCAGGCCGCTTTCGCGCGCCTATCCGGGCAGCGAATACTTTCGCAATGCGCCGGGATTGATCAATGTTGCCATGCGCCAGCGCCTGATGTGGGATGGGCGTCTGGACGGCGCCGACTTGCCGACGGCGGTGCGCGACATGGTGACCGAGGCGCACTTCATGAACGCCGATGGCCGCCTGGTGCAGGAGCGGATTGCTCAGGTGCGCGAGTATCGCCAGTTGTGGGACCAGGTCTGGGGCGTCGGCAGCGCGATCTATGGTCCGCAGCTGTTTGTCGCGGTCGGCGAATTCCTCAAGACGCTGAATTCGCACGGGGCGCCGATCGACGCCTATTTGCGCGGCGATGTGCGGGCGCTGACGGCGGACGCACGGGCGGGCCTGGCTTTGTTTACCGGCAAGGCAGGCTGCAGCCGCTGCCACGACGGCGCGTTGTTTTCCGACGGCAGGTTTCATCGCACCGGGGTGCCGGAAAACCCGGCGGTGTGGAATGAACCCTTGCGCCTCATGACCGCGCTGCGGCACTTCGCCACCAATGGCATGCCCAACTACATGAATGCGCGCAGCGATCCCGGCGCCTATGCGATCAGCAAGGTGGAAGCGGATCGCGGGCGCTTCTTGACACCCTCGCTGCGTGAACTCAGCTACACCGCGCCGTATATGCACAACGGCGTTTTTGCCACCCTGGCCGAGGTGATCGAATTCTATGATCGCGGCGGCGGTGCCGATGGCGGGCTGCGGCCGCTGGCGCTTTCGGTAGCGGAAAAGCGCCAGCTCATCGGCTTTCTCGAGGCGCTGAGCGGCAAGCCGCCGACAATCGCAATTCCGACCCCGTTCGAGTACCAGGTGCATGACCTGCATGCGTCCGCTATCCCTCGAATCGCCGTATCGCCAGCGCCGACTCTTGCCGATGACTTCGTGCCGGCGGCGCTGCCGCTGGCGCGGCTGCCGCCGGTGCCGGTGCCGGCCGACAATCCGCAGACGCCGGAAAAAGTCGAGCTCGGGCGCTTGCTGTTTTTCGATCCGCGGCTATCCGGCGACGGCAGCACGCCGTGCTTTTCCTGTCACTTTCCGCAGCGCGGCTGGGGCGAGAGCGGCGCCAAGTCGCGCGGCTATCCGGGCACCTGGCATTGGCGCAACGCCTCGACCGTGATCAACGCGGCCTACTTCGGCAAGCTCAACTGGGACGGCGCGGCGAACAGCCTCGAGCATCAGGCGGCCGGCGCGGCGGAGGGTACGGTGGCCGGCAACGGCGATCCGGCCATGATGGAAATGCGCCTGCGCCTGGTGCCCGACTACGTGGAGCGCTTCCGTCGCGTCTTCGGTCTGCAATGGCCACGCATGACGCAGGCCTATCAGGCACTCGCGGCGTTTCAGCGCAGCATTGTCAGCGATTCGCTCCAGGTGCCGCTGGATCGCCATCTTGCCGGCGATGAACAGGCGCTCAGCGCGGAGGCCCGGCGCGGTTATCAGCTGTTCGCCGGCAAGGCCGGTTGCCAGCGCTGCCACAACGGCGCACTGGTGTCGGATCAGCGCTTCCACGCCACCGGCGTGCCGGAGCCGCGCGGCGAAGGCATGACGCCTTTGCTGCGCATCACGCATCGCTGGCAGAACTATCAGCGCGGCGTACCCGAGGCGAGCTTTCGCCAAAGCGATGCCGATCTCGGCCTCTACTACGTCACCAAGCGCGTTGAGGACATCGGCAAGTTTCGTACGCCGTCCTTGCGCGAACTTCGCTACACCGCGCCCTATATGCATAACGGCGCCTTTGCCAGCTTGCGCGAGGTGGTGGATTTCTATGACCGCGGCGGCGGCGTCGCCGCCAACAAGCCGGTCTGGCTGCGGCCCCTGGACTTGAACGAAACCGAGAAGCGCGAACTGGTCGCCTTTCTTGAATCCATGAGCATGGACCAGCCCCTGCTCGCCGCCATGCCCGCGCTGCCGAACTACTCAGTGCCTAACGCTCATGGCAGCGAGAACCCCCCGCCGAGGATGAAACACGCGAATGAGGAATTGAAGGCCCGCCCCTCCCATCCTCCCCTCGCGGGGAGGCTTCTGTTCAGCTCGCTTCGCTCGACTGTCACCAGTCGTTCCGAACCAGTTATTCACGTTAAAGGAGCGACCAAACCATGAGCGCCGAACCGATCCAGGGCCGAGGCTGTGCCTGCAGCGGCGGTGCCGGAATCAGCCGCCGCGATTTCCTGTTCGCCGGCGCGCTGGCGCTGAGCTCGATTCCGCTCGCGGCGCTGGGCGCGGCCGGAGGCTTTGCGCCGGGAACCGTGCTGCTGAAGGCAACCTACACCCGGAAAGGGATTGCCCGCTTGTCGGACCTCGTCACGGGCACGCCGCTGTACTTCGACTATCCTTACCCGGGCCAGCCCAACCTGCTGGTCAAGCTCGGCGCTGCGGCGGGCGGCGGACTGGGCGGGGAGCGCGACGTCGTGGCCTTCAATCTGCGCTGCACGCACATGGGCGGCGATCTGTCGCGCGCCTTTCAGCCCGCGCAACAGGTGCTCGGGCCTTGTCCGCGCCATCTCACCAGCTTCGATCTGACGCGGCACGGCCTGGTGATCACCGGCAGCGCGACGGAAAGCCTGCCGCAGATCGAGCTCGAACTCGATGGCGACACGATCTACGCGGTCGGCGTGATGGGGCTGGCCTACGGCGAAACCGGCGCGGGGTCCGCATGAGCGCCCCGCACGGCCGCCCGAAGGGGCGCCAGCCACAAACCGGAGCCGCGCAGCGGCGAACCGTGGTCACCCCCTCGCTTGGCGAGGGGGCAGGGGGGAGGGCCGTCCAATGAGCGCGCCACCGCTACCCCCGCGCGGCGCGGATGTGCTCACGACGGCCTGCGACTATTGCGCCGTGGGCTGCGGCTACAAGGTGTACCGCTGGCCGGTCAATGCCGGTGGCGATCGCGGCGGCCCCGGCGCCGGAGAAAATGCGCTGGGCGTGGCGTTTCCGCATGAAGGCGGCACGCACGGTTCGCTACCCTGGATCTCCTCGAGCCAGCACAACATCGTGCGCCATCAGGGGCGCCCGCACCACGTCGTCGTCATCGCCGATGCCGATACCCGCGTGGTCAATCCGCGCGGCAACCATTCGATGCGCGGTGGCACCCTGGCGCAGAAATGCTACAACCCGGACAACCGCACGCGTGAGCGTCTGACCACGCCGCTGCTGCGCGTCAATGGCGCGCTGGTGCCGGTGTCCTGGGATCTGGCGCTGGATGCGATGGCCGATATTTCGACCTACGTGCTGGCGAAATTCGGCGAGCACGCATGGGCCGTCAAGAGCAATTCCTACCAGTATTTTGAGAACACCTATGCCATCACCAAACTGGCGCTGACCAGCGTCGGCACGCCGGCCTTCGCGCCGCACGACAAGTGCTCCAACACCAATGACGCCACCGGTCTGGACGACGCGGGAATCGACTCCTTCTCGGCGTCTTTTGACGACTGGGGCATGTGCGACACCCTGTTCATGTCCGGCGTCGATCCCTTCGAAACCAAGACCACCTTGTTCACCAGCTGGATCATGGGCGGCGACAATCCGAAGAAGAAGCTGATCTTCGTCACGCCACACAAGACCATGGGCGTGGCCTGGGGCATCAAGCAAGGCGGGCTGTGGCTGCCCATCATCCCCGGCACCGACACGATTCTGCACAACGCCCTGGCGCGCATCATCATCGAGCGCGGCTGGCAGGATCAGGAGTTCATCGATCGCTGGATCGCCAGCCGCTGGGAAACCAATTCCGGCTATGGCCGCGGCACGCGCAATACCGGCTGGCAGTGGCGCACCACCTGGGGCACCTGGCAAAGCGACTGGCCGGATTTCCGCAAGTTCATTCTCGGCCGCGACGAGCACCGGCTCGAGAACGCGGCGCGCGTCACCGGGCTCAAGGCCGAGGACATTTTGCGCTGCGCCGAACTGATCGCGCGGCCGAATGCCGATGGCTCCCGGTCCAAGACTTCGTTCATGCTCGAGAAGGGCAACTACTGGTCGAACAACTACATGAATACGGCGTCGCTGGCCGCGCTGGGGCTCATCTGCGGCGCCGGCAATCGACCCGGAAGGGTGATCTCGCGCGGCGGCGGCCACCAGCGTGGCATGGTGAATGCCGGCGGTGCTTCGGGCTGGCTCAGTCCGGAAAAATATCCGGGCCGGCGCAAGAAAAGCCTGAATCTGGATCGCTGGCTGCAGGACGGGCAGCTGCGTTTCGCCTGGGTCTTCGGCACCACCTGGATCGCGGCGATGACCGGTTCGCTGGAATTGCAGAAGGCCATCGAGCGGCAGACCAGCGCCAGTCCGCATCGGCCGCAGCGCGCCGAGCTCAGCACCATCGCCGCGGCCTGGCGCGCCCGCGTCGACGCCGGCGGCATGGTGCTGGTGGATTCCGACATCTACCCGGTGGAACCGCTGGGAAGCCGCTTTGCCGATGTCGTGCTGCCGGCGGCAACCTGGGGCGAAGCGGATTTCACGCGCTGCAATTCAGAGCGCCGGCTGCGGCTCTACGCGCAGTTCTACGATCCGCCCGGCGACGCCAAGCCCGACTGGTGGGCGGTGCAGCAGTTCGCCCGGCGCATGGGGTTCAGCGGCTACGAGTGGCAGAACTCGAACGACGTGTTCGAGGAGGCGGCGCGTTTCAGTCGGGGCGGCGTGCTGGATTATTTCCCGCTGGTCAGTCAGGCGCGGCAGAAGCGCGAACCGGCCCACGAGCTTTTGCGGCGCATGGGCACCACCGGCATCCAGACCCCGATCCGCATCGCCGACGGCGAACTGGTCGGCACCAAGCGCCTGCACGATCCGGACAACGACGCAGGTTTGATCGAGGGGCCGGAGGCGCGGCGCAGTTTTCTCAACGCCTTCAACACGCACACCGGCAAGGCGCTGCTGCTCAAATCGCCCTGGGATTTCCCCGGCTGGATCGAGTTTTACCGCGCCATCTCGCCGCGCCCGGAGAAAGGCGAAATCTGGGTCACCAACGGTCGGGTCGGCGATACCTGGCAATCCGGCTTCGACGACAGCCGCAAACCCTACACGGCGGCGCGCGGTCCGCATCCCTGGCTGTTCGTGCATCCCGACGACGCGGCGGCGCAGAAGATCGAAAGCGGTGATCGCGTGCGCGTAGTGAACGACACGGTGTACACCCAGACCGGTATGCCGCAGGGCGTGCTGGAGTCCGATCTCGGGTTCGACAGCCTGCTGGCGGGCGGCCACATCAAGGTGAGCGAAGGATGGTTCGAGGCCATCGCGATCGTCAGCGCAGACATTCGCCCCGGCGTGGCCAAGGCCAATTTCAATTTTCCCGGCGCGCCGGCCAACGCGGTGTGCCACGCCGTACCCGATCCGGTGACCAACAACTACCGCTACAAGCTGGGCCGCGGCAGGCTGTTGCGCCTGGGTGAATCTGCCTTGAAGCAAGGCTTCGCGGGAGGTTCGCTGAAGCCGCCTGGCCTGATCTGACTCGGCTTGTGTTGCGATGCAGCACCTAAGGCACTACCCACGGCAGGGCGAATAATTGCCGAATTTGGATAACGTATCCCGTATACAAAACCTAGTATCGATCCGAACACGAAGCTACGCGGATCGGCCGGCCGTTCGGGCGATATTTCAGAATTGAGGAGTGTGACCATGCCACCAAGGTCGTTGGTTGCGATTGCGCTGGGCAGTTTTTTCATCTGCGCCGCAGCGCTTGCCGGCAAGACCCCGGAGTTGCCGGTGGATCGCATCACCGTCTCGAATTTGCCGCCCGCGACACCTTACCGGGTGTATCTCAATGACGCGGCGTTTCCTCACATCATCGACGGCAAGCTGCTCATCATCGACGGCGCAAGCCTCAAGCTGGAGGGAATGCTAGGCACGGCCTACGTCGCCCACACCGCGCTCTCGCCCGATCGCTCGGAGATCTACGCATCGACGACCTATTACGCGCGCCTGAACCGGGGCGAGCGCTTCGATCAGATCGATGTCTATGACGCCATCACCCTCAAGCTCAAGGCGGAGATTCCGCTGCCCGGCAAGCGGGCGCTGGCGCTGGCCTACAAGGGCCTGATTCGCAGCTCCGCCAACGGCCGCTTCATCTTCGTGCAGAACGCCACGCCGGCAACCTCGGTCAGCGTGGTCGACCGTCAGGCCGGCAAGTTCGTTACCGAAGTGCCGACCCCCGGCTGCTGGGCGATCTACACGCCGGCCACGGTGTCGGATCGCTTCTCCTCGCTGTGCGGCGACGGAACCATGCTCACCGTGGTACTCGACGAGAAGGGCAACGCGGTGGGACGCAAGAAAAGCGCGCCATTTTTCGATCCCGACGACGATGCGCTGTTCATTTCCGGCGAGCAGTCTGGCGACCGCTTCTTCTTCGCATCATTCAAGGGCCGGGTGCAGCCGGTCGACATCGGTGGCGATGTGGCGGTTCCGGCGCCCGCCTGGTCATTGGTGCCGGCGACGAGCAAGAAGAGCCACTGGCGGCCGGGCGGCTACCAGCTCATGGCGCTGCATGAAAAGAGCGGAACCCTGTTTGTCGGCATGCACAAGAAAGGCGGCGAAGGCAGCCACAAGAGTCCCGCCGACGAAATCTGGACCTTCGACCTCGCCACCGGCAAGCGCATTGCGCGCACCCCGGCACCGGGGACCACCACCATGGCGGTGACGCAGGGCGCCGCGCCGCGCCTGATGGCCTTCGACGGCACCAAGGCGATGCTCAACGCGTTCAGCGCCACACCGCACCAGGGGCGCATGAAGCGCCTCGGCAGCGGCGGCCCCTTCGGCGAAACGCCGACCCTGATGGATACGCAATGATGTTGGCGCTGCCGTTCTCCGTCGATCCGGTGCTGTCCCACGCCTTGGGTGCGACATTGTCCGTGGTGCTGATTTCGGGCGCCTGGCAGAAGCTGTGGGAGCACGAGGAATTCGCCGCGACGCTGGAAAACTATCGGCTGCTGCCCGCCTCGCTAGTGAACCTAATGGCCTGGCTGTTGCCGCTGGTCGAAGGCGTGGCTGGGGTGATGCTGCTGTTTGCAGCCACGCGCCTGCCGGCGGCGTGGCTGGCGCTGGCGCTGTTGCTGCTGGTCACCGCCGCCGTAACGATCAATCTTGCACGCGGCGACGCGGATATCGATTGCGGCTGCGGCGGACTTGCAGGTGCGGTCGGCGAGCAGAGGATTTCCTGGGGCCTGGTGGCGCGCAACCTGGTCGTGATGACCGCGATCCCCTGGATTGCAGCCGACTCGGCGACGCGAGATCTGGTCTGGGTTGACTACCTCACCGTCGCCGCAGCCACCCTGGCCCTGCTGTTTCTGTATGCCTTGGTCAGCCAGTTGCTGGCCACCCAACCCCGCCTTGCCGCTCTGAGGAGCCAATGACATGACCGATGCTCTCGTCGTCTCGAATCTCTTGCTGTGGGTGGTGGTGCTTGCCCTTCTGGTCAGCTTGCTGGCCCTGGCGCGCCAGATCGGAATCCTGTACGAGCGCGTGGCGCCGATGGGAGCGCTGATGCTCGACAACGGACCAAAAGTCGGCGCAGCCGCGCCCCGGCTGGACATCGAATCCCTGACCGGCAGTCCGATCACGGTCGGCGCCGCCGGCGGGACGCGCAGCCAGCTCCTGTTCTTTCTCTCGCCAAGCTGTCCGGTGTGCAAGAAGCTGCTACCTATCCTGCGTTCGGTGCAACAGGCAGAGCGTGGCTGGCTCGATGTGGTTCTGGCGAGCGACGGCGATCAGGCGGAGCACCTCGCCTTCTATCGCAAGGCCAAGCTGGTCGACTTTCCCTATTTGCTGTCGGCCGAACTGGGCATGGCACTGAAGGTCGGCCGCTTGCCCTACGCGGTGCTGGTCGGCGACGACGGACGGATTCGCGCCAAGGGCCTGGTCAATTCCCGCGAGCAACTTGAGAGCTTGTTCACGGCCAAGGAACTGGGCGTCGCCTCGGTTCAGGAATTCATCGATCAGCGCGCGTAATGGCGCGCATCGGACATATCTCCGGAGGAGACATCAGGTGAAATGGTTCGACAACTACTTCGAACAGAAGACGCGACTCGCGGCGCAGAGCACGTCCCGGCGCAGTGCGCTGACACGCATCGGCCGCTTCCTGGTCGGCACGGCCCTGATCCTGCCTGTGCTGCCTTTCGATCGCGTGTCACGGGAAGCCCACGCGGCACCGAAGGACAAGCGCAATGACGATACCGCCTGCGAATACTGGCGCTACTGCGCGCTCGACGGCTGGCTGTGCACCTGCTGCGGCGGCACCATTTCGAGCTGTCCGCCGGGAACCGAGGTTTCAAAGGTTACCTGGGTCGGCACTTGCCACAATCCAAACGATGGTCGGGACTACCTGATCAGCTACAACGACTGCTGCGGAGCGACCAGTTGCGGGCGCTGCCTGTGCAACGGCAACGAAGGCGAACGGCCCGGCTACCGCATGGGCGTGCATAACGACGTCAATTGGTGCATGGCCAACAGCAACAACAGTTATCACTGCACGGTCGCAGCGGTGGTCGGAACTGCCGAGTCGCCTCGGGCGCGGTGATGAAGAGGCGGCTGCTCTTGCTGGCGATGGCGGTGGCTCTGTGCAGCACCTCGATCTGCGCCCAGACCAATGAGGCTGCGGGCGTCGAACTCTTCGGCAAGCACTGCGTGGCCTGTCACCAGGCAGACGGCGAGGGGATTCCCGGACTGGCGCCGCCGCTCGTTGGAGCCTTGAAGAAAGTTGCGGAGGTCGACCTGGGGCGCACATATATCGCCCAGGTCCTGGTCTCGGGAATGGCTGGCACGATAAAAACCCGTGTCGGCAAATTTACCGGAGTCATGCCTTCCCAGGCGACGCTTTCAGATCATGAGCTGGCGACCATCGCCTCTTATGTGCTGTCCACATTCAACGAGAGTCAGGTAGCACTGAAGCCGGAAGGGTTTGCGGCAGTTCGCAGCAAGGCGTTGCCGCCGGGAGAGGTTCGCAAATTGCGAGAGCAGGTCCTGGCGCAAATCGGTGGGCAGTAGATAGCGGTGGCTGGCAATCGCGGCGGCATGGCGCGGCGACCTAATACGAAAAACCATACCTAGAGGAGTAATGGCAATGAGGGAGAGCATGAAACTGATCGCAATGGCGATGACCGCGATGCTTTGCGGAGCAAATCTTGCGGCATCGCCCCAGGATGCCGAGCGGCTCGGCAAGGACCTGACACCCGTCGGCGCGGAAAAGGCCGGCAACAAGGACGGCTCCATACCCGCATGGCCGGGCCGCCAGGCGCAGGGCCCCGGCTGGAGTCATGGTCAGAATCGTGCTGCCGCATGGAAGGACAAGGGCGAAAAGCCCCTGTACTCGATCACCGCTGCCAATCTCGACAAGTATGCCGACAAGCTGACTCCGGGGCAGGTGCAACTGATCAAGCAAACGCCGGGCTACCGCATGGACGTCTACCCGACGCATCGCAGCTGTGCGAATCCGGACTTCGTCGAGCAAAACACCAAGAAGAATGCCACTGCGGCGAAACTCGGCGCAGACGGCTGGAGCCTGAAGGAGGGCTTCATGCCGGGCATTCCATTCCCGATCCCGAAATCCGGGGCCGAGGCGATGTGGAACTACAAGATGAAGTACGCCGGCATTGGCTTTGAATGGGCGCGCAACTTCATCACCCTCTCACCGCGCAAGGGCAGCAACGACTGGATTCAGGCCGGAGCCACGCAAACCTACTTCTTCCCGTGGGGCGCCAAGGGTTCTGCCTCGCTGGCCGATCTGCCGCCTATCGAGTATTACACCTATTTCGCTTATGAAAGTCCGGTGGCGCTGGCGGGCCAGGCCCTGGCAATCGCCTACTACACCGACCGGGTCGGCAGCGATACGTTCTACTATTTTCCGGGACAGCGCCGCGTCCGCCGCATGCCTTCGTATTCCTACGACGCGCCGCAGATCGGTTTCGAAAACCAGTACACGCTGGACGAACCGCGCATGTTCAACGGCACCATCGATCGCTTCGACTGGAAACTGGTTGGCAAGAAGGAAATCTACGTCGGCTACAACTCCTTTGGAATCTACGATCCCAAGGCCAAGTTCAGCGACGTAGTCAAGCCGGAAGGCATTGATCCCGCAGCGCGGCGCTACGAACTGCATCGAGTCTGGGTGGTCGAAGCAACGGTCAAGGCCGGTGTACGCCACGTGGTGCCGAAGCGCACTTTCTATCTGGACGAGGACAGCTGGGCGATCTCCGTGGCCGAGGATTTCGACGCCAACGGCAAGCTGTGGAAGCTGCGCGAGAGCTTCGTAATCCCTGTTTATGAAACTTCCAGCTGCGACAACCCGGCCTTCGTCCAATACAACATGCTGGAAGGTGGGCGCTTTGTTTTTGATCAGAGTCCGCTGGGCGCAGGAACCGATATGCGCTGGGTGGTCGAGTCGAAAGACGCGAAATTCAGGAAAGAGTTCTATTCGGCTGAAAACCTGCGCGCCATCAGCGAGCGTTGATTCTTTTGGGGAGAAAAAGAACATGAAAGCAAGGACAACACGACTCGCATCCGCGATGTTTTTGGCAGGACTGTATTCACTGGGTGCTCAGGCCTTCACCTTCGAGGGTGAATCGGTCAAGGGTTCATTCGATTCGACCGTCACCTTCGGCTTCGGCAAGCGCCTGAAGAACCAGAGTTGCTCCCTGGTGGGCGATGTCACCGGGCCGTGCGGCGCCAGCGCCGATTTCGCCGTCTGGTCAAATGGCGACGACGGCAACATGAACTACAACAAGGGCGATTTTTTTACGACCTATCTCAAGGGCAATCACGAACTGCTGCTCAAGCTGCCGTCCCAGATAACCGTCATGGCGCGGGCGAACTGGATGCATGACTTCGCTGCCGACAAGACGCGCCGCACCGAACTGCTGGGGGATGCGAAACAGCAGATGACTTCGGATGTAAACCTGATGGATCTCTGGATCAGCAGGGAATTCAATATCGGCGATCAGCGCGCGCGGGTGCGGGTCGGCAACCAGGTGGTGAGCTGGGGCGAAAGCCTGTTTGCCCCCGGTGGCATCAATTCCACCAATGCCATGGACATCAACCGACTGTCCAGCCCGGGCATGCAGTTGAAGGAAGTGTTCCTGCCGGCGCCCATCATCAGCCTGGCCACCGGTATCGGCAAGGGGATGAACGTCGAGGGCTATTACCAGACCAGCTGGAACCGGAGCAAATTGCCCGCGGTTGGCAGCTACTGGTCGGTTGCCGATTTTGCCGGCAAGGGATCGCACAAGCAGCTGTATCTTGATACAAGTGGCCGGCTGAATGGTATAGACGCGGCGACCTATGCACGCATGAACGGTCTCACTTTGGCGGCTGCGGAGGCCCAGCTGACCGCCAATGGTCCCCCAGGGTTTGCGGGCGTCGGTGTCGGGGTGTCTGGGAACGCATTTGCGCTTCCTCAGACCACCGATCTGACGCCTAAGAACTCCGGGCAATACGGACTCTCATTTCGCTGGACGCCGGCAGATTCCGATCTGAATCTTGGCTTCTACTACATGAATTACCACGACAAGACGCCAAATGGCCGTTGGTGGATTGATACCGGCGCCGCGGCGGGTGGTTCTGTGCAGAACGTTTTTCTAGAAAACCGAAAGATGTATGGTGCGAGCCTCAATACATCGATCGGAAACTGGGCTGTTGGCGCCGAGATTTCGTATCGGCCGAAGGATGCCGTGTCGCTTTCGGCATGCACAGCGACAGGAACTGGCGGGACGGCGCAGAGTTTTACGCCAGGAGCCACCGGAGCCGGCGCATATAACTGTGACGGCTGGATCGACATGAAGAAGTACCAGACCCATTTGACTGGCATCCTGTCGCTGACGCCCGGCGATCACGGCTGGTTCCTCGATGCGGTCGGCGCGCAGACGGGAACCTTTCTCGGCGAGTTCGTGTGGACGCGCTATCCGGAGGCCGATCCGAACAAGATCTACACCCGGACGATTAACGGTACTGGCGGGCCGGTCACGGTTGATCAAGTCATAGCGGGTGGCCTCTATAGCTGGCCGGCCAATGGTGCAAAAAACACGGTCAAGGGCACCGGCACCAAAGATTCATTCGGCTACATGTTCGATTTCAGCCTGGTCTACGACAGCACGCTGATCAATGGCTGGCAGGTGATTCCCGGCATCTTCATGATGGGCGCCCTGAAGGGCGAAACACCCAATCTGGTGGCATTCTGGCAGGAGGGCGCGAAATCGGCGAACTTCTATGTCAACTTCGTGCAGAACCCGGCGAAGTGGCAAACCGGCGTCAACTACACCACTTTCTGGGGCGGCAAGTCCGAGTATCATCAAGTGCTGAAGGATAGGGATTTCGTCGGTGGCTACGTTTCGTACAACTTCTGATTCGATCTCCGGTTCCGGCGGGCCATGGCCCGCCGGTTTTCGTAAACCCCTTGTTTGCCGCCACCACCGCTGCCACCGCCAGTGCCAAAACTATTTCAAATTGAAGACCTCGATCAGTTTCTTACGCGGCGTCTGAAGCAACTGGAATCTTTCTGTTTCCGCTATCGCCTGCCCATCCTCGCAGTGCTCGGGGTATTTACGGTGTTCATGGGCTATTTCGCGCTGCAGTTGCGCATGGATGCCGGATTCGAAAAGCAAATGCCCTCCGGGCACGAGTACACCGAAACCTTCAACAAGTATCGTGACGACGTACTAGGTGCCAATCGCCTCAATGTGGTGGTCAAGGCCCGCCAGGGATCGATCTGGACCAAGCAGGGGCTGACCCGCCTGTATGAGGTGACCCAGGCGGTCGCCTATCTGCCCAGCATAGACCGTCTGGGCGTGCAGTCTTTATGGACGCCGAACAGTTTCGTCAACGAGATCACCGAGGAAGGTTTTCGCGCCGACCCATTGATTTCGGGGACCGTAACGCCGCCGCAACTTACACCAGAGATCATCGCCGGCATACAGCGTGCGGCCAGCCAGGGTGGTTTCGTGGGTACGCTGGTATCGCACGACCAGCGCAGTGCAATGATCGTCGCCGAGATCCAGGAGTACGACAAGGACGGCAAGAAAGTTGATTACATCGTTTATAACCGCCTGCTCGAAGAGCAGATCCGCGCCAAATTCGAGGATGGCGATTACGAAATCCAGATCATCGGCTTTGCCAAACAGATCGGCGATATCGCTGATGGCGCATCCGCCGTCGTCGAATTCTGCGGCATCGCGCTGTTGCTGACAGCCCTGGCAGTGTATTGGTACTGCCACTCGATACGCTTCACCATTCTGCCCATAGTCTGTTCGTTGACTTCCCTGGTTTGGCAGTTCGGCGCCTTGCGCTTGCTGGGTTATGGACTCGATCCGCTGGCGGTGCTGGTGCCATTCCTGGTGTTCGCCATCGGTGTTTCGCACGGTGTGCAGCAGATCAACTTCATCGTACGTGAACTCTCGCATGGCAAGACCAGCGAAGAAGCCGCGCGCAACAGCTTCACCGGCTTGCTGATTCCGGGCACCCTGGCCCTGGTGACCGCCTTCGTTTCCTTCATTACACTGATACTGATTCCGATTCCGATGGTGCGCGAACTGGCGATCACCGCCTCGTTGGGCGTTGGCTTCAAGATCATCACCAATCTGGTGATGCTGCCGATCACGGCATCCATGTTCAACTTCACCAAGCAGTATGCCGACGAGGCAATGCTCAAGCGCGAGCAACGGGCTGGCTGGCTGCGCGTCATCGCGCGGGTTGCGGAACCGCGTAATGCGCTGGTTGTGATTGGCATCACCACCGTGATCTTCGGCGTAGCGGTTTGGCAAAGTCACGATCGGGTGATCGGCACGCTGCAGCCCGGCGCGCCCGAATTGCGTGCCGACGCCCGTTTCAACCTCGACGCCGTGGCGATTGCCGAAAACTACGACGCGGGCCTCGACTGGTTGACCGTGATCTTCGAGGCCGCCCCCGACTCTTGCGAGAACGTCGCCCTCGGGGGCTACCAGGACCAGTTCACCTGGACAATGCAGAACGTCCCCGGGGTGCTCTCGGCGAATTCCTATGCGGGGCAGTTGCGGGTGTTCAATGAAGGCTACAACGAGGGCAATCCGAAAATGAGCGTGGTGCCCATCGATCCGGGCAACTATTCTGCGCTTAGCGTCGAGATCGGTCGTAACCGCGGCTACATGAAAAAAGACTGCAGCATGACTGCGGTTCATCTGTTCCTCAGCGACCACAAGGCCAAGACCATCAATCGGGTGGTCGACGCGGTCAAGTCGTTTCGCGATAGCTATCGACTGGAGGGGGTGACGATACGTCTGGCCTCCGGCAACGCCGGCGTGCTGGCAGCGGTCAACGACGAGGTGGAGAAGAGCGAGCTGCCGATGATGCTGTACGTGTATGCTGCGATCATCGTGCTGGTGGCGACGGTGTATCGCGACTTCCGCGCCGTCATCGCCTGTTGCCTGCCGCTGACGGTGGGCACCTTCATCGGCTACTGGTTCATGAAGGAGCTGCAGATCGGGCTGACCGTGGCGACGCTGCCGGTGATGGTGCTGGCGGTGGGCATCGGGGTCGACTATGCGTTCTATATCTATAACCGCCTGCAGATGCACATGGCCCATGGCCAGCCTATCGTCAAGGCCCTGGAGCACTCGATACTCGAAGTCGGGACGGCGACCATCTTCACCGCTGTAACCTTGGCGATCGGCGTCGCGACCTGGAGCTTCTCAGCACTCAAGTTCCAGGCTGACATGGGCAAGTTGCTGGCCTTCATGTTCATGGTCAACATGATCATGGCAATGACCGCACTGCCGGCTCTTGCGGTCTGGCTGGAGCGACTTTTTCCGCGCCGCGGTCCCGTCCGCGCGCCGGGCATCCTGACGCATTGAACCATCGATATGAATCCCAGACTTCTGCTTGCATTCAGTTTCCTGTTCGGCTTGCCGCTTGCCGTGCCGGCCGCAGCGACAGGTGCTGCATTGACCACGCAAGCCGCTGTCGCCAGTTCGTATGCGGGCAAGGCACCCGTGCTTGCCGCCGCACGCGCCGGCAAGCGCGTTGTCTCGGTCGGCGACTACGGCACGGTGATGATTTCCGATGGCGGCGCGTTTCGACAGGCGCGCGAAGTACCGGTGAATGCCACGCTGACCGCGGTGACTTTTGTCGACGATAAGTTCGGCTGGGCCGTAGGCCATTGGGGTGCGATCCTGCACACCGAGGACGGCGGCGAGACCTGGACCCGGCAGCGCCTCGACACGACGACAGATCGGCCATTGTTCTCGGTGCATTTCATCGATCGCAACAACGGCGTTGCCGTCGGGCTCTGGTCCCTGTTGCTGACGACGCAGGACGGCGGCAAGAGCTGGAACGGCGTGAGCCTGCCGAAGCCGCCCGACGGCGGCAGGGGCGACCGGAATCTGTTCAAGGTTTTCGGCAACCAGGGTGATGTTCTATACATCGCCGCCGAGCGCGGTACCGTAATGCGCTCCGCAGACCGCGGGTTGACCTGGACTTATCTGGACACCGGCTACAAGGGCTCGTTTTGGACCGGACTGGTGCTGCGTGACGGCGCCCTGATAGTGGCCGGCTTGCGCGGAACCGCATACCGCAGCATTGATGGCGGAAAGTCATGGAGTCAGTCGACCACCCATACCAAGAGTTCCATCACCGATCTGGTGGAGTCGGGGAACACGCTGTGGGGCGTAGGGCTCGACGGCGTGACGCTGAGCAGCAGCGACGGGGGTATCAGTTTCGTCGCCCGGCAGCGGGACGACAGGCTTGCGCTGACTGCGGCAGCGGTCGCCGGCGACGGCTCGCTGCTGACATTCTCCAAGCGCGGATTAGTAACTGCCACGGAGCGCTAAGCCCACGCGCTAGCGCGGCCTCGCCGTGTCGCCAGCGCCGACTCTTGGCCTAGCCGATCGTCGCCAGCGCCTTCTCCGCCGCCACATAGGGGTGGCCGAGTTCCCCGGCCACGGCCTCGCAGGTAACGCTGCCGCCGCAGATGTTGAGTCCATTGCGCAGATTGTGGTCGTGCAGCAAAGCTTGCCTGACGCCCTTGTTGGCAATCGCAACGGCATGTTCCAGCGTAGCGTTGGTCAGCGCCTGGGTCGATGTCCGGGCGACGCCGCCGGGCATGTTGGCGACGCAGTAGTGGATCACGCCATCGACCACATAGGTTGGGTCCTGATGGGTGGTTGCGCGCGAGGTTTCGGCGCATCCGCCCTGGTCGATCGCGACATCGACCAGTACCGATCCCGGCTTCATCAGTCCGATCATTTCCCGCGTGACCAGTTTCGGTGCCGTAGCCCCGGGGATCAGCACCGCACCGATCACCGCGTCGGCAATGCGCATTTCGGCCTCGATGGCGTCATGGGTCGAGAACAGGGTGCTAATCCGCCCGCCGAAGTCGTTGTCGATTTCCCTCAGGCGCGCCAGCGAACGGTCGAGGATGGTCACTTGCGCTCCCAGTCCCAGCGCCATGCGCGCGGCATGGATGCCGACCACGCCGCCGCCGATGACCGTAATATGGGCCGGGGCCACACCGGGCACTCCGCCTAGCAGCACCCCTGAACCGCCGGACGATATTTCTAGCGCCTTGGCCGCCGCCTGGATCGACATGCGCCCGGCTACCTCGGACATCGGCGCCAGCAATGGCAGGCCGCCGCGCCCGTCGGTCACGGTTTCGTAGGCGATGCATATCGCGCCGCTGTCGATCAGGCCCTGCGTCTGCAGCGGATCCGGCGCCAGATGGAGGTAGGTGTAGAGAATTTGTCCGCGGCGCAACTGCTGGTATTCGACTGGCTGAGGCTCCTTGACCTTGATGATCATGTCGCAGCCGGCAAATATTTCAGCGGCCGTGGCGGCGATTTGCGCCCCGGCCGCGGCATATTGCTCGTCGGTGAAGCCGATCGCCTTGCCGGCATTGGCCTGCACCGTGACCTGATGTCCCCAGCGCACCAGTTCCCGGGTCCCCGCCGGGGTGAGCCCGACGCGGTATTCGTGAATCTTGATTTCCGCTGGTACTCCGATATGCATTACAACTGACTCCCGATCAACTCAATGATGCTTCGGCATCTCGCCGGCCAACGCCGGATTGGCCTCGAACAGGCCCTTTTTCATGAATATCTTGATCCACAGTGCGCCGATCACCGCAATCAGCGTCAGCACCATGCCCAGGGAGGTGAATATCGGCGCGACCAGCTCTGGCGCCGGCGCGCTGTTGGCGACCACGTAGCCGAGGCCGAGTATCGCGATCACCTGCGGCAGCGGGAACAGGGGCACGCGATAAGGCCGCGGCGCATCCGGCATGCGCAGGCGAAGGACGATCAGTGCCAGGTGGGCAATCATGTAGGAAATCAGCCACGCGCTCGCCGCGGCGATGATCAGCGGCAGAATATTGCCGACATCGCCGCCCGACCATGCCACCCCGACCAGCGGCAGGCAGGCAACGAACAGCAGGGCCACCCAGGGGGTGCGATAACGCGCGCTCAGGTGCTTGAACACCGGGAACACCTGGCCGCTCATCGCCATGCCGTGCAGCATTTGCGGCAAGGCCCCGAGCACGGTGTTGACCAGGCTGGCGGTGGCGGTGATCGCGATGGCGCCGAACACCAGTTTGGCCACCGGGCCGAAGACGGCGACCGCATACTCGAGGTGCGGCGTGGCGGCGGTCGTCAGGGTTTCGCGCGACAACAGCAGGCCGGCGCCGATGCAGAACAAGGCGTTGGCGATGGTCACCACCGTGAGGCCGATGAACATCGCGCGCGGAATGTCGCGCGCCGGATTCTCGGCGTCCTCCGCCAGGGGCGTGACGAATTCGGTGCCGATCAGGGAGTAAAGCACCAGCGACACCACGCCGATCACCGTAACGTTTTCGGCCATTGCGGCCAGGCCGGCACCGCTGGCCACGGGAGCGCCGGCGTGGAACCCCCCGCTGGCGGCGACGATGCCGGTCAAGGCGAGGAAAACCAGCATCACGACGGTCAACAGGGTTTGCGTGCGCGCGAACACGTCGGTGCCGAGGTAATTCAGGAGCACCAGGACCGCGAGCAGCAGTACCGCCCAGCCCATGGTCGGCATCGTACCCGGCAGCAGTTGCGCCATCACGCTGTCGACCAGCATCAGCTCCGCCGCCTGGCCGAACAGCGCCGGCACGACGTAGCCGGCGAACACCGCGAAGATGGCGGGAAAGTGGCCCAGCGAGGCCTCGCAATACGCGCTCAAGCCGCCGTGGCGGGGCATCATCAGGGCCAGCTCGGCGAAGGTGGCGGAGTTGCAGAGCATCAGCACGTAGGCGATGGCCATCGCGCCGAGAAATCCCCAGCCGGCGATTCCCGCGGCCTGGAGCAGGGAAACGATGGTGCTCTGGCCGACGATGACGCCGATGGCGATGCAGAACAGCGAGAAGAATCCAATGCCTCTCTTGATGCCCGGCTGCTTGTCCATGCCCACTCCTTTGGCGGTCTGGGTCAGTTGCCCTCGACCTTGTTGAATGCTTGCTGAAGAATATCGCAGAGCAGATCGATCTGTTCCCGCGAGATGGTCAGCGCGGGCGACAGAATGATATTGGGTCCGGAAACCCGGACCATCGCCCCCATTTCGTAGGCGGCGCGCGCAATGGCCATCGGTTCGTTGGCGCCGCGCGGAAAACTGGCCTTGGTCGCCTTGTCGGAAACCAGTTCGAAGCAGGCCATCAGGCCGACGCCGCGCACGTCGCCGACCAGGCGTGAGCCGGCCCCGATTTCACGCATGCGGCGCAGCAGATGCTCGCCCTGGCGCGCCGCATTGCCGACTACGTCCTCGCTTTCGAGTATGTCCAGGGTCGCCAGGGCGGCGGCGGCGGCCACCGGATGGGCGCTGTAGGTGTAGCCGTGGGTGACCGCCCCCAAGGCCGCATCGCCGCCGTCGAAAACCTCCGCCACCTTGCCCGCAATGGCGGTCATGCCGAGCGGGATATAGCCCGAAGAGAGGCCTTTTGCCAGGCACCACATATCGGCCTTGACGCCCCACATGCGGGTGCCGAACATGTGGCCGGTACGCCCGAAGCCCGTCACCACCTCGTCGGCGATCAGCAGCACCTCGTACTTGTCGCAGATTTCGCGGATACGCGGCCAGTAGTTGGGCGGCGGCACGATGACGCCTCCCGCGCCCTGCACAGGCTCGGCGATGAATGCCGCCACGGTGTCGGGCCCCTGGAACACGATCTCCCGCTCCAGCTGGCGGGCGCAGATTTCGCCCAGTTCCTGCGGGTCGTCGGTGTAGGGGTTGCGGTAGAGCCAGGGCGTGTCGATATGAAAGCAGCCCGGCAAGAGCGGCTCGTAGGCGCGGCGGAAATTGGTATTGCCATTCACGCTCATGCCGCCGAAATGCACGCCGTGATAACCCTGGCGCAGCGCAATGTACTTGGTCCGGTCGCGCTGGCCGCGGATCTTCCAGTATTGGCGCGCCAGCTTCAGCGCGCCCTCGACGGCATCCGAGCCGCCGTTGGAAAAGAAACTGGCGACCACGCCGTCTTCGCGCATGAATTCGGCCATGCGCGTCGACAACTCGATCGCGCGCGGGTGCGTGGTGCCGCGAAACACGTTGTAGAAGGCCAGTTCGTCGAGCTGGGCGACGATGGCATCGCGGATCTCGCTGCGTCCGAATCCGAGGTTGGCGCTCCACAGGCCGCCGACCCCGTCGACCATCTTGTGGCCGTCGATATCCCAGATCCAGCTGCCTTCGCCGCGCGCGATGATGTCCGGCGGGGTTTCGCGCATAGCCTTCGGCTGCGCCATGGGATGCCAAAGATAGCGTGCGTTGTTGGCCTTGAGTTCTTCCTTGCTGAAACGCTTCATTGCATGGCTCCGGGTGAGAGATCGAGACTTAGGCGCGCGGCAATGGCGGCGCAGCAACCGGCCACGTCGCGCAGATCGAAATACTGGGTTTGCAGACCAGCCGCCTGGGCGCCGGCGATGTTGCGAAACTGGTCGTCGACAAACAGCAGTCGGGCCGGCGGCAGCTGCATGGCGTCCACCGCCGCGCGGTAGGCCGCGGCATCGGGCTTGAGGATCTTGCTGTGGCTGCCGTCGACGACCACGGCGATGTCAGCCATGATGTCGAGCCGATCGAGAAAGCTCCGGCCGTAGAACAATTCGAGTTCGTTCGACAGGATACCGACCTTGATTCCGGCACGCGCGGCGGCGCGCACCAGGGCGCGCATGTCAGCGCGGATCGCCGCATTGGGCTGGGTATGCCGCACCCGGCTCAGCAGCGCGTGCATGTCCCAGCCGGACTCGCCGCAGGCGCGCCCGATTTGGTCGGCGCGCCGCGCCCAGTAGTCGCGTTCGGTGATCCGGTTGTCCTGCATGGCGCGCCAAAGCTCGTCGGTCGCGGGATCGAGCGGCCCCAGCCAGTCGAGGCTGTGCGCCGGCAGGCCAAGTACGGCTTCGGTATCGCGATGTTTTTCGAACAGGGAATAGGTCAGCACGCTGCCGAAATCCAGCAGCAGGCCGGCGGGCCTGATCCTCATGACACGCCTGCCTGGCCGGCGCCGATCACGCCGCGCGCCACCCATTCGTCGAAGATCGCCAGCACGCCGGCGGAAAATTCCTCGTCGTTGATATGTGCGTCAAGCTCCACGAGTTGCACCGGAGCTTGCACGTGCCCCCGCAGCTCGTCGATAAAAGCGCCGTGGGCTTCGGGTGCATGCAGCGCCCTCTCGGGACGGTCCCATTCCTGAACGCCCTTGAGCGGCAGCACCAGCGCCGTCGGCCCGGTCGCATGCGCCAGCTTGTCGGCGATGTAGCGCGCCGTCGCGCAACGTTCGGGCGACGTCGTCGCCACCGACGCGATCAACCGGTTGTGCGCGTGATAGGCCCGCTCCGCGTAGCGCTTGGGCAGCGGCTCCCAGGTCGGCAGGTCGATCATGTCGACCGCGCCGGGAGCGACGATCTGGGGCACGCCGGCGCGTCCGGCAGCCTCCAGTCGCCCGGCGCCGGAGGTGACGATGGAGCCGTTCACGTGATTGCTGACTTCCTGCAGACTGAGATCCAGCACCGCAACGAAACGCCCTTGCGCCACCAGGGCTTCGAAGGCACTGCCGCCCATTCCGGTGGTATGAAAGACCGCAACCTCGTAGCCGCGGGCCTCCAGGGCCGGCTTGAGGATCGTCATGTAACTGAGGCAGCTCTTGCCCAGCGAGGTCATGCCGACGACCGGACGCGAATTGCGCGCCGGCACCGTCACGCTGCAGGCGCCAAGGACGGCGCCGGCGGCCTGACTCAACATGGTTCGGCAGATGCTGTTGAGACCATAGAGTCCGCCGGCCCAGAGGATCATCATCAGGTCCGGCGCAATCCGCTCGGGCGGAATCAGGTGTGAGAAAGAAACCGTTGACACCACCAGTTTTGGCACGCCGAGGGGCAAGGCGCCGGTAAGGTCAAGGGCCAGATCGGTTCCCATGGTGCCGCCCAACACGATCACCGCATGCACCACGCTCCGTTCATGGAGGTCTTTCGCAAGCGCCACGGCGCCGACCGCCATGCGTGTCATGGCCTGATTTTCGTCGCCGAGTGCGGCGAGCTCCTCCAGCGTCGCCCCGGCAGCGGCGGCAACGGCGGTATTGGCAATGTCCGGCGCGAAACCGGGTTCGCCCAAAACACCGACATCCATGATCAGTCCGGCGCCGCCCATGCGCACCAGTTCCTCGCGCAGGTAGCGTATCTCGTCGGCCTTGGTGTCGCAGGTGGCGACCAGGAGCACGGTCTTCAATTGTTTTGGCATGTTGGTACTGTGTCCACCGATTCGATCATTGCGGTTCTTTGGTCGCGTCGGGCATCAGGCCGCAATGCTCACCAGCTTCACCTCGGTGTAGGCGAGCAGGCCCTCCATGCCGCTTTCCTGGCCCATGCCGCTTTCCTTCCAGCCGCCAAACGGCGTTTCCGGTTGCGATACGCCGAAATGATTGATGCCGACCATGCCCGCTTCCAGTTCTTCGCCCAGGCGATGCGCGGTCGCCAGGTCGCGCGTGAAGGCGTAGGCGCTCAAGCCGACGGCAAGGCCGTTGGCCTCGGCCAGTGCCTCGTCGAGCGTGGAAAATGGCTGCAGCAGCGCGATCGGGCCGAAGGGTTCGACTTGCTGCACGCGGGCAGCCGCGGGCACGCACTCGAGCACGGTCGGCGGATAGAAATACCCCTTGCCGGGCAAGACCTGTCCGCCGCAGCACAGCTCGCCGCCTCTTGCCAGCGCGTCATCAACGAAGCTTTGCATTTCACGCAGCCTGCGGCCATGGATCAATGGCCCCATGTCGCTGCCCGGGTCGAGCCCGGGGCCGACCTTGAGCGCCTTGGCATGGGCAACGAAGCGATCGCGAAACTCGATATAGCGGGATTCGTGGATATAGAAACGTATCGGCGAGGCGCAGACTTGTCCGGCATTGCGGAATTTGGCAACTACTGCCAGCTTCGCCGCGCTTGCAATATCGGCGTCGGCACAGACGATAACCGGCGCGTGGCCGCCAAGTTCTGCCGTGTAACGCTTCAGGCCGCGCGCTGCCAGTTCGCCCAGCATCTTGCCGACGGCGACCGATCCGGTAAACGACGCCTTGCGGATCGGCTCCGCGGCAAGCAGCGTGGAGGAGATCTTCGCCGGCTCGCCGCAGACCATGTTGATGACGCCCGGCGGCAATCCGGCGTCATGAAATGCCTCGACGATCAGCATGCAGCTCGCCGGCGTTTCCTCGGCCGGCTTGATGATCACGCTGCATCCTGCGGCCAGCGCGCCGCCCAGCTTGCGGCTGGGCAGATTGACCGGGAAATTCCAGGGCGTGAATGCCGCCACCGGTCCCACCGGCTGGCGCATCACGGTCTGGCTCAGGACGTTGGCCTGGCGCGGCGGCACCGTGCGTCCGTACAGGCGCTTACCCTCTTCCGCAAGAAAATCGATGATGTCGGCCGACAGTTGCACTTCGCGCAGCGCCTCGGCCAGGGGCTTCCCCTGCTCCAGGGTGATCGCACGCGCAATCCGCGGCGCCCGTTCGCGCATCAGCCGCGTCGCCTGCGTGATCACCTGGAAGCGCTCGAACGCCGAACGCGAACGCCACATCCTGAAGCCGCGCTCGGCGGCTGCCAGTGCCGCGTCGAGCTCGGCGTCGCCGGCCATGGGAAGCTGGCCAAGCTCGCTGCCGTCGGCAGGATTTTCCACCGCCATGCTGCCGGAGTCGGTGCCTTCGATCCAGCGGCCGTCGATATAAAGCCTTAGCTTCGGGTAATCGTCCATATGGGCTGTTCCTCATCCGGAGCGATCGATGCGCCGGTCTTTGCGGAGGACTTTAGTCGCGGCAGGCGCGCGGCGTTATCTATCTTCAGCAATTCCGCGATGGATACGATCTGTATCACGCGGTCAAAAATGGCTTGATCTTGGGTGCAGTGCAGCTTGACCTCATTGGCAAAATGAATGACCATTTGCCGTTACGGTGATCGGCGTCAGATCGATACCGGCGGAGGAGTAGATGACAACAGCTGAAACCGAGGCGACTCGCGCCTATCGGCGCGACCGCGAGTTGCTCGACTCGCAGGATCATGCCGGACAACTTGCCGGCTGGAACCAGAACTACGACCAGATTTCACGCGGCGCATTTCGCAGCCGGCTGGTGGAGATCGAATTCGACAATTTCCACATCTTCCAGGAAGAGCTGTCGCAGGCCGTGTTCCAGACCGGGCAATGCTGCAAGGATACGGTGGCGCTCGGGGTGTTCTCGGCGATGTCCGGCGAGGCGCGCTGGCACGGCGGTGCAGTGGGCATGGACGACGTGCTGTTTCTCGAAGGGCAGGGCGAATTGGTCCTGACCACACCCAAGACCAGTTCCATGATGGGTTTTGGTTTGCCTACGCAACAGCTCGAAAGCTGGTGCGACGACATGCCCGGCTCGACGCGGGAACGCGTGCGCCGGCTTTCCGCAAGTCCGCTGCGCGATCGTCAGGCGGCAGAAAGCCTGCGTACCAGCCTAACCAGCCTGATGCGCGAGCTGCTGAATCGCCCGGACGACAAATTGCCCGTTGCGGTCGTAAGGCAACTGCACGATGAACTCGCCGGACTGATCGTCAACCTGCTTTGCGGCGAACCCTGCAAGGAGGAAAGGCGCATCACCGGCAAAGCCAAGAAGGTGGTGCAGCGAGCCCGCGCCTATGCCCTGGATAGGCGAGAAGAACCTCCAACCATGATCGATGTCTGCAAGCACACCTATGTTTCGTTGCGCACCTTGCAGAACTGCTTTCAGGCGGTCCTGGGGGAAAGCCCCGCCACTTACCTGAAGATGCTGCGCCTCAATGGAGCCAAGCGCGATCTCATCAAGCGCGGCGAAAATACTCGCATCAGCGATGTTGCCGCCGATTGGGGTTTCTGGCACTTGTCGCAGTTTTCATCCGATTACAGGCGCATGTTTGGCGAATTGCCTTCGGCGACACGTACCGCAGGCACTGCATACCTCGTTTAGCCGGTGCGCCATGCCGGCGCGCTGGAGTCTTGGATGCGGGCGGATCCGACCACGAAACCCGGATCAGACACAGGTCTGGCGTACGCCGAACACTGAGCCTGAACCCGCAACACTTTCTGGCCAGATGAGGTCGCGACGGAAGAAATTGCCAGATCTATTCGGGAAGCTCCGCGAGGTTTTGTCAGATACTTGGGCCAAAGTCTCGGACGAAAGCGCAGATTCTTACTGTTTGCTCCAGCCGTACACGAGCCGGCCAATCGAAAAAGTCAGTGCGCGCCGATTGAACGGCTGCTTCGGAGAAATATCTCCAAGCGAACGTCAGCTATGGAGGAGCGGTTCGGTTGTCTGCTGATGGCCGGCTGCCGTCAGCCACGAATTCGGCGCCACCGGCCGCATACCGCTGCATTGCCGCCGGTCACGCAACGAGCCGGACAACAAAAGTCTTGACCGCCGCAACAAACGCATCTTCATCGCCGAAAGTGCACCTTGCATTATGGCGTCAAATTTCTAAGCGACCGGAGGGCATATAAGGGATACAAGTCCGATTCTGGGCCAAGCTCCATATGAGATAGGTATAAAAAGGGGATGGGGGTGTTGCTTCGATTCCCCCCTGGCCCCCCCTCGACCCGGGCGCGATTTGGATTTGCGTGATGTTGCATTCGGGATCGCCGACCGACTGCGACGCGCTGCACCTTCGCCCGCTCTGTCACGGCGCTTGCAACAACCCCGCAAGCCCCGCGCCATCTCTACCGCGTCGCGTACTGGATGCCCGCCGTCGCGCAAAACCCCGCGCCACGGCTCAGTGCCTTCGCTCACCGCTGCTGCTCCTGCCCCGCCGCCGCTGCGACACTGCGCAGGCCAGCGAAAACCCCGCTCGCCTGCTTGCGGCTTGCAGGCGGCTACCTCGTCACATCCTGCACCGCGCCAGAGGCTTCGCCACTGGCTTCGCCTCTCCTGCGGTCGCCGTCCCGCCGGCGCCGACTTATAGTCTGTCCGGGCTTTCGTGCGTACTGCCCGCCGCCTGCGCCATCAGCTTCGCTCATGGCTTCGTCGGCTGCGCTGGTAGATGCCCAGTTAGCGCGGCGCACCGCTTCAGAGCCTGCCCTGCGGGGCCGGCGGGCAGAGAGCGCCCACCGGCTACGGCTCTTCCCCTTGCGCCGCGTCAGGGTGGTTGTGGGCCGCTTCCGCGCCGCTGGCGCGCTCGCTGGCCGGCTGCGCCGGTGGTCAGTGGGTGGCAACACCGCTGCTCGACCTCCTGCACTTCGTGGCCCGCCGCCGCTTACCTGCGGTGAAGCGGACGGCTCCGCTTTCGGGGCGTGTCAGCCTTGAAGGTCAAGACCGTGCCACCTGCTGCATTGCGCATCCATTCGGCGGCTACGCGGCAAACCCACCCGCGTTCCACCTCATTCCTGCTCCATTTCGCAGGTCGCACACGGCCAAGGCAAACCCGCTGCGCGGGATTGCCAGTCAAAGGCCACACCAGTTGGCGCTTCGCGTTTGTTGGCTTGAACCCGCCAGGGTGCTCGCTGCGCTCGACTGCACACCGCCGGGCAGGGGTAAATCGCTGCGCGATTAAACATAACCGCGCATTACCCAAAGTAGGCCGTGGCCCCTTCCGCTTCGCTCCCTCCCCAGCCTACCGCTGCGCGCCCTGCGGGTTCGGGTAATGGTCGGTTATGTCTTGCGCCCCAGCCCGGCCAACGGCCATGTCGGCTCGCTGCGCTCGGCGTGGCTAGTCTGGCGCTTCGCGTGGGTGGTGTGGGTCGCTTCCGCGCCGGAGGGCGCGGGCGCTGGCCGGCGTTGCCGGTGGTCAGATGGTGGTGAAAGTCGGCGCTGGCGATACGGGCATTGCCGGGCTATCAACTCCATCACTATGCTAGCCCGGTGCTAGCCAGCCACAAATGATAAGGGGCTAGCTTTCGCTAACCCCTTGATTTACTGGTGCGCCCGGAGAGATTCGAACTCCCTACCCCTTGGTTCGTAGATAGGTTCCATGCAATATCTAAACCCCTACCTATGGAGGTTTGATAATATATAACACACTGTATTACAATAAGAAAAAGGCAATTCGCCTCTTGCTATCGTCTCAGTTCGTCGCATATAATTCCACTGCGACGCGACAAAATGGTTCCCCTAGCGGGTCCCCTAGAAAGATGGCGAATGAGGTAGCGACATGGCGACTGATCTCCTGAATGACCTGGCAATTCGAAAGGCAAAACCCAAGGATAAGGAATACCTGCTGACGGATGGCCAGTGCCTATACCTTCGAATCCGCCCGGATGGATCAAAGGACTGGATGTTCATCTACCGATTCGGACCTGACGGCAGAAAGAGGAAGATCAGCTTCGGCAGTCTTGCCGATCTTCCTTTGGCGGCGGCCCGCCTCAAGCGCAACGAGTGCCGGGAGTCAATCAAGCGAGACATTGACCCGCAATTGCTCCGCGTACAGCGCGAGGCCGAACAGGAAGCCCAGCGTAGCGCATTGGCTGCCGTGTCGGCCCGCCTGACCGTCAAGCAACTGTTCGAACGCTGGGAGCGCGTCGAACTATCCGCGCGCAAGGATGGCGGCAAGGAGGTCCGGCGCAGCTTTAGCAAGGACGTGCTGCCGGTGCTGGGCGATCTGGCCGCCGAGGATGTGAAACGGGCCAACGTGGCGGCCATTCTCGACAACGTAGTTGAGCGCGACGCGCGCATCCTTGCCCGAAACCTGCTCGGCGATCTCCGGCAGATGTTTGGCTTTGCCATCAAGCGCGATCTTGTTGAGAACGACCCGACCAGCCACCTGAAGCGCAACGATTACGGCGAAAAGGTCGAGCGCGAGCGCGTGCTGGCCGCTGCAGAAATCAAGGCCCTCTGGAAAGAGCTGCCGATTGCCGGGATGACAAAGGCGAATCAGTTGGCACTGTCGATACAGCTTGGCACTGCTTGCCGCATTGGCGAGATATTGCAGGCACGCTGGGAGCATGTCGATCTGGGAGCCGGGACGTGGCGCATTCCTGCCGCGAACGCCAAAAACGCCAGAGAACATACTATTGCCCTGTCCGATTTTGCCCTCGCCAAATTTCAGGCACTCAAAGCGATAAACGGCACAAAGAAGGACGCCCAAGGGCAAGACGTTGCCTGCCCATGGGTCATGCCCGCCCGGCTCACTGATAGCCATGTCGACCTGAAATCCATCGCCAAGCAAGTAGCCGACCGCCAGCGACCCGACAAGGACGCCATGAGCAAACGCAGCGCCAATGGCGATGCCCTGATCCTGTCGGGCGGCAAGTGGACGCCGCACGACCTGCGCCGAACCGCTGCCACCCTGATGGTTCAATTGAAGGTCGCGCCGGATGTCGTCGAACGATGCCTGAATCACGTCGAGCAGAATCGAATGAAGCGTGTGTATCAGCGCCACGATTACGCCACCGAAATGAAGCAGGCATGGCAGCTATTGGGCGACCGTCTTGAACTGCTCACGCGTGAGGACGCCGACAATGTCGTTCCATTGTTGCAGCGGCAGGCGTAGGGCTTGCCGAGCGTAACCATTTAAGTTACAGTTGATCATGATTCGTTCGTTCGCTCACAAAGGCTTGGAGCTGTTCTACCGCAAAGGCAGCACCAAGGGCATTCAGGCCATGCACGGCAAGCGCTTGCGGTTGATCCTTGGCCTACTCGATTCAGTTGCAGTGGTCGAGGGCATGAATGCCCCAGGCTTGGACTTGCACCCGCTGAAGGGTGACAGGAAGGGAATATGGTCGGTAACAGTGCAAGCAAATTGGCGAGTTACGTTTCGGTTTGTTGATGGCGACGCAGAAGTCGTCAATTACGAGGATTACCATTAGGAGGCTGTATGGGCAGAATGCACAATCCGCCCCATCCGGGCGAAGTATTGCAAGGGCTTTGGCTAGAGCCTGCGGGAGTAAGCATTACGGCGGCGGCGCTGGCGCTCGGATGCAGTCGCAAGCATATTTCCAGCATCGTCAACGGTAGAGCGGCAATTACTGCGGATATGGCGCTGCGTCTGGCGGCATGGTTGAAGACCGAGCCGGAATCGTGGCTGACGATGCAGACTGCATGGGATTTGTGGCAGGCGACACAGGTTGCGCGGCCAAAAATCAAGGCGTTGAAGTTGGCGGCATAGTTGGTCGCCCGTTGCAACGTAAGGCAAGATCGATGAATGCCGTCTCGACGCATTGGTGAATATGTCCACGCGCGCCGGAATGCGTGTCAGGGTAACGATCAAGTCGATGCCAAAGGTAAAGATAGAAGCCGCGACGAATGCAAAGGAGCCTGCGGCGGCGATGCACGGGGCGGGTCGCGCAAGCAGTAAACCCCCATTAGTGAGGGTACGCAAAAAGCATGTTGACGCGCCTTGTTTCATGGGTGTACGATTTGACACATGCTGCCATGGAGAGACTGGCTGGATCGATAAACACAGTCCACATGGTTGAACGGTAACGACAGCGAAGACGGCTGTTTGACTCTCACATTAGTTCGAAGATCGAATCGGACTATATGGCTGGCCCTAAAGGGCAGAGTCTCCGGAATGCAAAGCGCTGCCTTGCGGCGGTATTTCGGAATTGTCTTCAAAGGAATTGCCATGGCATATTTATCCTTAGAGTTATTTTCACGTCTGCCGAACGAGGCGGGCATTCCCATTGCCTTTTGGACTGCCATCAGCGGAAGGTCACGCGCAAGCACCTACCGCGATATTCGAGCTGGATTGATCGAGTCGTTCACCATCGGTAAGTCGAGGCTCATTCGAGTCGGTAGCGCGCGCCGAGTGTTGAGCGGGGTGGCCAAATGACCGCAAGAGTTTTACCTACCCCAGAACAGCAGACAGAACTCGTTGAAATACTGGAATCGATGTTGTCACGTTTTAAGTTTGGCGATTTGCTTAGTGCTGACCAAACAGCGTTGGCGCTCAGTTGCATGCCAGACGCAGCCAACAGACGTCCAATCGACTTTCCTGCGGCAGACTTGTACGGTTCGCTTTCGCCGGATCAGGTAAAGGCCCTGTGCGAAATTGATATCCCTGGGAACCAGATGAACCGAATAATGCCGCCATGGAATTCGATGTCTCCACAGTGCCAAGAATTCTTCCGGAAAAAGGCCTACTGGGTATTTCGTGGATCGGAATATCCGACCGTTTCAGCTTTTCTGCAAGTCGAAGCTGAAAGCCTCTTTGCAAAGAACACACGAGTCCAACAGACTGCGGATGGCGAGTGGGTTCCGGCGCCACCATGGAAACCAACGACGCTTCGTGAACTGGAAGACAGATTTCTTCCAAAAAAACCCCCAAGCATTCACAAAATCATCCAGCGTTGCCCACAGATGGCAGTCATCCATGCATTGCGAGGCGATGTTTGTGAGCCCCGATGGTGGGCGGCTCTCAGGATTACGGAGCACTGCGATCCTAATCTTTCCCGCGAATGCAGTAATGGCTACGACGATTTCACTGATGAGGAACTTCAGGATCGCGTTGCTCGTATCCATCGGGAGGGGAAGCGACCGACCCGCTGCACTCACTTTGCCGATATCAGTCCGAATATCTGCGATGCCTGCCGGTTCAACGGCAAGATCAATTCCCCAATGGCACTGGGCTTTGAGCATGAACCGCAGACGGAAATGACGCCATGACTATGCTACCAATACTCAGAGGCGCGTCCACGCTAGACCAGTTCTGGATACTGTTCCCGTTAGCGTTTCAGCACAGAGGGGAAAGCAAAGACGATTTTCTGGTTGAAGCCCTGGTGCTGGCGAACGCGTTTGATCCCAGCTTGACCATTGACGATTTGCGCATGTCACTTGGATCAAGTACCGAGGCGGGAACATTGGTTGCCCCGGACTGGGTGGCCGAGATCAACCAGAAATATGCGTGGATCGAAGCGGACGCCAGCATCTATCGCCTGGAGTACGGCGACTTTATAGAGCCAGCCAAGGTCAAGACGCAAATGGACAATCAGACGGTCAGCGTGAATGTCGGAGGCAATTCAAAAAAGTTCGGCATCGGCACGGCATGGCTGAAACAGCCGGAACGGCGGCAACACCGCCAGTTGGTCATGCGCCCATCAAGCGGCACGGTCACGGATGACAACTGCTTGAACGAATGGCAGGGATTTGCCATTGCCCCTGCACAAGGCAAACCCCTGCCGTTCCTCAAGTTGTTGGCGCGGCTGATACCATCGAAGCCGGAGCTACGCTACACCGTTGATTGGCTTGCCCATCTGATACAACATCCTGACGTCAAGATGCACGTGTCGCTGGCGTTTTGGAGCCAGAAACAGGGAGTTGGGAAAAACCTGCTGTTTGAATGCATCTCGCAGATCATTGGTCCGACTCACGCCACCGTGATTGGTCAGGCTGAACTCGGGAGCGATTTCAACGGGTGGGCAAATCGCAAGGTGTTCGTGATCGGCGACGAGGTTTCCAAGTCCGACCGCCGACAGGACACCGACAAGTTGAAGGGCTTGATTACAGGATCGACGTTGTATGCCAACGAAAAGTATCAGCCAGCCCGTGAAGTTTCGAACCTGCTGAACTTCATCTTCCTGTCCAACCACCACGACGCACTGTTTGTCGACGACGCAGACCGGCGCTATTTCGTTTGGGAGATTACTGCCGACCGGTTGCCGGACTCGGAGGCCAAGGACTTTGCACTCTGGCGCGACAACGGCGGGCTTGGAGCTCTCCTATATTTTCTTCAGCGTCACGACGTCTCGGCCTTCAATCCCAAGGCACCCGCGCCCATGACAGCAGCGAAGCAGCAAATGGTTCAGGACAACCGTTCCGATCTTGAGACCTGGCTAGCTGATCTGATGGCGTCGGATGTGGCGCAGGTACTAGGTCGAGAAGTATTGTCGGGCCATGAGCTTGCCAATCGGTACGATCAAGAGATGAGCCGGAAGGGTACGTCAGCGAAGACGATGACCGGTGCAGCAAAGAGGCTCGGCGCATTTGCGCGTGGCAATCAGGTACGCGCTGCCAAGGGGAAAAAGGTCCGCCTCATGGCAATCACGCGTGCCGACTACTGGGCAAAACAACCCGAGGCGAGCTGGGCTGCGGAGTTCAGCAAACCCCTTACAAGGCCGGCAGCCTGAATTGCCTCAGTTCATGCCTCGAATACTTGACCCCGCCTCGGACCTGCCTCAGATGTTGCCTCGGATCAAACCGTTGGTACGGCAGCGTATTCTCGGATTTTGGCACTTTTCGCCAAAATACTTTCATGGCGTTTTGTCGGGGAATATGCAGAGGGAGAAGACGGCCCCCGATGGCATATCTATTATTCTTTTTCTTTTTTCTATAAAAAGAGAAGCAAGTGAGGCAATTCAATGAAAACCGTTGCCATCAGAGGGTTTTCGGCCGCCTCAGTTGCACTTCGGCAGCCGAGGCATGCCTCGCTTGATCTGAGCGTGAGCCATCGTCTGATTTCCGCCACCGGTGATTCTGGAGACTGATCATGAAGGGATACATCGCCCAGTTGAACAGAATGATGGAAAAAGCCAACGCAGAAAAGCGTTCAGGGCCACCCCCGTCGGCCACCACCTACACGCCGCTGCTAATCCAGCTTGAACGGCTCTTCGCTACCATGCCGGAAAATCAGCGTCGCCGCGACTTCACTGTCGCCGAATTGATCCCAAGGCTAAAGGGTGAGTTCAGGGCGCATCCAAGCGCCGCCGGTGTTGCCGCCGCGCTGAAGCAACTCGGTTTCACCCAGCGCCGGGACTACTCTCGGGCTGGCGGAGGTGTGCGAGTTTGGCGGCGAGGTGGTTAAAGAATCGACCTGCTAGGCTAAATATCATGGCCCGGCAGACCCCAGAACCTACGCACAGCCGTTCATTAGTCGAACACCAGTGCATCGCAGTCAGTTTGATGCAAGATATTGGACAATTGCCGAGTTGGTGTCCCTGCTCAAAAGCGACTAACGCGATCCCCCTTCTGCTGCTTGTATGGCATCTGGATACGGCAAATGGGGCTCATGCAGTGGCGCATTTTCGCTGGCTGGTGGTGGTGGGGGGAGGAGGGATTGGCGAAGCGCGCCTATTTGCATAGCTTTAGTAACGCCTCATGGGGGGTACCTTTTAATTGTCCTCCAGCCACCCCTAGGCCGTTGTATGTTGAATTTGAGCAAACCAATCTCAAGCTTGCTTTTGCTTTCCCGCTGCCGGATGTCTTTAATATGTCCACGGTGACCTCCTTACCAGCATGCAATACGCTATTTGAATATAAATAATAACTATCATCCCCGTTGTTATAGTATCTCAGTAGCTTCCTGTCACCTAGGCAGGGAGCTGCCCCAGATATTTGATTGTTAGCTTTTAACGCCTGATCGCTGCAGTTATTGATTAACTCCAGAGTAGTACCGCCGTCCCCCAGAGAAGCCAATTCGTTCTGAATTTGGTGTCTGCACATTCCTTGTACGCATATTAAATTACCGTTACACCAGTTATCGCCCTCACAGCTTTCATTCAGTTTTCTATTTGAAACTTTTGTAGAGTTATTTTTAGATTTGACATTGCTCTCCGAGGTATTGGAGGCTACGCATTTGCCATCTCGGCAAACAGAATTCCCTTCACATTCTGGTGACGAAACGCAGTGCCCACCGATCGCCTTAATTCCAATACGTTCCTCTGTGGTGCTATTGGGCAATTTCTCGGTTATTGGGATTGGCTTATCATTCGTTGATTTTTCATCATATACATTCGTGGCACCTCCGGAGAGGCTCAGTTCGCCGATTACTTCCCCGTCCTTTATCTCAACCGGGGTCGCCCCAAGTACCTCCCAATTCCCTGCTTTCCGGCAAGCGTTTCCTTTGATTGCTCTCGGCTCACTACGGGTGCTGCTTACAACAAAGAATTGCTTACATATATCGCCAAACTGGTTTGGCTTTGCTACTCCAACGGCCACCGCGCCTTTCCTGTTTGCGGAGGGGTTACTCCATTCGTGTGTGGCTTCGCTGACTTCCATCTCAAGAGCTGTCTTCAGCGTTGAGTCAATGATGGCGACGGTATCGAGCGTGTGGGGGTAGTTGCTCGGTGCGAGAAGAAGAATGTACGGGGGGGTTCTCCGTGCCGCCTCTGCCATTGCCGCTCGCTGGCGCTCAGCGATACCTGAAAAGGTGCCTTGAAGGTTACCAAGCCAGTCACCCCCCTGCGGGGCACCGCCACCTGAAGGCGCGCCACCACTTTGCCTCAACACGCAACGCCCCTGCGAAGTCCGCGCCCATTGCTGGCACATGTCCGCACTCGGGAAGCAGGATGTGATGTTCCCAAAATTATCGACCGAGCAGAAGTCCGCAAACGCAGTCAGGGGAGCTAGCAGCAACAAGATTGCCAGCGACCGAATAAAGCGACTTGCAGCAGATACCACACTGGATATGATCATTTGCTGCTCCTAGCTAATGCAGTTCGCAATACCTAAACGTCGTCAGCCGCTAACAGTTAATTGCCGTACGTCGTCCCAAGTCACAAAGATATTTTCGACGTACAACCTTGGCAGTTCTTGCGCCGAGACCGATTCTGCAATGTCCTGCGGCACGCCGAGTGTAACCAGTTCGGCTGGCGACCAGTTGTAAGGCGGTAGCCTGTGCTGCTCTCGCACCTTATCAATTGCAAAGATCATCGCTCCGACTTCTCCAAGGTTATCGCACGCGGTAAACGTACCGACTTCAGGGCCGAGGTAAATGTTTAGCGGCATTGTCCGGGAATTCGTGTTCAGCTGAATTGTTCTGCAGAAGCATGCATCATGGTCTGAGCAAGGGATAGAACATCAGCACCAACATGCACCAACCTGCAATGGTGAGCGCCCTAACAATTCTGAATCCTTTTTTGTTTCGATTGGCAACGTAAATCACTGCCACAGGAACTATTGCCCCTAAGGCGATGGCGAACAGTCGCCCAAAGAATTGCCCTGCACCTCCGGCATAACCGCCAGCGCGGATACTGTCCTGGATCAGTGCACCGACACCGATGAAAAACCAGTTTGCTGCAGCAATTTGCCATGTAAAGTCGGGCAGAACTTGTTCTGTCGGTTTGTCCTCAATGTGTCGATCCTCAATCTTCAAATTCGAATTTCTGTCATCCTTGGCTAGGCGTAGCCAGACGAGAAGCGGGAAGAAAATCAGAACGGTTCCAAGCAGAATAGAAGAGACTTTCGCTGCCGGTCCAAAAAACGCCCCGATGCTTTCGTATTCCAGTGGACTTCTCTTGCGCGTGACCTCGCGAGGTACGCCGTGTCTATCCGCGCAGAAAAGTCGATCAAGCGCGCCAGCATTAACTGGAGGCCCTCCGCTTTTGGCGATTGCATCGGTGTCACATGAAGTGTCCGAGGTTACATATCCTCCCGTTGGGTTATGTAGTGCCAGCATCAAAGCAAAAAGAATCACGGCGACGGTCACTCCTTGCTTTCGCGTGACCAAGACACCTGCATTTGACGAAGTCATGTTCATCTTCTTCGTCATGACCAGTTCTATGGGTTGTTTGCTATTTGCTGGGGTGCCGATTGGAGCAGTCGGCTGAGACGAAACTACTGGCGAACCGCACCCTTTACAGAAGTTTGCGTCAGCATATATCTCGGTACCGCATTTCGTACAGTACATTCACATTTCCGCCGATTGTTTCCGACCTTGTGCGCTAGATCAGATAATTGATTGTGGGTGAGACATGATGGCGAAATAATACTCCGCTTGCGAGTAGGGCGTATTTTCCGGCTATGCGAAAGTGATTCGTCCTCCCCCAGTCCTCACTTTCCAGAAAGTCGGCGCTGGCGACACGGCGCGATGACGCAAGCCTGATCCGACGCGAGCACTGATGCACCCGTCACCCGCTCAGTCACGGCGCTTGCAAAGAACCCGCAAGCCCCGCGCCATCGCTACCGCATCACAGCCTGAACCCCGCCGTCGCGCAACCAACCGCGCCACGGCTCAGTGCCTTCGGTCTCCGCCGTTGCTCCTGCCCCGCCGCCGCTGCGCCACTGCGCTGGCCAGCATAGGGCCGCTCGCCAGCTTGCGGCTTGCAGGCGGCTACCTCATCACATCCTGCACCGCGCCGTCACGCGGTAAAGCTGCGTCACGGCTTAGTCGCTCCTGCTATCGCCGTCCCGCCAGCGCCGACTTTTACACTGCATGAACTGTCTCGCGTACTGCCCGCCGCCTGCGCCGTCGGCGATAAGGCAGCCCACGGCTACGGCGGCTGCGCTGGTGGATTCCGTTTAGCGCGGCACACCGCTTCAGCGCCTGCCCTGCGGGGCCGGCGGGCAGAAAGCACCCACCGGCTACGGCTCTTCCGCTTGCGCCGTGTCAGGGTGGTGGTGGGCCGCTCCCGCGCCGATGGCGCGCTCACTGGCCGGATGCGCCGGTGGTCAGTCCGTGGCAACACCGCCGTGCGCCGTCCTGCACTTCGTGGCCCGCCGCCGCTTACCTGCGGTGAAGCGGACGGCTACGATGTCCATGTGTGTCAGTCAGCAAAGTCAAACCCGATGAACCCAGCCAGCGCGCTCCGCGCGATTGTCACGCCGCCGGGCAGGGGTAAATCGCTGCGCGATTGAACATAACCGCGCATTACCCAAAGTAGGCCAGTCGCTGCGCAGGCTTCGCTTGGTGGCCTACCGCTGCGCGCCCTGCGGGTTCGGGTAATGGTCGGTTATGTCTCGCGCCCCAGCCCGGACAAAGGCTAGTTCAGTTCGCTTCGCTCAGTCTGGCTATTCAGGCGCTGCGCGCTGGGTGGTGTGGTTCGCTTCCGCGCCTGCTGGCGCGCTCGCTGGCCGGCGTTGCCGGTGGTCAGATGGCTGGAAAAGTCGGCGCTGGCGATGCGGCGCGACTTTCATATTCTCAGCCTGACGGACTCGCGCGGGTCCCCTAGCGGGTCCCCTACAGCCAAAAATGAAAAAAGGGTTTCAGGCGATTAACCTGAAACCCTTGCTATGACTGGTGCGCCCGGAGAGATTCGAACTCCCTACCCCTTGGTTCGTAGCCAAGTACTCTATCCAGATGAGCTACGGGCGCCAGAGAGGGCCGAATTATACGCAAGAAATCGCCGAAGACAAGATCGAAGCCGCGTGCCGGGTCGGGCG
>CAMBRI010000010.1 GCA_945870205.1 Sulfuritalea hydrogenivorans sk43H | reverse complement strand
TCGCCACGCTCTTGAGTCATACGATTACACGCGGGCTGGCTGGTGTCGTGATCTGTTTCATTGCCGTTTCCAGCGGCGCGCTGGCCTCCACCACGGTGATCGCCTTTCATGTGTCGACCGACACTGCCGGCCTGGTGACTCTGGCTTCGGTCGTCGGCCTTGCGATCTACATGTCATTGATGGGCATCGAGTTCTTTACCTATATCCGGCAACTGCATGAAGTGAAAAGCGCGGTGGATAGGCAGAAGTCGACGCTGGAAGAGGCCAACGCGGCGCTGCACAGCCAGATTGACAAGATTCACGATTTGCAGGAGAAACTTCGCGAGCAGGCCAACCGCGATTCGCTTACCGGCCTCTTCAACCGGCGCTACCTCGAAGGTACGCTCGAGCGCGAACTGGCTCGTGGCCGACGGGAAGCGGCGCCACTGACCATGCTGTTGCTCGACATCGATCACTTCAAGCTGGTCAATGATACCTATGGGCACCAGGCCGGCGATGAAGTGTTGCGAGCTTTCGGCGCTCTGCTGGCCGAGCACGCGCGTACCGAGGATATCGTGTGCCGTTACGGCGGCGAGGAATTCCTGATGGTGATGCCGAAAATGTCCTTGGTGATAGCGCGCGAGCGCGCGGCCGCCCTACTGAAGCTGGTTCAGAACCAGACCGTTTCTTTCGGTGAATTGCGCATTCGCATCACGACCTCGATCGGGATTGCGGCGATCCCCGAACATTCCGACACGGCCGAGGGCTTGATTCGCTGCGCGGACGAGGCCTTGTATCTGGCCAAGCGCAATGGCCGCAACCGCGTGGTGGCATTTGGCGACCCCATCTCGCTTGAGGGTGGTATTTGAGGGAACCGCAGGTCAGGCCCGCGATCGCCTCCGCGAGTTGTCGGCGTGAGGCTATTCCTGCCCGGCAGGCAATGCGCGGCGAAGCGGCGGTGCTCAGGCGACCCGCGCGGCAAGGTGGGCAAGATGCAGGCGGGGCAGGGCGGCGTGCAGGCGTTCCGGATGTGCCGAGGCTTGGAGTTGCAGTCGGCCTGAGCCATGGGCAAGCCGTCCCGCCAGGCGCTGCGTCTGGCGCGCCACAGCATCGGCGACATCGACCAGTTGTGCGCGGGTGGCGATCACCTGATTCAGCAGCGGAGCGAGAAAACTGTAGTGGGTGCAGCCCAGCACGATGCGATCGACGCCATGATCGAGCAGCGGTTCGACGCGGGCACGGACGTCGGCGGCCAATTCCGGATCGTCCAGTTCCAGCATTTCGACATGCGTGGCCCAGCCCGGGCAGGGCTCGACCAAGACTTCGACATGGCCGGCGTGGTCGCGGATCAAACGTTTCAGGCGCTGGCTGTTGGCGGTTGATTCCGTCGCCAGCACGGCGATGCGGCCACTTTTGCTCGCCTGCGCCGCCGGCTTGATGCCGGGTTCGACGCCGACCACTGGAATGCCGGGATGGGCGGTACGCAGGGCCTGAACCGCGGAGGCCGTGGCGGTATTGCAGGCCACCACCAGCAGGCTGCAACCGTGACTCACCAAATGTTCGCCGATAGCCAGCACGCGGCCCTGTATTTGTTCCTCGCTCTTGTTGCCATAGGGCACATGGGCCGTGTCGGCGTAGTAGCTGAAATCGGCCTGCGGCAGCGCATCGACCAGAGCCGCCAGGACGGAAAGGCCTCCCAGGCCGGAATCGAAGACGCCGATCATGATGGAAAAGTTGGCGCTGGCAAGACTGCGATAAGTGCCGGGCGGCGCATCGGCTCTTGATTGACTACAGCATTCATGGCTGGCAGTTTAGCCCGTGGCGGGCAACTTGATGGTGGCATTGCCGTTGCGTGGTCGAGTTAATTACAGGTCGGTCACCCAATACGCATCAGTCTCGTTGTGCAAATTCGGTAAAGTCAGCCAGGGATAATCTTGCGTAACGTCGCCAGGGCGGCCTCATTGTCGAATGCCGCTATTTGCTGGCCGAGTCGCATCGCCTCTGCGCCAAGTGTGGCCAGCAGCAGAGGCCGGTTTGACTCGAACAGGTCGCGGGCCATGTAGTCACCGGTAGCAAGTAGGGCTTCCAACTGATGGAGAACCGCCTGCGCTCGGTCGGGATCGGGGGTAAGCCCGGATCCCGAATTCGGCACCGCGCCCGGCGCGAGTTGACGGTGGCCTGCCCCATCTGTGTCGAAGTTCTTTCCTGAAGATGCGATGCCGTGACCAAGTTTCATGCGGGCCGTGAACCAAAAGGTGCTTCCTTTTCCCGGCGTGCCGTCAGCCCCGACTTCTCCGCCCATCAACAGGGCCAGGCGCTTGGCAAGGATAAGGCCGAGACCGGCACCGCCGTACTTGCGGGTGGATGAGCCGTCCACCTGGGAAAAGGTCTGGAACAATCGGGCCTGATCTTCGGCGCCGATGCCGATGCCCTGATCGGTAACCTCGATGCGCAGCAGCAGACTATGGCTGTCTTTCTCGGCAGAGAAAACGCGCACGGTGATCCGGCCGTGCTCGGAAAACTTGATGGCGTTGCTGATGAAACTGATCAGTACCTGCCTCAAGCGTAGCGCGTCGCCCCGCAGCAGATCAGGCAGGTCGGGGGCGACTTCGTTGGATAACTTCAGCCCTTTGGCTCGGGCCGGTGCGTCATGCATGGCCAGGGTGTCGTCGATCACCTGTGCAAGGGAGAATTCACTCTCTTCCAGAGTCAACTGCTCGGCCTCCATCTTGGAGATGTCGATGATGTCGTTGATGATGACGAGAAGATGCTCGGCCGACTTCCTGCTCTTGTTGAGCCAGTCGATCTGCTGGGGATCGGTGGCACGGCGCAGCACCAAATCGGTCATACCCATGACGCCATTCATCGGCGTGCGCAGTTCGTGGCTCACGGTGGCGAGGAAGATGCTCTTGGCGCGGTTGGCGGCCTCCGCCTCGTCTCTGGCCTGCGCTAGTTCGGCAGTGCGTGCAAAGACAAGTTCTTCGAGGTGATTGCGGTGCCGAACAAGTTCCGCCTCCGCCTGCTTGCGAACCGTGACGTCCGTCACCATTCCCACGACATTTGCGACGACACCGTCTGCATCTTTAATCGCACTGACCGACAGGAGTCCCCAGAAGACAGACTTATCCTTCCTTACAAAGCGCTTTTCCAGCCGGTACTGCTCCACCTTTCCAGAAACAATTTCCTGAAACCTCAGTCTGCTTTCGGCAACATCGTCAGGATGTGTAATGTCAATATTTGTCAGGCGCTCCAGCTCCTCTTTTTCGTAGCCAAGCTGTTTGGTCCACCACGAATTAAACAGAATGTATCTACCCGCCTGATCGGTTATTGAAACTCCAATGTCAGCGACGTTGAAAACAGCATGCAACTTTCCTTCGCTTTCCCGGATTTCTTGCTCTTGCTGTCGAACCTGATCAAGACTTGCCGATAACTCGCGTGTGCGCTCCGCCACTCTTTGCTCCAGTGTGCGGTGTGATTCCTGCAATCTCTCAGCCATTCCGTTGAAAGTATTGGCCAACTCTTCGAATTCGTCTCCGGTCCGAATTGTGATCCTGTGATCGAGAACTCCGCTGCCAATTCGGTTTGCGCCCTCCTGCAGGGCGTGGATAGGTTTAAGCATCCTGCGCATCAAGGCAAGGCTGAGTAATACCGCCAAGGCCAGCGCAACCAGAATCAATAGCGCACTTCGAGTTGCTTCGCCATAAAGTGGCCGATAGGCATCGGCAAGGGGTTCTTCAACAAAAACGTACCAACCTAACTGGGGAATTGCCCCGAACGCTGCGAGAACCTGGCTGCCATCAATGCCTCGAGCTTCCGGCAAGTCGGCATTGCCCTGCAGCGATCCATTCAGCGCAGTCGCCACCTGAGGCAAACTCGCCACGCTGGTGTTCGCTAGCACCAAGCCCAGGTCGGGATGTGCAATCAGGCGGCCTTTAGCGTCAACTGCATAGGCATAGCCGAATTTTCCGACCTTGACCCCCAGGATTCCCGCCAGCAGGAATTCGAGATCAATTTCGGCCACTGTGATTCCGGCTTCCTCGGGCCCGACTGCCATCGCCACGGTCATGTACAGCGCGCCGTCTCGAAAGAAAATGGGGCTGCGATAAGGTCGCCCGGATTTAACGTGCAGAAACATTTCCTGGGTCGACCAATCCCTGCCGCTACGGGTGACATCGGCGCTGTTCCGTGTTACCTGCAGATACTCCTTCCCGGCAGGATCAATCAGCGTGACTTGATGAATCGCCGCTGTGTGTTTCAATAGCCGAATTTCCATGCTTCGCTGATCCAGCAGCGTCAAATTGCTGCTTGCCACGGAGGTAAGGGCGATATGTTTTTCGATGTCGAACAGGATTTGGCCGATCCTCGCTGCCCCTGCTTCGGCCTTTTCCCTCTGCAGACTGACCAGCGCCTTTTTGTTGTCCTGGTACGAATAGCCGATCGTCAACGCCCCACTCGCAAGTACCGCGCCGGTGAGCAACCCGCTGAAAATCAGGGCGTACTTACGGAATAGGCTTTTACTATTGGGCATGTGCTGCCTGCTTGTGCAAAGGCAGGGCTCTAGTCAAACGGCCTGTCGTTGGGGTTCTTGAACAGTTCGACCATTTGATCGCTCAATGGCAGGTTCAGATTGACGCCTTTGGGTGGTGTCGGCGACATCAGCCATTTTTTGAAGATGGCTTCTGCTTCGCCAGATTTCATTATTCTGGCGATTTCCCGATCAACGACTGCTTTGAAGGCCGGATCATCCTTGCGCAGAATGCAGCCATAAGGCTCGAACGAGCGAGGTTTTCCAGTTACGACCCACTCATCGGGGCGCCAACTTGAGCGAATTGCCGCAAACAGGAGGACGTCATCCATCATGTAGGCATCTGCCTGCCCGGCCTGCATCACCGACAAGGGCGTATCGCCGCGATCGAATGTAGATACGATATTGATACGTGCGTTCTGCTCACTATTCATTTTTTGCAGAATTTTTTCGGACGTCGAACGTGCGAAGGTAACGACGGTTTTGCCAGCAATATCCGGGAAGTCACTGATGCCGGAATTCCGGCGTGTCATAAGGCGCGAACCCGCAATAAAAATGGTGTTGGAAAAGGCAACGATCTTCTGTCGTTCCAGTGTGTTGGTGGCGGCACCACATTGAATGTCCGCAGATCCGTTCTGAATGGTTGGGAAGCGATTTTGCGTGGTGGTAACGACATGTTTGATCTGTAGCTTTGGCAGGGCAAGCTCTCGCTTTACGGCGTCAACTATCTTCAGCGCAAAGTCATACGAGTAACCAAGGATTTGTCCCTCCTCGGTAACATAGGTGAACGGAAACGTGGCCTCATGAAATCCGATGGCAATCGTCCCGCTATCAGCGATCTTGCGCAGTGTTCCGGCTGGTGCGGCAGGCGCCGCCGCAGCGACGATTGAAAAGAAAGCCGCGGACGCCATGAACATGGCGGTCAATAAAGGTTTTATGCGCGGGATCATCGTTTCTTGCCTAGCAATGAATTTTCGAAGGCCGGCGCCTGAGGGGTTGTTCTTTCTCAATCTTTCAGGAGATCAGGCCACCTTCACCGGAATCTTGCCTATCTTCGCCTGCCATTCCTTCGGCCCGGTGATATGTACCGAAGTGCCCAGCGAATCGACGGCGACGGTGACCGGCATGTCCTTCACGTCGAATTCGTAGATCGCTTCCATGCCCAGATCGGCGAAACCGACCACCTTGGCTGACTGGATGGCCTTGGCCACCAGATAGGCGGCGCCGCCGGCGGCCATCAGGTAGGCCGATTTGTTGTCCTTGATCGCCTCGATCGCGGTCGGTCCGCGCTCGGATTTGCCGATCATGGAAATCAGGCCGGTCTGCTCCAGCATCATGCGGGTGAACTTGTCCATGCGCGTGGCAGTAGTGGGGCCGGCGGGGCCGACCACTTCGTCCCTGACCGGATCGACCGGGCCGACGTAGTAGATGACGCGGTTGGTGAAATCGACCGGGAGCTTTTCACCTTTCGCCAGCATGTCGGCGATGCGCTTGTGGGCCGCGTCGCGGCCGGTCAGCATCTTGCCGTTAAGCAGCAGTTTCTGGCCCGGCGTCCAGGCGGCGACCTGGGCGCGGGTCAATGTGTTGAGGTCGACCCGGGTTGCGGTGGCGGCGTCGGCCTGCCAGGTCACCTTGGGCCAGTCTTCGAGCCTCGGCGGTTCAAGCTTCGCGGGGCCGGAGCCGTCGAGATGGAAATGGATGTGGCGCGTTGCCGCGCAGTTGGGAATCAGCGCCACCGGCAGGTTGGCGGCATGGGTCGGGTAGTCGAGCACCTTGACGTCAAGCACCGTGGTGAGGCCGCCGAGGCCCTGTGCGCCAATGCCCAGCGCATTGATCTTCTCGTGCAGTTCGAGGCGCAGTTCTTCGGCCCGTGTCGTGGCTCCACGCGCTTTCAACTCATGGATGTCCACCGGCGCCATGATGGCTTCCTTGGCCAGCAACATGGCCTTCTCGGGCGTGCCGCCGATGCCGACGCCGAGGATGCCGGGCGGGCACCAGCCGGCGCCCATGGTCGGTATGGTTTTCAGGATCCACTCGACCAGGTCGTCGGAGGGGTTGAGCATGGCGAACTTGGCCTTGGCTTCCGAGCCGCCGCCCTTGGCCGCGCAGATGACTTCGACATGATGGCCGGAAACGATCTCGTAATGCACCACCGCGGGGGTGTTGTCCTTGGTGTTGCGCCGCGCTCCGGCCGGATCGGCCAGCACCGAGGCACGCAGCGGGTTGTCTGCGTTGCCGTAGGCGCGGCGCACGCCTTCATTGACCATTTCCTGTACTGACAGCGTTGCGTCCCACTGGACCTGCATACCGACCTTGAGGAAGACCAGCGCGATTCCCGTGTCCTGGCAGATCGGGCGGTGACCCTCGGCCGACATGCGGCTGTTGGTGAGTATTTGCGCAATGGCGTCCTTCGCCGCGGGCGACTCTTCGCGTTCATAGGCGGCGCCGAGTGCCGTGATGTAGTCGAGCGGATGGTAGTAGCTGATGAACTGGAAAGCGTCGGCGATGGACTGGACGAAATCGTCCTGGCGGATGGTGGTCATGGCGGGATCCGTTTTAACGTGAAATAGCTAGTTCGTAGCGACTGGATATAAGTCGAGCGAAGCGAGCCGATTAGTAGCCCCCCGTGAGGGGGGATGGGGGGCGGGCCAATTTTACTTTCGCGTGTTTCATCGCGATGGGTGACTCGATGTGCCGCATGAGCATTAGTGTTTTGCCGCGTGGCCCACGGTTAGTGTCTGCATCATGATCTTGTCCGTGTAGGCGATGGCGATGGCGGAAATCAGGAACGAGGCGTGGATCGCTATCTGCGCGATGATGATGCGATCTTCCGTGTGTCCGGCGTTGATGAAGGTGCGCAGTAGATGAATCGAGGAAATGCTGATCAGGGCCACGGCCAGTTTGACCTTGAGCACGCCGGCATTGACGTGCGACAGCCATTCGGGTTGGTCCGGGTGTCCTTCGAGGTCAAGCCTTGACACGAAGGTCTCGTAGCCGCCGATGATGACCATGATCAGCAGGTTGGCGATCATCACCACGTCGATCAGGCCCAGCACGATCAGCATGACCTCGTTTTCGCTGAGAGTACCGGCCTTGGTCACCAATATCGCCAGTTCGTGCATGAACTGGTACACATAGACGCCCTGGGCGATGATCAGTCCAAGATAGAGCGGCGCCTGCAACCAGCGGCTCCAGAAGATGAAATACTCCATCGGCTTGATGATTTGGTTCATGGCAGGCTGACCGTTGCGTTGCGGAGCAGCAATCTTAACCCAGGAGCCGGGCCGCCATGTCGGGGGTAGCGTAAGTCGCGTGTAAGCCTCTTTCGCTTTAATCTCGAAGCATTTAAAATCAGCCTGATCGACAGGCTACGCTGGCTGTCGGCAGCAGTGCTTGCTTCCATCGAGTACAAACATTGTCCGCCAGGCTTCTGGTCTGACTGGATTGGCGGAAGTTTTTTCATCCGGAGTTCATCCGGTTACATGCTAGAGGAGAGGTATCAATGTCCAGCATCGAATCAAATGTCACGGAAAGCCGTGTATTTCCCCCGTCCGACGCAGTGGTCAAGAAGGCCACCATTTCCGGAATGGCGGCTTACGAGGCACTGTGCAAGGAAGCCGATCAGGATTACGCCGGTTACTGGGCGCGCCTGGCCCGGGAACACGTGAGTTGGAAGCAGCCCTTCACCAAGTCGCTGGACGAGTCCAACGCCCCCTTCTACCAGTGGTTTGCCGATGGCAAGCTGAACGTCTCCTACAACTGCCTCGATCGCAACATCGAAGCAGGCCTCGGCGACAAGGTCGCAATCATTTTTGAAGCTGACGGCGGCCAGGTCAGCAAGGTCACCTACAAGGAACTGCTGGCGCGAGTCGCCAGGTTTGCCAATGCGCTGAAGGCGCAAGGCATCAAGAAGGGCGATCGCGTCCTGATCTACATGCCGATGTCGGTTGAAGGTGTGATCGCGATGCAGGCCTGTGCCCGTATCGGCGCCATCCACTCGGTGGTGTTCGGCGGCTTCTCCGCCAAGTCAGTGCAGGAGCGCATCCAGGATGCCGGCGCCGTTGCTGTCATCACATCCGATGAGCAGTGCCGCGGCGGCAAGAACATTCCGCTCAAGCCGGCCGTCGATGATGGCATTGCTATGGGTGGCTGCGAGTCGATCAAATCCGTCATTGTTTTCAAGCGCACTGGCGGCGCCTGCAACATGGTTGCCGGCCGCGACATCTGGTGGGACGACGCCTGTGCCGGCCAGTCCGACGTCTGCGAACCGGAGTGGGTCGATGCCGAGCATCCCCTGTTTCTGCTCTACACCTCGGGTTCCACCGGCAAGCCGAAGGGCGTGCAGCACAGCTCGGGTGGCTATCTGCTGCACGCGATCCTGACCATGAAGTGGACCTTCGACATCAAGCCCGACGATGTCTTCTGGTGCACGGCCGACATCGGCTGGGTCACCGGCCACACCTACATCACCTACGGCCCGCTGGCCTGCGGCGCCACCGAGATCGTCTTCGAAGGCGTGCCCACCTACCCGGATGCCGGGCGTTTCTGGAAAACCATCCAGGCGCACAAGGTCAGCGTCTTCTACACGGCACCGACGGCGATCCGTTCGCTGATCAAGTCCGGCGAAAACATGCCGACCACGCATCCGAAGAACTATGACCTGACCAGTCTGCGCATCCTCGGTTCGGTGGGCGAACCGATCAATCCGGAAGCCTGGATGTGGTACTACAACAATGTCGGCGGCGGTCGCTGCCCCATTGTGGATACCTTCTGGCAGACCGAGACAGGCGGGCACATGATCACCCCGCTGCCCGGCGTCACGCCGCTGGTTCCCGGTTCCTGCACGCTGCCCTTCCCCGGCATCGCCGCCGCGATCGTCGACGAGACCGGCAATGACGTCGAGTGGGGCAAGGGCGGTTTCCTGGTGGTCAAGAAGCCTTGGCCGGCCATGATCCGCACCATTTACGGTGATCCGGAGCGCTACAAGAAGTCCTACTTCCCGGTTGATTTCGGCGGCAATCTGTACCTCGCCGGTGACGGCGCGATGCGCGATGCCAAGACCGGTTACTTCACCATCATGGGTCGCATCGATGACGTGCTGAACGTCTCCGGTCACCGCATGGGCACGATGGAAATCGAGTCCGCGCTGGTATCGAACCCGCTGGTGGCGGAAGCCGCCGTGGTCGGTCGTCCCGATGACCTGACCGGCGAGGCGATCTGTGCCTTCGTCGTGCTCAAGCAGTCGCGTCCCAGCGCGGAAGAGGCAAAGAAAATCGCCGCCGACCTGCGTAACTGGGTCGCCAAGGAAATCGGTCCGATCGCCAAACCGAAAGACATCCGTTTCGGCGAGAACCTGCCCAAGACACGTTCCGGCAAGATCATGCGTCGCCTGCTGCGCAGCCTGGCGAAGAACGAAGAGATCACCCAGGATGTGTCCACGCTCGAGAACCCGGGAATTCTGGATCAGCTGAAACAGAACGCCTGACGCTTGAAAATGGAGAAAAAAGCGCCCCTCGCAAGACGGGCGCTTTTTTTATGTCCCTGGCAGGAGTCGGGGACGCTACCCACAGGAAAGCCCCACGCCATGCCCGGCCTTGGTTACCATGCCGGGGACCAGTGTTTCTTCCGGAGGTGATGACATGATTCGGTCCCGACTCGTTGCGCAGCGCCTGGCGTTCGTATTCCTGCTCGGCTGCTTCTTTTTCAACTACCCCCTTCTGTCGGTGTTCAACCGTGGCGGCGATTTCTTCGGCCTGCCGCCGCTGTATGCCTGGCTGATGGCTTCCTGGCTGGCGCTCATCGCGCAGATGGCCTGGGTCGTCGAAGGCAAGAAAGACTGAGATGCTGCAAGGCTGGGTAATCGTTCTCGCTTCCTTCCTCTACCTGGGGGTGCTGTTCGCCATCGCCTGGTATGCCGACCGGCGTGCCGATACGGGGCGCTCGCTGATTGCCAATCCGGTGGTGTATGCGCTTTCGCTGGGCGTGTATTGCACGACCTGGACCTTCTATGGCAGCGTCGGCCGCGCCGCGGCCAGCGGCATCGGTTTCCTGCCGATTTACCTGGGCCCGACCCTGCTGTTCGCGCTGGCCGGCTTCATCCTGCACAAGATGATCCGTGTGGCCAAGGCCAACCGCATCACCTCGATCGCTGACTTCGTCGCCTCACGGTATGGCAAGAGCCAGTTGCTCGGCGGCCTGGTGACGGTGATCGCCGTGGTCGGCGTGATTCCCTACATCGCCCTGCAACTCAAGGCGGTATCGAACAGTTTCGCGATTCTGGCCAGCTATCCGGAAATCATCATGCCGGCCAAGGCCGGTGCCGTGCCGCTGATGCAGGACAGCGCGCTCTACGTGGCAATGATCCTGGCCGCTTTCACCATCCTTTTCGGTACCCGTCACCTGGACGCCACGGAACGCCACGAAGGCATGGTGGCGGCCATTGCGGTCGAGTCGGTGGTCAAGCTTGCCGCCTTTCTGGCGGTCGGCATCTTCGTCGTCTGGGGCATACACGATGGCATCGGTGACATCTTTGCGCGGGCGGCGGCGGTGCCCGACGTTGCCCGTCGTCTCGCCACCGCGGACACTCCGGCGGCTTACGGCACCTGGGGCACGCTGATCTTCCTGTCGATGTTCGCCGCGCTGCTGCTGCCGCGCCAGTTCCAGATTGCCGTGGTGGAAAACGTAGATGAGAGCCATTTGCGTCGCGCGGTGTGGCTGTTTCCGCTCTATTTGTTCCTGATCAACCTTTTCGTGCTGCCGGTGGCGCTGGCCGGCATGCTGCATTTTCAGGGCGCCGGGGTCGACGCCGATACCTTCGTCCTGACCCTGCCGATGGCCCATCAGCACGAGGCACTGGCGCTGTTCGTGTACATCGGCGGCCTGTCGGCGGCGACGGGCATGGTCATCGTCGAAACCATCGCGCTGTCGACCATGGTCTGCAACGATCTGGTGATGCCGGCGCTGCTGCGTCTGCCGGTACTAGGGTTGGCGGCACGCGCCGATCTCTCCGGCCTGCTGCTGGAAATCCGACGCTGGGCCATCGCCGTGATCCTCGGCCTTGGCTACCTGTATTTTCGGGTGGCGGGCGAAGCCTATGCGCTGGTCTCGATCGGGCTTATTTCCTTTGCCGCTGTCGCGCAGTTTGCGCCGGTGGTGATCGGCGGCCTGTTCTGGAAAGGTGGCACGCGCGACGGCGCGCTGGCGGGACTCGCGTTTGGATTCGTGCTGTGGGCCTATACGCTGTTGCTGCCGTCCTTCGCCAAGTCGGGCTGGCTGCCTGACGGATTCATCGCCCACGGCCTGTTCGGCATCGAACTCCTGCGTCCGCAGCACCTGTTCGGCCTTAGCGGGCTTGACGAGATCACCCACTGCCTGGTGTGGAGCCTGCTGGCGAACCTCGGTGCCTACATTGGTGTTTCACTGCAGCGCACGCCGAATGTGCGCGAGGCGCGCCAGGCGACGCTGTTCGTCGGCGGCGCCGAGGCGGCAGGCATACCCGGTTGGCGAGGCAGCGCCGGGCTGAACGACCTGCTGCCCCTGGCCAGTCGTTTCCTCGGCCGCGAGCGTGCCGAGGAAGCATTCCTGCGTCATGCGCGGCAGCGCGGTCTGCACTCGATCCAGGAACTTCCCGCCGATACACGCCTGGTCAATTTCTCTGAAACCCTGCTGGCCGGTGCCATCGGCTCTGCCTCGGCGCGCGCGATGGTGGCCTCGGTGGTGACCGAAGAGCCGCTGGGCATCGATGAGGTGATGAACATCCTCGACGAGGCCTCCCAGGTGCGCGCCTACACGCGTGAACTCGAACAAAAGTCGCTGGAACTGACGCGAGCCACGGCGGAACTGCGCGAGGCCAATGCCCGCCTGCAGGAACTGGATCGCATGAAGGACGACTTCATCTCCACCGTGACCCACGAATTGCGCACACCGCTGACCTCGATCCGGGCATTTTCGGAGATGCTGCAGGAGGATCCCAAGACTGATCTCGCGCAGCGCTCGCGTTTTCTGGGCATTATCGTCAGCGAGACGGTGCGCCTGTCGCGGCTGATCAACCAGATCCTCGACCTGGCCAAGCTCGAGTCGGGTCGCGCCGAATGGACGGTGGCGGCCGTCGATGTCGCGGAAGTCATCCGCGAGGCGTCCGATTCGCTGACCGCACTGTTCGTCGAGAAGCGGGTGGTGCTGGAACTCGACGCCGGCGCGGCCGGCCTCACGGTAATGGCCGATCGTGACCGCCTGATGCAGGTAATGGTCAATCTGCTCTCGAACGCGCTCAAGTTCGTGCCGGCGGACAGTGGGCGCGTGACGGTCGGCGCCGGAGGTACGGTCACCGAAGTGCGTGTGAGTGTTACCGACAATGGCCCCGGCATACACGTAGACGACCAGGAGGTCATTTTCGACAAGTTCCGCCAGGGCACGGGCACTACCGACGTATTGACGGACAAGCCGCAGGGTACCGGACTCGGGCTGCCCATCAGCCGCCAGATCATCGAGTATTTCAACGGCCGGCTATGGGTCGAAAGCACTCCAGGTGCCGGCGCGTGCTTTGTGTTCACACTGCCCAGACAGTCGGGCGATAATGGCGGAATCCCACAAGGGGATACCGTCCCCAGCAAAAGCTGGGGACATACCCCACAAGGGGATACCGTCCCCAGCAAAAGCTGGGGACATAACAAGTTGCAGGGAGAAGCTACGTGAGCCATCGCATCCTGATCGTCGATGACGAGCCGAACATCGTGATTTCGCTTGAGTATCTGATGAAGAAGGAAGGCTTTGAGATCGCCATCGCGACCGATGGCGAGGCGGCCCTGCAACTGGCTGCCGAGTTTGCTCCGGACCTGATCCTGCTCGACGTGATGATGCCGAAGAAGTCGGGTTTCGAGGTCTGCGAGGCCTTGCGCGCCGATCCGGCCCGGGCCGGTATGAAAATCATCATGCTCACCGCAAAGGGTCGCGAAACCGAAGTGACCAAGGGCCTGGCGCTCGGCGCCGATTCCTATATCACCAAGCCGTTCTCGACCAAGGATCTTGTCCTGCAGATCAAGTCCCTGCTGGCATGACATGAAGGCGAAGTTGCGTTTCATCCTCGCGGCCTGCGTGCTGGGCCTGCTGATGACCGGGCCGTTTGCGCTAACGGCGCTGCTGCTGTTCGCCGACGCCAAGGATGCCGAACGCGCCGCCTTTGCCGAATTCCTCCTGCCGCGCCTGCCGCTGGGCGGCCTGATGACCCTGATGGGATTCATCGCCGGCGTGGTTCTGCTGCGCAGCTTGTTCCAGCAGTATGTTCATGGACTGTTGCGCATGGCCGAGACCCTGCGCCTGATGCTGGGCGCCAACCGCAATTTTCGCGTGGCGCCCGAAGGCCCGCCCGAAGTGCGCGAACTGGCGCGCGCGGCCAACGACCTGGCGCAGCAGCGCGACGAATTGCTCAACGATGTCGACGCGCAGATCAGGCAGGCCAAGGCCACGGTGGAAGAGGAAAAAAACCGGCTGGCCGCCCTGATGTCGGAACTGGCGCTGGGTGTCGTGGTATGCAACCTCGATGGCCGCATCCTGCTTTACAACAGTCGCGCCCGTCTGCAGTTCAAGGCCTTGGCGCAGGGCCCGACGTCGATGAGCGGCGGTGCGCTGATCGGGCTCGGACGATCTATTTTTTCCATCCTCGAACGCGGACAGATCACCCATTCGCTGGAGAACATCCAGCAGCGGCTGAGGAAGGGCAGCGCCGAGCCGACGGCGAATTTCATTACCGCGACAAGGGGCGGCCAGCTCCTGCGTGCCCAGATGGCACCGGTGCTCGGGCGCACCGAGACGACGGGCGAGGAGAGTGCCGTGAACCCGATCGGCGCCGAACCCCACGTCACCGGCTATGTGCTCACGATAGAAAACATCACGCGCAACTTCGAACGCGAGGCGGAGCGCGATCAGGCGCTGCAATCGCTGACCGACGGCAATCGGGCGGCCTTGGGCAACATCCGAGCCGCGGTCGAGACGCTGATCGATTCGCCCGACATGGAGGGCGACTACCGCGAGCGATTCATGCGCGTGATCGCCGACGAGGCATCGCTCATGAGCCAGCGGCTCGAAACCACCATGAGCCGCTTTGCCGATTCGCTGAAAACACGCTGGCCGCTGGAAGACGTGCTGGGTATCGACATCATTGCCGCCGCGACGCGACGCATCGAAGACCGGCTGAAACTGCCGATCAAGAACGAAGAGCAGGATGCGACGCTGTGGATGCGGGTCGACAGCTTTGCCCTGATCCAGGCCATTACCTTCCTCGCCTCGCGGCTGCAGGATCACTACGAGATCCGCGAATTGCGCCTGCGCCTTTCGGCTGAGGGCAAGATGGTGTTCGTCGATCTGATCTGGTCGGGTACGCCGGTGTCATCGGAGACGCTCTACACCTGGGAACTGGAACCGATGAATATCGGTGCGGAGACCAGCCCGCTGACGCTGCGCGACGTCATCGACCGCCATGGCGGCGAGATCTGGTACCAGCGCGACAAGGCGGCGCACAACGCCTTCTTTCGCATCGTGTTGCCGGCGGCGACCATGCCCGACCTGCAGGTGGTCGATCAGGCGCAGCATCTGCACAGCGACAGCCGACCGGAATATTATGATTTCGACCTGTTCGCGGCGCGTGACGCCGAAGGTTCCGGCATCGACCTCGATCGCCGCTTGACCGATCTGGTGTATTCCGTGTTCGATACCGAGACCACGGGCCTGCTGCCCTCCGAAGGCGACGAGATCATCCAGATGGGCGCCGTGCGCATTGTGAACAATCGCCTGCTGCGGCAGGAGATCTTCGACCAACTGGTCGATCCGGTGATCCCGCTCAAGCCCGAAGGCATCCCGATCCACGGCATCACCGAGGCCATGGTCAACGGCCAGCCGCGACTCGATGTGGTGCTGCCGGCCTTCCACGAATTTTGTGCCGAGACCGTGCTGGTGGCGCACAATGCCGCGTTTGACATGCGCTTCTTCCAGCTGAAGGAAGACATCCTCGGCGTGCGCTTCACCCAGCCGGTGCTGGACACGCTGCTGCTGTCGGCGGTGATCCACCCCAACCAGGAATCGCACCGGCTGGAAAGCATCGCCGAGCGTCTTGGCATCAACGTCATTGGCCGCCACACCGCGCTGGGCGATGCCTATGTCACTGGCGAAGTGTTCCTCAAGATGATTCCGCTACTGGCCGACATGGGCATCCTGACTCTGCGCCAGGCGCTGGATGCGGCGCAGAAGACCTGGTTCGCCCGCGTCAAATACTGAGCATGAGCGACAACGAAATCCTGCCGCACAGCGCCGCCATTGCGGCCTGTGGTGCCGCCATCGGCAAGGCCCCCGACATCGCCACGCTGGTGGCGTCTGCCGCCGAGGTGCGCCAGCTGGCTGCGGCCTTGCATCAAGAGGAAGCCGGCGCAGCGCTTGTGACGCGAGTCCTGTCGCGTCTCAACGATGCCGTTGGCGTCCGAGTCCTGAGCCTGCTGCAGTCGCGCTTTCGCTTGCCGGCGGCGCGCTGGTGCTGGCTGGGTCTGGGTTCCGAAGGGCGTCTGGAGCAGACCCTCTGCACCGATCAGGACAATGGCCTGGTGTTCTCCGCCAGTGATGACGGCGAGGCGCGTCAGTTGCGTGCCTTGTTCCTGCCGTTCGCCAGCGCCGCGAATCAGGCGCTGGCCGAGTGTGGCTTTGCCTTGTGCGACGGGGAGGTCATGGCCGGCAATCCGCGCTGGTGCCTTTCCCTGGCCGAATGGACGGAGAACTTTTCCGGCTGGGTGCGCACGCCGGAGCCCGAGGCCTTGCTCAACGCCGCCATCTTCTTCGATTTTAGCGCGCTGGCCGGTGACGCCGGGCTGGCGGCCGAGTTGCGCCGCGCCCTGGCGGAACTCACCCGCGGCAATGAAATATTCCTGCGCATGATGAGCGTCAATGCCCTGGCCGCCTCGCCGCCGCTGGGACGCCTGCGCGATTTCAACCTTGCCGCCGAATCCGGCGGGACCATCGATCTGAAAAAATTCGGCTCGCGTATTTTTGTCGATGCGGCACGCATCATGGCGCTGGGTGCCGGCAGCGACGAGACGGGTACCGCGCCGCGACTGCGACGGGTTGCGCAGATGGGGGGCATGACGGCAGCCGACGCCGAGGCGGCGGTCCATGCCTTCCACGCCTTGCAGGACATTCGCCTGGCGGTGCAGACGGGCGACCGGAGCGGGGCGGTTGTTGCGGGAAACCTGGTCGATCCGGAGCGGCTCAACGAATTCGATCGGCGCCTGCTGCTGGAAGCCCTGCGCCAGGCCCGTGCCCTGCAGCAAAAGCTGAAAGTGCGCTTTCATATCGAATCATGATCTACGAGGCAACAACACATGGCTTCTGAATCCCGCGAGGAACTCCTCGCTTTCCTGCGCAAGCATTCACCGTTCAGGGACATGGGCGCTTTTGCCCTCGACGCCCTGGCCGCCAGCCTGATCCGCGTCGAGGTGCCAGACGGTGGCTTCATCCTGACGCCGGGCGACGTGCCGCCGGACCTGTTCATCATTCAATCCGGCAAGGTCCAGGCCCGGCTTGCGGGCGATGTGAACCTGACCGACCAGCCCCTGTATGAACTGGAACCTGGGCAGAGCTTTCCGCTCGCCGCGGTGGCCGCCAAGCGACCCGCGATCAACGTCTATACCGCCGTGGGGGAGGCGCAGGTCTGGCGCCTGGGCAGCGCCGATTTTTTCAGGCTGCTGCTGGGCAGTTGCGAATTCAATCGTTTCGTGCTCGACCATGTGGCCGGTTTGCTCGACGAGGCGCGGCGGCAGATCGAAACCCAGTTCGGCCAGCGCAATGCCGATCAGCAGACACTCAACGCGCAGCTTTCAGGTTTCCTGCGGCCCAATGTGGTGCGCGTTGCGCCGCAGACCACGATACGCGAAACCATGGAGACCATGGTAGAGGCCAAGGTCGGCTCGGTGGTGGTGGCTGATGCCGACAACTTTCCCTTGGGTATTTTCACCCAGTCGGATGCGATGCGCCGCGTGGTCAGTCCGAACTACCCGACCTCGGCGCCGATCGAGGAAGTGATGACCAGCCCGCCGGCGACCCTCGCGGCAAGTGCCACGGCCTATGACGCCATGTTGGTCATGGCCACGCATGGCATCCGCCACCTGGTGCTGGTCGACGCCGAAGACCGCCTGGCGGGTGTCGTGTCCGAGCGCGACCTGTTTGCCATGCAGCGCGTCGGCCTGCGCAGCGTGCGCAAGGTGATCGCCGTGGCGAAGGACATCGATACCCTGAGTCACGCCGCGGGCGACGTGCGCCGCCTGTGCCTCAACATGCTGGGCCAGGGCGTCAGCGCCGAAAAGCTGACCCAGTTCATTTCCGGCCTCAACGACAGCCTGACGCGCCGCGTGATCGAAATCACCCTGGCCCGGCACGACCTGTTCGGGCTCGACTGGGCCTGGCTGGCGTTCGGTTCCGAAGGGCGCGACGAGCAGACCTTCAGCACCGATCAGGACAACGGTATCATCTTTATCTGCCCCGATTTTGCCGACCGCGATGCGCTGCAACTGCGCTTTCTGGATTTCGCGCGCGAGGTCAATGAAGGCCTGGCGCGCTGCGGTTTTCCGCTGTGCAAGGGCAACATCATGGCCAGTAACCCGCTATGGTGCCTGACCCAGGACGAATGGCAGGAGCGCTTCACGCAGTGGATCCGCCTGCCCGAGCCGGAGGCCTTGCTCAACGCCACGATCTTCTTCGACTTCCGTCCCCTGTATGGCAACGATGCGCTGGCCAAGTCCCTGCGCAAGTGGCTGCTGGACATGAGCGGCAATGCCAAGGTATTCCTGCGCTTCATGGCCGAAAACGCCGTGAAGGCGACTCCCCCGCTGGGCATGATTCGCGACTTCGTGTTTGACAACAATGCCGAATTTCCGCATACGCTCGACCTCAAGGCTTTTGGTGCGAGGCCCATCGTCGATGCGGCGCGCATCATCGCGCTGGCCCACCGCATCCCTCACAGCAGCACCACGGAGCGCCTGCGCATGGCGGCCGCGCAGGGCAAGCTGGGCGGCGACGACATCAATGCGGTGATCGAGGGCTTCTTCTTTATCCAGCAGCTACGCCTGCGCAACCAGCGTGCCGGCACGCCACCGGGCGGCGAGAACCGCGTTAATCCGGACAAGCTCAACGAACTCGATCGCCATGTGCTGAAGGAAGCCTTCAAGCAGGCCAAGCGCCTGCAGTCGCGGCTGCAACTCGAGTACCGGCTCTGAGTGACTGAGATTTCCGTACCCCTGCGCACTCCGCTGTTTCGCGGTGAGCGGCGCCTGCGCATCGCCCTCGTCGGCCTGCCCGGCGGCGGCAAGACCACACTGTTCGATGCCGTATCGAGTACGTCGCCACAACAGGGGGAACTGGCCGGCACGCATCGCAGCTATCGCGAGTGTACGGTGCAGATCGGCTTCGACGAAGCCAGTGTGGTCGACCTGCCGAGCATTCATTGTCTGCATCATCTCGAGGGCGATGACCTTTCCGCCTTGAAATATTTGCTGTGGGGCGACCAGCGGCCACCCGTGTCGGTGCATGAACAATCAGGCCCGCCCGCGCCTTTCGCGCCGCCCGACCTGATCATCCAGGTGGTCGACGCCACCAATCTGCAAAGCCATTTCGAGCTGACCCTGGAATTGAGCCAGCTCCGGCGGCCCATGGTGCTGGCGCTGAACCACATGGACGAGGCCGCCAGGAAAGGCCTCTATATCAACGTCCGGGCGCTGACCAGTCTGCTGGGGATGCCCGTGGTGCCGACGGTGGCGATGATGGGGCAGGGTGTTGCGCAACTCTTTGGCGCGGCCGTAAATGCCGCGCGCGAGTCGACCTGTCCTTTGCCGCAACCCCCCAGTCCGCACATTGTGCAAAGCCTTCAGGCGCTGACAACAGCGATGAATCGCCCCGAACTTCACGCGGCGTTCCGCGTGCCGCACCCCTTTCTGCTGATGCAGTTCGCCGCCGCCGATGGCTTTGTCGACGACGAACTGCGCCAGCATTTCCCGCTGCTGCTGCCCGAATTCCTGGCGCTGCGCGATGCCGCCGGCCTGACCCTGCCGCGACCGCTGGCCGACGAACTGCATGCCGATCGCCATCACCGTGCCGCTACGGTGGTCGAGGCGGCGCAGCGCATGGGGTCGGCCGCGCATGGTCACGGCTGGCGCTACTGGCTCGATGAACTGTTCCTGCATCCGCAATGGGGCCTGATCGGCAGCCTCGCCGTGTTCGCTGCCGTGCTGTTCGTGGTGTTCGAGATCAGCGGCTGGATCGATTCCATGACCACGGTACGCCTCGCCGCGGCATTCGCGGACTGGCAGCCGCAAGCAACCGGCGGCGTGGTGGCCCGCGCGGTGCTCGACGGCCTGATCGGCCTGACCGGCATCGTGGTGCCCTACATGATTCCACTGGTCATGCTGCTGGTGAGCCTGGAGCAGGCGGGCCTGATGCAGCGCATTGCCTTCGTCGTCGATCGCGGCTTTCACCAGATCGGGCTGCACGGCGGCGTGGCCGTGCCTTTTCTGCTTGGCCTGGGCTGCAATGTGCCGGCGATTTCCGGCGCCGCCAGGGCCACCAGCGGGCGCGAACGCGTGCTGGCGTCGGTGCTGATCACTTTCGTGCCCTGTTCGGCGCGTTCCGCCATCATCCTCGCCATTGCCGGCAAGTATCTTGGCGCCGTCGGCGTGTTCGGCATTTTTGCGTTGACCCTGATCGTCATCGCCGTCATCGGCCGCCTGCTGTCGCGCAGCAAGCGTGAGCTCGGCCCCGGGCAGGTGCAGGAGATCCCCGACTATGCGCTGCCGACCTGGCGCACCCTGTTTTCCGAGACCTGGGCTCGCACCAGCGACATCCTGACCATCGTCACGCCCTTGCTGGTGGGTGGGAGCGTGGTGTTGGCCCTGTTCACCCACCTGGGTGCGGACAGCCTGATCAATACCCTGCTGATGCCGGTGACCGTCTGGTGGCTGGGCCTGCCGCTGGCGCTGGGCGTTCCGCTGCTGTTCGGCGTGTTGCGCAAGGAGCTCTCCCTGCTGATGATTTACCAGGCGCTGGGTACCCAGGAAATCGGCACCCTGCTCGATGCAGCGCAGATAATCACCCTGTTGTTGTTCATCACCTTCTACATTCCCTGCGTGTCCACCTTCGCGGTCATGCTGAGAACCATCGGACGGCGGGATGCCCTGTTTTCGGTAGGCTTGTCGGTGGGCGTCGCCCTGCTGGTCGCCGGTGCTCTGCGGCTGGGCCTGGGCGGCCTGCAGATGATGGCTGGTTGAGATCCGGCCGGGCAATTCGGTTCAGGGGCGCGAACCGTCGCCGTGACGTGTTACCTTGACAAGTTCCAGTTGAATATTATGAAATACAGAACATGAAAGCATTCGATTTTGATGACGCCCTGACCATGCATCGGGCATGGAAAATGAAGTTCCACCTGGCACTGGGCCGTGTCCAGGGCAAGGATTTCGACACGCAGCCGCTGGGCGATGCGGCACATTGCAGTCTCGGTCAATGGCTGGCGGCCAATGCGACTGAACTCGCGGGTTCTGACGCGGCCGGCCGGTTGCTGCCGATACATGAAGAATTCCACCGCCAGTCGAAAACCATCGCCGATGACATCAGGGACGGGAAAATACTCGCCATGAGCGACCCGGCCATCGCCGCCTATCTTTCTCTGTCGGAACAGATCGAAGACCTGTTGCTGGCGCTCAAGGCAGAACTCCAGTCGGCTGCCTGACAATACCTTGCAGACACCCCCGGCCGGAGCTTGCAGGACCGTAAATCACCGAACCAGCGAATCGAGTCAGCATGAATACATCGAGCATCTACACGAGGACTGACAAGGGGGCACGGGAGGCAAGCGCAGACATTTCGCTGGCCCGCGATCTGCGCGACGTTCTGGATGCGATCGACGGATCATCGTCGGTTGGGGATTTGCGGGACAGGCTTGATCATCTGGGCGAGGGAGCACTCGATGCGGCGCTGAACGCTCTCCTCCTGGAGGGTTTCATTCGCGAATCGGCGGCGGGCTCCGCTTCCCCGTCATTTCCAGCAGCATCGGGTGCCGCCGGCCCCGAAACAGCGTCCATCGACGGCGATGACTCGATGCGCAAGGCGCAGGCTCTGCGCGACAAGATCCGGGCCCGGCGCCAGGGTTCGGAGCGATCGACGGCGGAAGGCGATCAGCCCGCCGACCCGGGATTCGAGGAACTGGGACGCCAGGAAGCCGAAGCGCAGGCGAAGTGGGCGGCCGAAGAGGAAGCTTCACGTCTGGCCGCGGAACAGGCACGCGAGGAAGCCGAGGCACAGGCGAAGCGGGCCGCCCAGGAGGAAGCCGCACGGCGGGCCGCGGAACAGGCACGGCAGGATGCCGAAGCGCAGGCGAAGCGGGCGGCCGAGGAGGACGCTGCACGTCGGGCTGCGGAACAGGCACGCCAGGAAGCCGAGGCACAGGCGAAGCGGGCGGCCGCGGAAGAACGGGAACGGCGCGAAGCCGCCGAACAGGTGCAGAAGTTGGCCGACGAGCAGAGCTGGCGCGAGGCCGAGGAGAAGACCCGGCGCGCCGAGGAGGCACGAGCACGCAAGAAAGCCAAGGCATCCGAGGTGGTCAGCAGCGCCGATCCGAAGGCCTTGCGCAAGCTGGGAGCTCTCATTGCCGTGGGCCTGGTTGGCGTGGTGGTGTTGGGGCTGGTGACGATTCACCTTATGTCCTTTAATGGGCAGATCCCGCAGTTCGAGAAATCGCTCGGCGAGCGCTTCCAGCAGCCGGTAAAGATCACCGGTTTGCGCGTGTCACTGCTGCCGCATATCCATTTGCGACTGGAAGGCGTTTCGATAGGCGCGGCGGGTCAGATAAGGATTGCCGAGGTCAAGGCGGCAGGCGCCTTCGGCAACCTGTACAGCGATCACAAAGTGTTCAGGTCGCTTGACCTGGATTCGCCAGTAGTCACCGACGAGGGTTTGGGCTGGATACTGTTCGGTCAGGGACAGGCGGGAAACCTGATGTTTGGTCAGGTCAGCGCGCTCAACGCCAATCTCGACTCGAAGAACATCAACCTGCCGACCTTCGACGCGAAACTCGAGTTCGACGACGGTGGTTCCTGGAAAAGCATTGCGGTCGATTCGCAGGACAAGAATCTGACCGTGGAATTGAAGCCGCAAGGCAAGTCGGTGAAGCTCGATGTCAAGGCACGTGTCTTCAAGATCCCGTTTGGCTCGGCGCTTGCGCTTGATGAACTGGTGGCTGGCGGCACGGCGGATGCCACCGGACTCGTGATAACGGATTTCAAGGGCTTCTTCTATGGTGGCACGCTGAGCGGCAATGCGCGCTTGAAGTGGGGCGAAAGCTGGAGCCTGGCCGGCGAAGTCAGCGCCAAGCAGCTCGACAGCTCGCGCGTGGTTCCTGCACTTCTGCGGGATGCACGGGTGGTGGCAACAGCGTCGTATCTGATGCAGGCCCCGGAAGGGCGAAAACTCTTTGCCGCGCCGCGCCTGGAAGGCAGCTTCGTCATTCCGCGCGGCACCTTGCTCGGGGTAGACCTGGGGCGCACGCTGGAAGGTCGCGGCACGCGCGGCGACACCCAGTTCAGCGAACTCGCCGGCAGCTTCCTCCATGAAAATGGCGCCACCCAGTTCAGGCAATTGCGTCTGAGCGAAGGTGCCATGTCGGCCAGTGGCACGGCCGAGATAGATGCCGACAGGAATGTGCGCGGACGCATTGCGCTGGAGCTCAAATTGTCGGGGGAACCGCGACGTGCCAAGCTGGCGTTTTCCGGAAACCTGAAGAGCATCGAATGGCGCTAATGGCAGCAAAGGCAGTGACATCAACGGGCAGCGGCGCGGCATTGAATTGCCAGTTGGCGGACCGATAAAACAAAAATCACGACAAAGGAATTTCATGAATCCACAGAATGGTTACGACATCGAAGACATCACGGTCGGCATGAACGCGGAAACGGCCAAGACCATTACCGATACCGACATCGTCCTGTTTTCAGCGGTGTCGACCGATGTCAATGCCGTGCATCTCGACGAGGAATACGGCCGCACCACGCCTTTCGGCGGCCGCATTGCGCACGGCATGCTCTCCGCCAGCCTGATTTCGGCGGTGCTTGGCAATCGGCTGCCCGGACCGGGTGTGATTTACATGAGCCAGTCCCTGCGTTTCAAGGCGCCGGTGCGTCCCGGTGACACGGTGCATGCCAAGGTGACGGTCAAGGAAGTGATCGCGGAAAAGTGTCGCGTAGTGCTCGACACGGTGTGCACCGTCGGCGACAAGGTCGTCATCGATGGCGAGGCGATGGTGATGGTGACTTCGCGCCGCAAACGCGAAGCGGCCGCCACGTAATTGTCTGCGGCACCCGAGCCGGCGTCGGTCTGTCCCGCGCCCCTGGACCTGAGACCCGACAGCCCGCAGGTTGCGGTGGACGCCGTGATGGGTGGCCGGCATTCGGTGCGCGCCTTCCTGCCGCGAGAGCTTCCCCGCGAGCTTATCGCCGAGATACTTGCAATCGCCCGTCGGGCACCATCGGGTACCAACCTCCAGCCCTGGCGGGTGCATGTGTTGACGGGTGCCACGCGGCAGCGCCTGGTCAGCGCGGTATGCGCCGCTTATGACGCTGACGAACCCGGGCATCATGCCGAGTACAACTACTATCCCGCCGAATTCTTCGAGCCATACCAGGCGCGGCGGCGCAAGATTGGTTGGGGCCTCTACGGCTTGCTGGGCATCGTCAAGGGCGATGGCGCCGGGATGAAGGCCCAGTTGCGGCGCAACTTCGAGTTCTTCGGCGCTCCTTGCGGGCTGATTTTCAGCATCGACCGGCGCATGGGCCAGGGCGGTTGGCTCGACTACGGCATGTTCCTGCAGAACGTGATGCTCGCCGCGCGCGCCCGTGGCCTCGACAGCTGCCCCCAGGTCGCCTGGCTCGACTACCACCGGATCATCGCCGAGGTGCTCGGTTTCGGGCCGCGGGAGCAACTGGTCTGCGGCATGTCCCTGGGGTATGCCGATCCGGCGGCGACCGAGAACAGCCTGCAGACCGAGCGTGCGGCGCTCGATGAATTCGTCGTGTTCCATGGCTGATGGGGGCAGTGCGGCGCGCCAGCGCATCGACAAGTGGCTCTGGGCCGCACGCTTTTTCAAGACCCGGAGTCTCGCCGCCGCGGCGGTGGACGGCGGCCGCGTCAAGTGGAACGGGCAGCATGTCAAGCCGGCGCGCGAACTGGCGCCGGGCGACGAACTCGACATCGTCGCCGGCGAACTGCACTGGACGGTGATCGTGCGCGGCCTCAATCTGCAACGTCGTCCGGCGCCCGAAGCACGTCTGCTTTACGAGGAAACCGCGGCCAGCGCGGCACGTCGCCTACAACAGCAGGAAATCCGACGGCTGGCGCCGATGCCCGGGGCGGACCTGAAAGGCCGCCCGACGAAAAAGGCCGGACGACTGATTCGGGGTTTCAACGAGTGAGGCTCGTCCCTTGAGCCAGGCCCGGGTGATACTCTGCGGCCTGACTGAAAGTTGAGGCGGAAGATCACATGGAAATGAGCATTGCACTGCTGGTCGGCCTACTGCTCGGCGGCGGGCTGGTGGCACTGGTGTTTGCGGCGCGCGTGCGTGAGGCCAGACTCCGGTTTGAGCAGAGCGAAACCGAACTGGCTACCCTGCGCACCCGGGAATCGGCGCTGGCGATACGCTGTGCCCAGCTTGCCACCGAACTGGAAAAAGATCAGGTGCTGTTCGCCGAGCGACAGGCCACGCTTGAGGCGGCGCGCGACAGCTTCGCGGATGCCTTCAAGGTGATTTCGGCCGATGCCCTGGCGAAGAACAACCAGTCCTTCCTCGAACTTGCCCGCGCCACGCTGGAGGCGCAGCAGGCCGCGGCGTTGGCGTCGGCCCGGACCGATCTCGACAAGCGCCAACTGGCCATCGGTGAACTGGTGGCGCCGGTCAGGACCTCGCTGGAAAAGTTCGAACTGCAAATCCTGGGCATCGAAAAAACCCGCATCGACGCCTATGCCACGCTCTCCGAGCAGGTGCGCGCCATGGCCGAGGCGCAAGGCGAACTGCGGCAGGAAACCGGGAACCTGGTCAAGGCCCTGCGCGCGCCGCAAACCCGCGGCCGCTGGGGCGAGCTACAACTCAAGCGCGTGGTCGAAATGGCAGGCATGCTCGATCACTGCGACTTCTTCGAGCAGGAAAGCACCAACACCGAAGAAGGGCGGCTGCGCCCCGACATGATCGTCAAGTTGCCCGGCGGAAAGAACATCGTGGTCGATGCCAAGGCGCCGCTGGCGGCCTACCTGGAGGCTCTGGAAGCCACCGACGAGAACGAGAAGAAGCGCAAGCTGGCCGACCACGCGCGGCAGGTTCGCGATCACCTGAAGAAGCTCGGCCAGAAGTCCTACTGGGAGCAGTTCCAGCCCTCGCCCGATTTCGTCGTGCTGTTCCTGCCCGGCGAGATGTTCTACTCGGCCGCGCTGGAAGCCGACCCCTCGCTGATCGAGGCCGGCGTCGATGCGCGGGTGATCCTCGCCACGCCGACCACCCTGATCGCCCTGTTGCGCGCCGTCGCCTACGGCTGGACGCAACAGGCCCTGACCGAAAACGCCGAACGCATCAGCCTGCTCGGACGCGAGTTGTACGAGCGCATCGCCACCGTTGCCGAACACTGGAGCCGCGTCGGCAAGAACCTGGGCGAGGCGGTCGGCGCCTACAACAAGTCGGTGGCCTCGATGGAAACCCGAGTGCTGGTGTCGGCGCGCAAGTTTCGCGACCTGAAAGTGGCCGGTGACGACAAGGAGATCCCCGATCTGGGTCCGGTCGAGGCGCTGCCGCGCGAAGTGCAGGCGCAGGAATTGCTGGCGAAGGAATTGTTGGCGACGGATGGCAGGCTCATCCCATGAGCCATGCGCCGCGCAGACTGTTCTCCATTCTCAAGGAGGAAGTCTCATGTACATCGACCAGGTATTCGCGCAGCACCCCGTCCATCCCGCCGACATCGCCGTATTTCTGGTCACCACGACCCTGTGCGCGCTTGGCGCCCTGATGCTGCCGCTGGCGGGGTGAATCGTTCCTATAATTCCGCAGTGTCAAATTAGACTTGCTCCCAATGGTTAAGCTTCCTCCCAAGCCGGAAAATCTTGCCCCTCTCGTCCTGGCCATCCGTGGCGAGAAAGTTCTGCTGGATGCCGATCTCGCTGAACTTTATGGTGTAGGGACAAAAGTTCTCAACCAGGCAGTAAAGAGAAATCTGGACCGGTTTCCGGCCGATTTCATGTTCCAGCTCACGGGCGAGGAATGGGAACGGATGAGGTCACAAACTGTGACCTCATCCTCAAAGGCAAGTCCCTTGCGGTCACAAGTTGTGACCGCATCGCGGCGTAAGATCAGTGCCGTGCCCTACGCCTTCACCGAGCAGGGCATCGCTATGCTCTCCAGTGTGCTGCGCTCGCCGCGTGCGGTTGAAGTGAACATCGCCATCATGCGCACCTTCGTCCAGTTAAGGCGTCTCATGGACTCGAATCGCGATCTCGCCCGCAAGATCGAGGCGATGGAAATGAGATACGACGAGCAGTTCTCCACGATCTTCGACGCCATCAAGCAACTGATTTCGGACGATCAGACGCGCAAGGCCAAATCTAAGCGCTCCATTAGATTCCTCTGATCTGCTTTGGAATTCCTGAATGATCTACGGACGTAATTCGGGTTTGGCTCCGAGATGATTCGCTCCGATCTGCCTTGCATACCGCTGGCCGACCTGCCTGGCGGGCCCGATCCCGTGGTGCTGTGCGCCACGGCGCGGCTGGCGACCGGACTGCGCCGCGCTCACGGTGAACTGCAGGTGGCGCGCGGCGCCGTAAGCTGGCAGGCGCTGCAAAGTTCGACGCCTGCCATGTGGCTCGAACACCTGAGTGCATCGGCGCTGCTGCGCGGCGAGATTCCCCCGGCCAGCGTGCCCGGCACCTTTCTGTCGTGGGCGCAGGAACGTAACCTGTGGGAACAGGCCATCGCACTGGACGCCGGCGCCGCCTCGGAGTTGTTCGACCGTGAAGGCATGGCGCTGGCGGCGATGGAGGCGGCGAACCTGCAGCGGGCGTGGCGCATCGAAGTGCCGGAACCGCTGCATACCGAGGAATTCCGCGCCTTCCTGCGCTGGCGGGAAGCCGTCGCCGAGGCCTGCAAGGTTGGCGGCTGGCGCACGGCGGATGAGGTCATGGCCTGGCGCATCGACTGCATAGCGCGCGGCATCGGCGGCCTGCCGGCGCGCCTGGGCTTGGCCGGTTTCATTGCTCCCGACCCACTGATATCGCGCCTGCTGGCACTGCTGGAAAGCCGTGGCGTCGAATTGTTCCGGCTCGATTTCGGCTGTGCCGCGACGGCGCCCGCGGTCGGCCTCGAATTGCCCGATGCCGAGGCAGAATGCCAGGCCGCGGCGCGCTGGGCGCGGCAAGGATTGTTGCGCGTTGCGGCGCGAGGCGATGGCAAGGCTTCACCGCTGCGGCTGCGCATCGCGGTTGCCGATCTGCCGGCGCGACGGCATTTGCTGGAGTCCGCGCTCGACGATCAGCTTCACCCGGATGCAGTAGGTGCCGGCTGGGCGGCGCAGCCGCGCGAGCACGCTTTCGTTGCCGGGTCGCCGCTGGCGGGTGAGCCGCTGGTCGATGTTGCCCTGCGCTTGCTGCAGCTCTTTGTCCATCCGCGGCGCGTGGCCCAAGCCGGGCTGGGCGCCTTGCTGTGTGGCGTCGGCTGGTCGGCCGATGTCGATGAAGCCGATGCCCGCGCCCGGATCGAAGCCGGCTTGCGCGAATTGCTGCCGCCCGAAGCCAGTCTTGAGCGACTGCAGCGCGCGACAGCCCGGCTGGCCACCGATCCCGCGACAGGCATCGAGGCGCCGCGTTTGCTGGCGCATCTGGCGACCCTGCTCGACGCTGCCCGCAATGCGCCGCGTCGCCTGCTGCCCTCGGCCTGGGGCGCCGGTTTTGCAGATCTGCTCGGGGTGCTCGGCTGGCCGGGCCAGCGCGACCTTCTGCCGGCCGAGAGCGCGGCCTGCGACGAGTGGCGCGAGGCCGTGCAGGGCCTGGTGGCGCTGGATACGATCCTGGGCCGCGTCGATGCCGGCGAGGCCCTGCGCCAGTTGCGCCGCCAATGCCGCGATCAGGCGTTTTCCGGTCCGCGGCAGGGAGTTGCGAGGGTCGAGATCTGCAGCCTGGCCGACGCCCTCGCCGGACCGGTTGATGGGCTCTGGGTCATGGGCCTGAATGAAGGATCGTGGCCCCCGGCGCCGCGCGCCAATCCGCTGCTGCCCGCCGAATTGCAGCGCCGTGCCGGCATCGCCGCTGCGCGTGCCGACAGCCTGGCGGTCCAGGCGCAGTGCCTGCAGGCCTTGTGGTGCGCCAGTGCGACCGAGATGGTGTTCTCATGGGCGCAGCGCGAAGGCGAGCGGCCGTTGCGCGCAAGTCCGCTGCTGGCAGCGATTGCGCGGGGCCAATTGCCCCCGCTGCTGCCTGCGGCCATCGATAGTCCGGACGCCTCGGTGGAGCGCGTCAAGGACGCCATGGTGGAGCGCGTCATGGACGCGCGGGCCCCGCCGGTCGGAGCCGACGAGCGCATTCGTGGCGGCACGGCCTTGCTGGCGGCCCAGGCGGTGTGTCCGGCCTGGGGCTTTTACCAGTACCGGCTTGGCGCGACTGCCTTGCCGACGCCGACTTTCGGCCTCGATGCCCGGGCGCGCGGCTCACTGTTGCATGCGGCGCTCGAAGAGTTCTGGCGCGGTCGCGGCCTGGCCTGGTTGCAGGCGCTGGATGAGTTTGCTCGCGATGCTGAGATTCGGCGCGTGGTGGCCCAGGCTCTGGCCGAATTCGACAGGCGTGCCGCCGAGGCCTTGCCGCCACGCCTGCGCCAGCTGGAAGATGAGCGGCTGCAGGCCCTGCTGGCCGTCTGGCTGGAGGTCGAGGCGCGGCGCGCCGACTTCGCCGTGGTTGCCTGCGAAGAGCGGGTCGATCTCGACATCGAAGGCCTGCCGGTGCGCGTGGTGATCGACCGCATCGACCAGCTTGATGACGGGCGGCTGGTGGTGATCGACTACAAGAGCGGGCGCAGCGCCTCGGCCGACAGTTGGGCCGACCCGCGCATCAGCGAGCCGCAACTGCCGATCTACGCCGCGCTGGCCTTTCCCGATCGCGAGCTGGCGGCGGTGGCCCTGGCGCGCATCACGCGCGACGAGCCGGGTTTTCTCGGCATCAGCGAGGGCGACGGACTGCTGCCCGAGGTGAAGTCGCTCGATTTGCAGCGCAAGCGTTATGCCGAGGAGGATTTTCCCGACTGGGAGACGCTGCGCCGCCAGTGGGCTGCGCGCATCACCGAGCTTGCGCGCGAGGTCAGGGACGGTGTCGCCGCCGTGGTCTTCGCCGATGAAAAACTGCTCGCCTATTGCGATGTGCGTCCGCTGCTGCGTGTCGCTGAACGTCAGGCGCAGTTCGATGAATCCGGCGCGGTGGATGAGCCGTGAGCACGCTTCTCGCCGACGATAGCGAAAACCGCCGTCGTGCACTGGAACTCGACTCCTTCATCGTCGAGGCGCCCGCCGGGGCGGGCAAGACAGAACTGCTCACGCAGCGCTACCTTCGCCTGTTGGCCGTGGTCGCCGAGCCCGAAGAGATCATCGCCATCACCTTCACCAACAAGGCCGCCGGGGAAATGCGCCAGCGCATCGCCGAAAGCCTCGACCTGGCGCGCGCGGGCACGCTGCCCGAACAGGCGCACAAGCGCATCACCTTCGAGCTGGCGCGGGGCGCGCTGGCGCGTTCGAGCGAGCTTGGCTGGCAGATCGAATCCCAGCCCGGACGGTTGCGCCTGACCACCATCGATGCGCTGTGTGCCGGCCTGGCGCGGCAGATGCCGCTGCTGTCGCGCTTTGGCGCGCAGCCGGCGCTGGCCGACGAGGCGCAGCGCCACTACGACGAGGCGGCAAGGCGCGCGCTGGACCACCTCGACGCCGGCGGCGAGGATGAACGCGAGCATGCCGACGCGATAGCCACGGCCCTGGCCCACCTCGATAACGACGTGACCCGGCTGGCGCGCCTGCTGGCCGAGATGCTGGCGCGGCGAGAACAGTGGCGCGGGATTTCAGCGCTCGACCATCCCGAATCGGCGATTGGCGAGGCGCTGCAGGAACTGGTCGGCGAGGAACTGGCGCTGGTCGCCGAGGTGCTGGACGATGCCTGGCAGGGGTGCTGGATGCCGCTGGCGCGCTTTGCCGCAGCCAAGCTGGGCGGCGCCGAGGCTGGGCAGGTCCTCGCCGACTGGGTCGTGCCCCTGCCGCCGGTCGCTGAACACCTGCCGCGCTGGCGTGCCCTGGCGGAATGCCTGCTGACCAAGGAGAGCGAGCCGCGCAAGACCGTGACGGTAAAGAACGGCTTTCCGCCCGGCAAGGAATTCAAGGCGCAAAAGGACGCCATGCTGGCCGCGCTCGGTGGTCTCGATGCCGCTCAGGTGAGCGCCTTGCAGCGCCTGCGCGAGCTGCCGGTGCCCGACCACGCCGATGACGTCGTGGTCCGCGCCCTGGCGCGCCTGATGAAGCTTGCCGCCGCCGAACTGTGGCTGGTGTTTCGCGAGGCCGGCGAAGTCGATTTCGGCGAACTCTCGGCGCGCGCCATCGCTGCCCTGGGCGACGAGATGGACCCCTCCGAGTTGGGCCTGCGCCTCGACTACCGCATCCGTCACTTGCTGGTCGACGAGTTCCAGGACACCAGCCCGACCCAGATCGAATTGCTCCAGCGCCTGACCGCGGGCTGGCAGCCTGGTGATGGCCGCACCCTGTTCGCCGTGGGCGACCCGATGCAGTCGGTCTACCGATTTCGCAAGGCCGACGTCGGGCTGTTCCTGCGCGTCGCCTCCTGCGGCATCGGCGCCTTGCGCCTGACCCCGCTGCGCTTGTCGCGCAACAACCGATCCTGTCCCGCCGTGGTGGATTGGATCAACGCCTGCTTCCCGGCCGTGTTCCCGCTGGCGGACGATCCGCTGCGCGGTGAAATCCGCTACCGCGAATTCGCTGCCACGCGCGGTTCCCTGCCCGCCGCCGGCGTCCAGGTGCATCCGGTGCTGGCCGCCAAGGGCGAGGGCGCGGCCGCCGAGCATGCCGAAGCGCAGCGCATCATTGCCCTGATCGAGGCCGAGTGGCGCCAGGACCCGACGCGCCGCATCGCGGTGCTGGTGCGCGCGCGCAACCACCTGGCCGCACTGGTCGCCGCGATCCGCCGCCACCCGGCCGGCTGGCGCTATGCGGCGGTGGACATCGAGCCCCTGGCCGGGCGCCAGGTGGTGCAGGACCTGATCTCGCTGACCCGCGCCCTGCATCACCGGGCCGATCGCGTGCATTGGCTGGCGCTCCTGCGCGCACCGTGGTGCGGCCTCCGCCTGGCCGATCTCCATGCCCTGGCCGGCGAGAATCACCAGTCCACCGTCTGGTCATTGCTTAATGATGCAGAACGCATCGATCGCCTCTCGCTCGATGGTCGCCAGCGCGTCGCCCATGTGCGCGAAGCGCTGGCCGAGGCACTGGCCGGGCAGGGACGGCAGCGCCGCCGGCGCTGGGTCGAGGATGCCTGGCGCAAACTCGGCGGGCCGGCCTGTCTGGCGGGCGCTGGCGGCGCAGGCGACGCCAGCGACGCAAGCGCCTTTTTCAAGCGGCTCGACGTGCTCGACGCGGCGGGGCGCTTCGCGCTCGACAGTCTGGAAGACGATATGGGGCGCCTGTACGCGGCGCCGGACGCAGAAGCCGACGGCCTGCTTCAACTGATGACCATCCACAAGGCCAAGGGGCTGGAGTTCGATACCGTGATCCTGCCGGGCCTGCACCGCGAGCCCTCGGGGCGCGATACGCCGCTCCTGGCCTGGGACAGCTTTCCGCTGGCGAACGGCGAGCGGCTGGTGGCCGCGCCGGTGAATCGACGGCGCGGGCGCAAGGGCGCCGAGCCGACCGTGTATGACTTCCTTCAGCGCATGGAACGCGAGCGCAGCCGTAATGAAGAGGCGCGCGTGCTTTATGTCGCCGCCACGCGTGCGGTGCGCTGCCTGCATCTGGTTGGGGTCGCGCAGCTCGGTGAGGATGGCGCGTTGCTGGCGCCGCGCGCGGCGTCACCACTAGCGAGTCTGTGGCCAAGTCTTGGGGCGGCATTCGAACAGGCGGCGGCGAACGCGGATGGCACGGTAGCCGGCCGTGAGGATGCGGCGGACGGCGAAGCACTTGCCGATTTCGTGTCGCAACTGCAGCGGCTCAGGGCCGCGCACATACCGCCGGCATGGCGGGCACCGGCGCAGGCCTGCCGCATCGCCGAGAGCCGCGAGCAGACCGCCGATCCGCTGGCGGCCGCGGTGGGTACGCTGACCCACGCCGTGCTGGAACTGATCGCAGCCGATCCGGAACACTGGTCGGTGCCATGCATCAAGGAGCGCCAGGCCGGTTTTGAGCGCTGGCTGGCCAGCCGCGGCTGGTCGCCGGTCGATGCCCGGGCCGGCGCGGCACGGGCTGCGCGGATGCTGGCTGCCACCTTGGCCAGTGCCGACGGCGCTTGGGTGCTGCGGCGCCGCGCGGACGCCGCCGCCGAACTGGCCCTGACCCGCATCATGCCGGCCATCGGCGTGGGAGACGGCGCAGGACAGGGCGCTGGCGGCACGCAGGAAACCCGCGTCGTCGATCGCAGCTTCGTCGAAGACGGGGTGCGCTGGATCATCGACTACAAGACCGTCGATCTGGGCGATGGGGCCGATCTGCCGCGCCTGGTGGCCCATGCTGCCCGTTACCGGGAGCAACTGGAATCCTACGCCGCGCTTTTCGCCGGCGAGGGTTTGCCGCGGCGTCTGGCGGTGCTCTATGTTGCGCATGGCATCCTGGCAACTCTGGAATACAATTCAGGCTTCGACTGAGAATTCTTGGGGAAGAGACATGTCCGATCAGAAATACCGCCTCGTGACCCGCAGCGATTTCGATGGCCTGGCCTGTGCCGTCCTGCTCAACGAACTCAACATGATCGACGAGATCAAGTTCGTCCATCCCAAGGACATGCAGGATGGCAAGATCGAAATCTCCGAGCGCGACATCACGACCAATCTGCCCTTTGTTCCCGGCGTGCATCTGGCTTTCGATCATCACCTCTCGGAGACTTTCCGCAACCCCGGCGAGCGCCCCAATCACATCATCTATCCCGATGCGCCGTCGGCCGCGCGCGTGGTGTACGAGCACTTCGGCGGCAAGAACCGGTTTTCGGTGTCGCTGACCGCGATGATGCTCGCCGTCGACAAGAGCGATTCGGCAAATTTCACGCGTCAGGAAATCATTGATCCCGAAGACTGGGTGCTGCTCAATTACCTGATGGATTCGCGCACCGGCCTGGGCCGCTTCCGCGAGTTCCGCGTCAGCAACTACCAGTTGATGATGGACCTGATCGCCTACTGCCGCAATCACGGCATCGACGACATTCTGGCCTTGCCCGACGTCAAGGAACGGGTCGATCTCTACTTCGAGCATGCCGCGAATGCCAAGGAACAGATCCGGCGTTGCACCAAGGTGTACAAGAACCTTGCAGTACTCGATCTGCGTCGCGAGCCGATCATCTTTGCCGTCAATCGTTTCATGATCTACGCCTTGTTTCCCGAGACCAACATCTCCATCCATGTCTTGTGGGGCGTGCAGAAACAAAACACCGTTTTCGCTACCGGAAAATCGATCATCAATCGCACTTCCAACACCAACATCGGCGAACTGATGTTGTTCTATGGCGGCGGCGGCCACGAGAATGCCGGCACCTGCCAGATAGCCAACGAGAAGGCCGAAGGGGTGCTGCAGGAACTGATAGAAACCATCAACGCCGACGGCTGAAACCTTGGGGGCAGGCATGACGGCAACGCGGTTTTCCGGTATGGCAGACGCCAAGGCCAGGGTAGGGCAGGAGATCGGTGTCAGCGAGTGGATGCTGATCGATCAGCAGCGGGTCAACGGCTTTGCTGAGGTCACGGGCGATCAGCAGTGGATCCATGTCGATGTCGAGCGGGCGAAGCGCGAATCGCCGTTTGGCGGGCCTATCGCACATGGTTATCTGACCTTGTCGCTGTTGGCCAAGTTCGCGCAGGAATGCATCGCGGTCGATGGCATCAAACTGGCGGTGAACTACGGGCTCAACCGGGTGCGCTTCGCCGCGCCGGTGAAGGTCGGCAGCCGGGTGCGCGCGCGCTTCGTGCTGGCCTCGGTGGAAGACATCGCCGGCGGGGCGCAAATGGTCTGGCAGGCGACGATCGAGATCGAAGGCGGCGAAAAGCCGGCCTGCGTAGCGGAGATGGTTACCCGCTGGTATTTTTAAGCGCTACCTCTATGGCCGGGTGAGCGGGCGGTTTATAGCGCAGGGCGCCGGGGCGATTAGAGTGATGAGCCGGAAATGAACGACAAGGCAAAACCGGATGTGGTGGCCGGCCCCGTGGAGGTCGTGGCGGGCAAGGCAGGCAAGCCGATCCGTGCAGGAGATCCGGCCTATGTCTGCGTCGCGCGGCACGGCGAAACAGACTGGAATATCGCGGGCATCCTGCAGGGCTGGATTGATGTCGCGATCAACGACCAGGGCCGGCGGCAAGCCTATGAGCTGGTCGCCGGCTTCGCCGGCTCAGGCTTCACCTGTATCTACTCGAGCCCTCTGGTCCGGGCGCTGGAAACGGCGCAGATTATTGCCCGCTCGCTGCGCCTGCCACCGCCCGTGTGCCACGACGGCCTGCGGGAAAGGAATTTCGGCGCGATCCAGGGGATTCCGAAGGCGGAACTGGCGGAGTTGAACCCTGTCCTGCTCCAGCAAATCCTGAAACGGAATCCGGCGACCTTCTTCGAGCAGGGAGAAACGATGGATGAATTTGCGGACCGGGTGCTGGCTGCGGTCGAGAGCATTGCCGTAACCCACTCCGGGGAGCGCGTGCTGGTGATCACCCATGGCTGGGTGATGGACGTGATTACCCGGCATATCGCAAACCTGCCGCGCAGCGCAATGCTCAACATGAAGCGCAAGAACGGCGAATGCCTCTGGCTTGCCGTAACGCCAACCACCATTGGCCCGTTATGACGGCGCGGGGCGAAGCCGCCCCATCACTCAGCCCAGAAAATCCTTCTTGGTGATTTCAACGCCGTTATGACGCAGGATGGCGTAGGCCGTCGTGACGTGGAAATAGAAGTTGGGCAGCACCCAGGCGGTCAGGTAGGCGAGCCCCTTGAACTCGTGGGTCTGCCCGCCGGCCTGCAGGGAAATGTCGCGTTCCTCACTGCCATCGACGTGCTCGGGGCCGACGGTGTCCAGAAATGCCAGGGTCTTTGCGATGCGTTCGGCCAGTTCGGCAAAGCTGGTTTCGCTGTCTTCGTACTTCGGTATCTCCCGCCCGGCAAGGCGCGCGGCGCAACCCTTGGCGTTGTCGGTGGCGATCTGCACCTGCTTGGTCACCGGAAACATGTCGGGATAGAGCCGGGCAGCGAGCAGCACGGCCGGGTCGAATTTCCGGGCGCGGGCATGTTCTTCCGCCTTGATCAGGATTGCCGCGAGACTGGTCAGGCCGCGCCGCAGCGCCGGGATAGATGCGGAGTACATGGAAATGCTCATGGTCGTTTTCTCTCATTCTGCGATAAAGTAAATCGGATTCGCGCGGCGCTTACGGTAAAGCAATCCCCTTTAGCCGAGCTTTGACGCTTGGGGGTGTATCGGTGCCGGATTTACAGCGGCACCTGCGAAGAGGCATTTGACTGCAAATTGGCCGGTTGCGCTCATCTGGATAGGCAATCGAGCCGGCTTTCCGGAACTGAGGTCCGAAAGAATCCGCAGGTTTTGGCGGTCGAAATTGCAGCAGCCCGCTTCAGCCGATCGTATAGGGGGAAGGAAAATGGAGGAGGGGCGATCCACTGCATGCCAGGCGGAAAATGATGGCGAACGACGCGTCAAAGGACTGAAATGGCGTGGCCGCATTGCTCTAGCGCTGGCACTCTCGCTAATCGCTGGCGGCTTTTTGTATATGGATTCTTCGCGGTCGGCGCGGTGGATGTTTTTGGCTGGAATCATGCTGCTGGCTTTCGTGCTTTGGTCACGTAGCCAATTGGCTTGGCTCGTCAAGCAAAGTTCCTTCCATCAAGCCGACTCGGCTGTCACAGTTGTCTCGCCTAAAAGATCTTCAATTGCCGGGGTGGTAGTTAGCCGCGGAATACCAGTGATATTGCTCATTGCGATTCTCCCCGGCGACCCATTGGCGATTGTTCTGCCGGGAATCATGGCTGGCATGGCACTCCTCATGGCCGGGCTCGGCAAGCCGTCTGATGCTCGTGTTCGCCTTGTCAAAGCCGCCATTTATGGAGCGGCTGCGATAGCGGTATTTGCACATATGGAATACGACATGAGTCAGGTAGACGTCGTGGCGGTCAAATTGGAGGAGTACAAAAGTCGGCACTACGAATATCCGGAAAAGTTGAGTGCCCTGGTTCCAACGCTGTTGCCGGAAATTCCGAAACCGGGAGCGAGTGGCTTCTATTACAGTAGGATGGAAGATTCAAGTTCGTACTCGTTGCACTACAAAAGATCCATCAACAACGTATGCAATTACTCGCCTGAGCTGAAACTTGAGTGCCATCTTGATCTGAGTAAATGAAATGGCTGAGCAAGTGCGCCTGCATTTCGCTGACCAACTCGGCCAGACGTATCCCGTAGGCGGGGTTCGCGACGGGGTGCGCAAACTTCTATCGACCGCGGCCTGCTCTTGATCAACCTTCGTCCGCCGCGGATATTCCGCTCATGCAATTTAAATTGCAATATTTTGGAGGTCAGTATGTCTTTTCGAGTTCGTATGGGCATTGCAAAAATTGCCGCAGCATTTGCCTTCACGCTGATTGGCAGTTCCGCCGTGGCTGATGAAGTCAAATGTGTCGAAGCCTACGATTTTAAGCATGGGCGTGTATGCGACAGTGCTGGTGGCACTTCCATGCGAGTGCGGAATGTGTGTGGTCATCCCATTGATATGCATTACTGCCTGAAGCGCGCTGACGGTCGGTGGAGCTGCGGTGTGCAGTTCAATACTCCGCCCGGGGGAAGTACGAGCTGGTCCGTATGCCAAGGCGACCCTCTCCAGAGTTACGTCTTGAATGGTCGTACGGTGGGCAGCAAAGAGAAGTTTGTTACGCCACAATAATCGCGGGCATCGCCATGACCATTATCACCACGCCCCGGGCCATCGCGGCTGGCCTTGCTACCGTGCTGCACGGGCAGGACGCCAACATACGCAAGATTGTTTCCGCCTGGATCGCGGGATTGCACGTGCTGCTCGACGACTATCCCGGTACTGGCAAGACAACTCTGGCCAAGGCGCTCGCCCGCTTGGTCGAAGCCAGTTTTTCGCGAGTGCAGTTCACGCCGGATCTGCTGCCCAGCGACATCGTCGGTGTTTCCATTTTCGATGCGCACACGCAGTCCTTCCGCTTTCACGAAGGCCCGGTGTTCGCCCATGTGCTGCTCGCCGACGAAATCAATCGCGCCTCGCCGCGCACCCAATCCGCGCTACTTGAGGCCATGGCCGAGGCGCAGGTGACGGTTGATGGTCAGAGGCGCGTGTTGCCGCAACCCTACTTCGTCATTGCCACGCAGAACCCGGTGGAGCAGGCCGGCACTTACCCATTACCCGAGGCGCAGATGGATCGCTTCGGCATCCGGCTCGGCCTCGGCTATGTCAGTGCCGAGGAGGAAGAGCGCCTGCTGGATTACACGGCCGCGCGGCATCCGCTTGACCAGCTTGTGCCGTGCGCCACCGTGAGCGATCTGCTGGCGGCGCGCGAAGCGTCGGCTGGCATTCGAGTGGCGCCAGCGCTGCGGCAGTATATCGTCGCGCTGGTCCATGCCACGCGCGCGCATCCTGCGGTACATATGGGTGCAAGTCCGCGCGCGTCGATAGCCCTGTTCCAGCTTGCCCGTGCGCTGGCGCTGTTCGACGGCGCAGCTTTTGTTACGCCGGATGCGATCCAGGAAATCGCCACCGACGTGCTCGCCCATCGCCTGGCGCTCGATCCTCAGGCGCGCTATTCGGGTACGACGGGGGCGGAGGTGGTACGCGACATCCTGGCGCGGATACCGGTACCGGTCTGACGGTCGGAATCCGAAGGTCATGCGCAAGCTGACGCTATTCCGCTTCGTCTATGTTTCGTCGCGATGGCTGCGCGAGCGGCTGACACCGGCTGGCATGGTCATCGTCGGCCTGGGTGGCTTCGCCGCCGCATTCGGCCTCGACACGCAATCGAATCTCGCGCACATCGTGTTTGCTCTCGGCCTCAGTCTGGTCATGGTCGACTCCCTTGCCGCTGCGCTACTGCGGCGACGCGCGCCACGGCTGGCGGTGCGCCGTCACCTGCCTGAGTTCGTCAGCTGCGGCCAGTCGGCGCGCTATCGGATCGAAGTGCGCAATGAGGGTGCAACACCGGCGCAGGCTTGCGACCTGGTTGAACGCTTGCGTCAGCCCTGGCCGTCGCCTGCATCATTGCAACATCATCGGGACCCGGTGGCCACCAACCGCTTCGACCGGCGGATCGGCTACCCGGCTTTCCTCGACATGCTCAGTCGACTGCGCGGGCTTGATGTGGACCGTATCGTAGTGCCGCTGCTGCTGCCCGGCCAGCGCGCCAACATCGACGTGCCGGCGCGGCCAAGCGCACGCGGACTAGCCGTTTTCGAGAGCCTTTGGCTGGTGATCACGGGTCCGCTTGGCCTGGTGGAAACGCGGGTGCCTGTTGCTGCCCTGCCGGCCACCTTACCGGTGCTGCCGATACGCCTGCCGGTTGAGTTGCCCCCAGCGTCGAGCCACCGCCTGCTGCAGCCTGGCGGTATCTCGCTGGCGCAGCATGTGGGTGACGCCGAGGAGTTTCGTTCGCTGCGCGACTACCGGCCGGGCGATCCCATGCGCGCGATTCACTGGCGCAGTTTTGCCCGCACCGGCAAGCCGCTGGTGCGCGAATTCCAGGAAGAGTTTTTCTCGCGCCACGCCTTGGTGCTCGACACGGCGGCGCCGTATCCGTTCGCACCGACCTTCGAGACGGCCGTGTCGATGGCGGCATGGCTGGTCGCCCGACCGCGCGATGCCGACAGCCTGCTCGATCTGATGTTTGTTGGCGACCGCGTCCATCGCCTCACGGCCGGGCGCGGACTGGGGGGTGCCGATGCCCTGCTGCGGGTGCTGGCCACCGTCGCGCCGACGCCACCAGAGAGCATCGAGCCTCTGCTGGCCACCCTCGAACGCAACGCTGCTCAGGTATCGTCGCTGATTGCGATCTTTCTGGTCTGGGACGAGCCGCGGCAGAGCGCGGTTCGGCGCCTGCTGGCGCGTGGCATACGGCCGACCGTACTGATCGTGGAACAGGATGGCATTCCGTCTGTCGACGACGATGGCAAATTTGCCGGCATCCTGCGGCGCGTAGAGATTTCCGCTGCATCTGCTGCGATGAGCGCCGCATGAATACGCCCGTGTGGCTGCAGGCTGCTGGCCTCGTGCTGTGGGGCTTCGCCGCCGGACAGGGGACGGTGGGCGTGCTGCTTGCTACCGGTCGTTTTCTGGCGCCCGTCAGCGGCGTGCGGCTGAACCTGGCTGATCGCGACCTCAATCGCGCGGTTGACCTGTCGATACTCGCGGTGGTACTGACCGTTGCCGGCTTCTTGTTGGCACAGGGCTTGCCAAAGGGATTACTGACGGCAACAGGTTGGTTGCCCGTCACGATGCTCCCGCTGCTGCTGCTGAATGCGCTGAGCAAAGCGCCGTTGAGGCTGCGGCACTTGGCAGTGACATTGCGCCGCTCCACTCATCCGGATGCCGATCAGGTGACAAAACTGGACGCTCCCTACCTGGCAATGGCATTGCTCTCGGCGGGGGTGCTGGCCAAGCCCTCGCCCTGGTTTTTCTGGGCGCTGACGGGAATCGTCCTCGCCTGGCTGTTGGTGGCGAGACCGGTACGCCAAGCCACCGAGGCCGCCGCCTTTGCCCTTGCCGCGCTGGTCGCGGTGGCAGGCGCCTACGCGGGCAGCACGGGGCTCCAGCGCGCTCAACTCGCGCTGCAGGACTGGGTGGTCGATGTCATGGCAAACGCCGATACCGACCCCTATCAGAGCCAGACGCGCATCGGTGATCTCGGTCGCGTCAAGCTCTCCGAACGCATCGTCTGGCGGGTTGAGCAGATGCCGCCGGCCGCAGTGCCGCTGCTTCTGCGCAGCGGCGTATTTACCCGGTTCACCAACGGTACGTGGGTTGCACGGCAGGGTGCGTTTGCGGAGGTGCCAACCGCTCACGCCGGCGTAGCGCGCAGGCTCTTGCTGCGCGGAGAGAGCAGCAAGGGCGCCGCGATCCTGCCGCTGCCCATTGACGCGGGACCGATTGCCAGCGAGACCGGGGTACTTCAGCGCAACCCCTATGGCGTCATCCGCATCAACGACGCGCCGCTCCTGCTTGATGTCACGGTCGCGACGCCATCGGTCGCCGCGCTGATCGCGGCCGAGGCCGAAGACCTGGCGCTACCGTCAGGGTTCGGCGAATTGATGCAGCAGCTGCCGGAGGTGCGTGCACTGTCGCCCGGCAGCGAGCGCGAACGGTTGGCTGGCCTGAAATCCTGGTTCGCCACGCACTTTCGCTACACACTGTTTCTCGGTGACGAGCAGCAGGGCAGGCGCGAACTCGAGCGCTTCCTGCTGACCGATCGTGCCGGCCATTGCGAATACTTTGCGACCTCGACCGTGCTGCTGCTGAGGGCGCTGGGCATTCCGGCACGTTATGTCACAGGCTATTCAGTGCAGGAATACAGCAGACTCGAAAAGGCATTTGTGGTGCGACAGCGGCACGCTCATGCATGGGCGGAGGCTCTCATCGAGGGTAAGTGGGTCGAGGTCGATACCACGCCATCGACTTGGCTGACCGTCGAGGAAGACGCGGCGCCATTCTGGCAGCCCCTGGCCGATGTCATGTCCTTTGCCTGGCGCCGTTTCGGTGAGTTGAGACGGGACATGATCGTGTCAGCGCTTCCGTTTGGAGCCGCTTGGGTGATTGGCGCACTGCTTGCGATGCTGCTGGCGTGGCTGGCGTTCAGACGCGCCAGGAAAGCGCGAGAACATGGCAGTCCGAACGTCAGCGCTGGCGACACGGTGCGCGATGCAGTCAGCAATGAGTCGCGATCTTTCCAGGCTCTGGAACACGAACTTGCAGCATTGGGACTCGGTCGCCGCGCAACCGAAACACCTCGGGCCTGGATTGTCCGGGCGTGTCGCGAAGGCGAGTCGGTCTTGGGCGAGTCTCGGATCGCTGCGGCTCGCGATCTGATCGAAGCGCTTTACCGGAATCGCTACGGTTCGGCCCCTGTGGAATGAACTTTTGTTGTCCTACTTTCTACTGCACTCGTAACGGGCAGTTCCGGCATCCATCACCAGAACCGACGCAAGCGTGAATGAGTTCCTCAGGGTGACCTACTTCAGAATCTGCACCTGCTCTGCTGCCGGCTGGCCGCCCTGCGCAGCCGAGGATCCACCCGCACTGCCTGAAGCCGGGCGGACCCGATTGCCCATCGACGGGTCCGACAACGAGAGTTGATCCACCAGTTGTTCGTAAACGTTCTTTGCCAGGGTCTGGGAGGTTTCACGCATTACCTTTGACCGGTTCGGCGGAATGACGTCGCCACGATTCGAAAATATCTTGGTTTCGGCACCGCTGCCTTGCGCGGAAAACGCCGCCTTTATCTCGAAGGTCTTGGTATTGATCAGAGAAAAATCGGCCAGCAGGTCGAGGCTGAACTGACGGGTTGCGCTGGTGCTCCCTTGAATGGGCGAAACTTCATCGCGGAATTCCACATTGGAGAGGACGCCGAACATCACATAGTCAGCCCCGGAGAACTCGCCTTTCTTGATGCGTGCGACGATGTCCTTAATGTCCGGCTGCCTTACCGGCTTCGCGATCTTGCCGGTCTGCAACTGGTTCAATGCCTGTTCGGCCTTGGTCGGCTGCGGATCGCCGGCATCGAAGCGCTTGCCCTGGACCAGGCGGAACGTGGTCCCACGCAACAAGGCGCCTTTGATGTCGTTGGAGAAAGACCCCAGTTCCCGCTGATCGATGTAACTATACGTACCCGCAACATAGCTGCCACTGCTCTGCGAATCTGTTGTCAGCACCGCCTTGTTGGCATGAACATT
>CAMBRI010000009.1 GCA_945870205.1 Sulfuritalea hydrogenivorans sk43H | reverse complement strand
ATGTGGTTGAGCGGATCGAGGTAGGGAAAGCGGTTGCGGATCGAGCGCTTCAGCAGCGGGTTGAGGTCGAGCAGTTCGCCCTGCCCGGTGATCTGCAGCAGCGCATCGATAGACGCCTGCCACTCGGCCTTGAGGCTAGGGAAGATTGCGTCACGCAGCGTTTCATCCTTCACCAGCTGCGAGTAGCGCTCCGCGATCGCGATGTCGCTCTTGCCCAGCACCATGTCCATGTTCGACAGCAGGGTGCGGAAGAAGCCCCATTCGCGGTTCATCTCACTGAGCAGCGCCATGCCTGCCGCGCCGTGTTTTTCGCGCCATGTGGCGACGGCCGAACCGAAGCCGAACCAGCCCGGCAGCATCAGGCGGCACTGCGCCCATGAAAACACCCAGGGGATGGCACGCAGATCCTCGATAGCCGTGGTCTTCTTGCGCGAGGCCGGCCGGCTGCCGATGTTGAGCGCGGCGATTTCTGCAATCACCGTGGATTCCCAGAAGTATTGCTCGAAGCCCGGCGTGTCATAGACCATCTTGCGGTAGGCGGCGAAGGCGCTGGCCGACAGCTCCTCCATCGCGGCGAGGAATTCGGGGCGCGGCGCATCATGCTGGTGGCCCAGCAGAGTGGCTTCCAGCGTTGCGGCGGCAAGTATTTCGAGGTTGCGGCGGCCGAGTTCCGGGTTGGCGTACTTGGAGGCGATGACTTCGCCCTGCTCGGTGATGCGGATCTGGCCCTGCACGGCGCCCTGCGGCTGCGCCAGGATGGCCTGGTAGCTCGGTCCGCCGCCGCGCCCGACCGAGCCACCGCGGCCGTGGAACAGGCGCAGCGTGATGCCGTGGCGGGCGAAGACCCGGGTCAGTTCGATCTCGGCGCGGTAAAGCGACCAGCCCGAGGTCAGGAAGCCACCGTCCTTGTTGCTGTCGGAATAGCCGATCATGCACTCCTGCAAGGCCTGGCGTGAGCCGAGAAGTTGGTTGTAGAGCGGGATCGCCAGCAGTCGGTCCATGATGGTGCCGGCGTTGGCCAGGTCGCCGATGGTTTCGAACAGCGGCACGATGTTCACATCCAGCGCATGTTCCAGCGGCCGCAAGAGGCCGACTTCCTTCAGCAGCACGGCGACTTCCAGGATGTCCGAAACGCCGTCGGTCTTGGAGATGATGACGTTCTCGATCGCCGCGCGGCCATAGCGCTGGTGGATGCTCTGCGCGGCGTGGAAGATCGCCAGCTCATTGCGTGTCTCGTCCGAATAATTGACGCCGGGCGCGGTCAGCGGTCGCGGCGTGGCGAGTTCTTCCAAGAGCAGCGCAATGCGCCCGGATTCGTCGAGGGCCAGGTAGTCGGCGCCGGGGCGCGCAATGGCCAGCAGCTCGGCCACGGTGCGGGCATGCACCTCGGAGTTCTGTCGCAAGTCGAGCGGCGCCAGGTGAAAGCCGAAAATCGCCACGGCATGGCGCAGCCGGCGCAGCCGGCCGCGGCCGAGCAGCCCGCATTTGTGGCTGATCAGCGAGCGATGCAGCACATCAAGGTCGGCCGCGAATTCGGCCGACGTGGTGTAGGGTTCGGCCGCCGCCACGGCGTGGCGTGGCGCTTCGAGATTGTCCAGGCGCATGGCAGTTGCCGCCAGTCGCGCGTAGAAGCCGGCGATGGCGCGGCGGTAGGGCTCGTCGGCGCGGTGCGGGCTGCGGTCCGGCGAAATTTCGGCCAGGCGCATCAGCTCGACATCGGGCACCGAGATCAGCGAGGTGGTAGTGGACAGTTCCGCGCCGAGCTGGTGCAGTTGTTCCAGCAGGTAGCCGATGGCCTTGCGGCTTTGCGCGCGCATGGCGCTATCGAGCACCTCGGCGGTGACGAAAGGATTGCCGTCGCGATCGCCGCCGATCCACGAGCCGGGGCTGAGGAAGGGTGGCAGTTCCGCCATGCCCTGCGCATCCCAGTTTGGCACGGTGGCGGCGAGGTGATCCTCGCAGCCGTTGTAGAGCCGCGGCAGCTCGCGCAGGAAAGTCATGTCGTAGAAGGACAGCGCGTTATTCACCTCGTCCATCACCGAGAGCTTCGCGCGGCGCAGCATGCGCGTCTGCCACAGGCGCAGCACGGCGCGGCGCAGTGCCTCGTCGTGCTCGGCCTGTTCCTCGGGCGAAAGCTCGGTGCGGTCGCGTTCGTCGAGCAGGCGCGCGATTTTCCACTGGCAATCGAGGATGCTCTTGCGCTGCACTTCGGTGGGATGTGCGGTCAGCACAGGGCGCACCTGGGCAGCGGCGAAGAATTTCGCCAATTGGCCAGCATTCATGCCGGCGTCCAGTGCGCGCGTCAGCGATAGCGCCAGGCTGCCTTCGCGCGCCTGGGAACCGGCACGGGCATGGGCGCGCGCGCGGCGAATGTGGTGCTGGTCCTCGGCGATGTTGGCCAGATGCGAAAAATAGCTGAAGGCGCGCACCACCTGGCTGGTGCCGTCGCGCGGCAGGCCTTGCAGCAAGGCCGCCATTTCCTCGCGTGCCGCGAGATCGTCGTCGCGGTGGAAGCGCAGGGCAAGCTGGCGGATCTGCTCGACGCGCTCGAAAATGGCGATGCCCTCCTGTTCGCGCACCGTGTCGCCGAGCAGGCGGCCAAGCAGGCGGATGTCGTCGCGCAGGGGCTGGTCCTTGTCGGACGCGGGTATCGGCTGGTTCATGGTCATTTCCTGGTCTGGAGGCGGGTGCGGCTTTCCTCGATCGCGCGTTCGAGATAGGCGCCGTAGAAGTCGGCCAGGCGAAAGCCGACGATGGCGTCGGCCAACGTGCCACCGTCGGGTCCGTGGAACATCACGGTGGGCGCGAAGCGCGCCTGCATCTGTCTGGAGAACTCGGCGCTGGTGGTTCGGCGCCCGGCGAAGTCGATCAATACTGTGGCGCGATCCATGTGCAGTTCGCGGATCACTGCCGGCGTGGCGGGATCACGCGACAGGGGGCCGAGATATTCTCGCCTGACCTTCTCGCACCAACTGCAGTCGTCGCGGCTGTAGAGCAGCACCAGCGGCACGCCCCTGGCGGCCGCGAGGCGGGCATCCGCGGCAAGGTCGTGGGACTCGGTGAGTGCGGTCTGCGCCATTCTTCGCGGCTCTCCTTCAGTGGCGCAGGATGCGCGAGAGGAAGGTCTTCGCCCGCTCGCTGGCCGGCGCGTCGAAGAAGGCGCCGGTGGGCGCGTCCTCGACTATCTCGCCGTGGTCCATGAACACCACGCGTCGCGCCACCTTGCGCGCAAAACCCATCTCGTGGGTGACGCACATCATGGTCATGCCCTCCTGCGCCAGTTCGACCATGACATCGAGCACCTCGCCGATCATCTCCGGGTCAAGCGCCGAAGTCGGCTCGTCGAACAGCAGGCAAATCGGATCCATCGCCAGCGCGCGGGCAATCGCCACGCGCTGTTGCTGGCCGCCCGAGAGCTGGCCGGGGAACTTCGTTGCATGGTCACGCAGGCCGACGCGGTCGAGCAGGACAGCACCCCGTGCCAGAGCTTCTTCCTTGCTGCGGCCGAGCACCTTGACCTGCGCCAGTGCCAGGTTCTGTTCCACGCTCATGTGGGGGAACAGTTCGAAGTGCTGGAACACCATGCCGACCCGTGCCCGCAATCGAGGCAGATCGGTTTTGGGGTCGCCCACGGAAACGCCATCGACCGTGATCGTGCCCTCGGTGAAAGGCTCCAGGCCGTTCACGCACTTGATCAGCGTCGACTTGCCCGAACCCGACGGGCCGCAGACCACCACCACTTCGCCTTTGGCCACATGGGTGCTTGCATTGGCCAGCACCTGAGTCTGGCCGTACCATTTCGACACATTGCGAATTTCGATCATGATTTCTGTGGACAGATTCCTAGCGGATGATGGCGACGCGTTTTTGCAGTTGCTTCACGGCCAGCGACAGGCCGAAGCAGATGGCGAAGTAGATCAGGGCCGATAGCACGATCATCTCCACCGGACGATTGTAATTCTTGCCCACCACGTCGGCGGCCTTGAGCATGTCCTTGGCGCCGATGGCATACACCAGCGAGGTGTCCTGGAACAGCACGATGGTCTGCGTCAGCAGCACAGGCAGCATGTTGCGCATTGCTTGCGGCAGTATCACATGAACCATGGTTTGCGCCCGGCCCAGGCCCAGCGCCTGCGCGGCATTGAGCTGGCCGCGCGGCACGCTCTGGATGCCGGAACGCATGATTTCGCAATAGAAGGCCGCCTCGAAGGCGGTGAAGGTGATGATCGCCGAGGTCTCGGCGCCGACCGGCGAGCCAGTGAGGAAGGGAATGATCAGAAAGAACCAGAGGATCACCAGCACCAGCGGAATCGAGCGCATCAGGTCCACATAGGCACCGGCGACGCGGGACAGTGGTGCGATCGGGGAGAGTCGCGCCAGCGCCAGCAGGGTGCCGATGACGATGCCGCCAGTCATGGCGACCAGCGTCAGGCGCAGCGTGAACAGCAGGCCATCGCGAATGAAGGGCAGGCTCGGGCCCCAGACGCTGAAATCGAATTCGCCCATGTCAGTTCGTCCTCGCGATCAGGCCCGGCACGCGACTACGCGCTTCGATCCAGGCCATGCCGCGGTTGGCGCTGAAGGCACAGATGAAATACAGCAGGGTCACGGCCAGGTAGGTTTCGATGCCCTGTTCCGAATCTTCCTGCATCTGCCGCGCCTGGAAAGTCAGTTCCAGCACGCCGATGGCGAAGGCCACCGAGGAATTCTTGAACACGTTCATGAATTCGGACGTCAGCGGCGGAATGACGATGCGCAGCGCCTGCGGCAGTAATACCTGGCGGTAGGCCTGGGGCAGGGTCAGGCCCAGCGCCAGGGCCGCATCGCGCTGTCCGCGCGGCAGGCTGCCGACGCCGGCACGCACCTGTTCGGCGATGCGCGCCGAGGTGAAGAAGCCCAGGCAGAGCGCGGCGGTGACGAACTCCTTGGCCGGCATCTCCTGCTTGACCCACAGCGACCAGTCGCGCGGCAGGAATTCCGGCACGACGAAAAACCAGAGAAACATTTGCACCAGCAAGGGGATGTTGCGAAACAGCTCGACCCAGGCATTGCCGATCGCGACGAGCAGGCGCGAAGGCGTGCTGCGCAGCGCGCCAACCACGATGCCGATCGTCAGGGCAAGGGCCCAGGCCGTCAGTGACAAGGCCAGCGTCCAGCCCAGCCCGGTCAGCAGCCAGTCGAGGTAGGTTTCGTCGCCCGACTTGACCTGCTCGAGGAAGATGCTCCAGTTCCAGTGGTAGTTCATCGTGGAAGCATCACTTCGCGCACAAAGGCACAGGCGCCAAACAATGCTTGTCGCGCCTTCGACACCTGGCCGGCGGCCGATCGCAGTCGGTAATCGCGCCCGGCAGTGCCATGGCAAGAAGAGCAGGATGCATGGCTTGATTCTAGCAGCGGCCATCTCGCGCCGAATTGGCTCGCCAGCGGGCCTGCGCGAAACACGGGTTATCTGCGCTGCGTGTTCAGGACGATGCCCCGGAGTCCCTCGAGTCTTCGCTTTCATTGCTAGACTGCGGGCAACACAAGTTCGAGGAACAGGCAAATGGACGGCAATGCTTCGCCCGGGGCAATGGGCTTCCAATCGTTACTGGCAGGAACCCTTGCGAAGATCGAGATTCCGCCGCGGCCGGTGCTGCTTGACAAGCTGATGGCCGAGATGCAGCAGGACGAACCGGATTTCCACCGTCTCGCCGGTCTGATCCGGGCCGATGTCGGCATGTCCGCGAGCCTGATCAAGACCGCCAATGCACCGATATTCGGGTATCGCAGCAAGGCCACGACGGTGCGCGAAGCGCTGGCGATGCTCGGCCTCATCCATGTCCTGCGCACGCTGGCGGGCATTTCCCTGCGTCACGCCGTTCCCGAGACCCCCGAGCTCAAGCTGTTCTGGGACACCTCGGCCCGGGTTGCCTATTTGAGCGGATGGCTGGTCAAGCAGGTTGGTGCCAAAGATGGCATTCGCGCCGAGGACGCCTATACCTTCGGCATTTTCCACGATTGCGGCATACCGGTGCTGATCAACGCGCTGGCCGGCTACGAGGCGACCTACCAGCTTGCCTGCAAGGAAGGCGGGCGGCCTCTTACCGAATTTGAAACAGAACACCACACGCTCAACCATGCGCTGGTGGGCTGTGCCCTGGCACAGAGCTGGTTGCTGCCGCAGGTTCATGTCGAGGCAATCCTGCATCATCACGATCTTGCCGTGCTCTCCGCATCCGCGGCCGACATCCCGGTCGGGAGCCGGCGCCTGATCGCCTTCGGGCATCTTGCCGAAATGCTTGACGCCACGGCGACGGGGGCTTCGGATCATGAATGGCAGCGCATGGGCGAAGCCTGCCTGGCGGTTCTCGATGTCTCGTCCGACCGTGTCGCGGAGCTTCAGGCCGCTGCCATCGAAATCCTGAAGGGCGTGGAGTAGCTGCTTCCGGCGTTTACTTGCGATTGAAGGCCTCGGCTGGCGCGTCGCCTGGCGCCTTGATCAGTTTCTTCAAAGCCTCGCTCATGGGAAAGTTCAGGTTGGCGTTTTTCGGCGGAATGGGCGAGAGGAACCAGCGCGTGTAGAACTTGTCCAGTTCGCCGCTTTTCATAAGCCCGATCACCGTCTCGTCGACCAGCTTCTTGAACGCCGGGTCTTCCTTGCGCAGCATGATGCCGATCGGCTCGACATTGAGCACTTCGCCGACGATGGCGTAATCGGCAGGCGCCTTCGAGCTGACGATCAGCCCGGCCAGCAGGTTGTCGTCCATGACGAAGGCCACGGCGCGGTCGGTTTCCAGCATCAGGAAGGCATCGGCGTGGTCCTTGCCATAGACCTCCCTGAAGTCGATGTTCTTGCCTTTTTCGTGGGCCCGCATCAGCTGCACGCTGGTGGTGCCAGTGGTGGTGGCCACGGGTTTGCCGTTGAGCTGACCGAGGCTCATGATGCCCGAGGCCTTTTTCACCGCCATGCGCACGTTGGTGACGAAAGTGGTCGGCGCGAAGGCCACCTGTTTCTGCCGCGCTTCGTTGTTGGTGGTCGAGCCGCACTCGAGATCGACCGTGCCATTGCTCACCAGCGGGATGCGGTTCTGCGACGTCACCGCCTGATGCTGCACCTTGAGCGCCGGCAGTTTCAGCCGGGCCTTGACGGCATCGACGATGTGCTTGCAGACGTCGATGTGGTAGCCCACCGGCTGCTGCCTGTCATCGAGATAGGAGAGCGGGTAGGACGATTCGCGGATGCCCAGGGTGATGCTGCCGTTGTCCCTGATCTTCTTCAACGTGCCGTCGACGTCTTGCGCCAGAGCGGGTGCGGCGATGGCGGCGAGAGCGAGTGAAAGAAGCAGGGTGGTGCGTGTGTTCATGGCGGTCTCCCGGATTCAGGTCTCGATCAATTGCTCTTGCTGCTGCAAGGCCCACATCTGCGCATACAGCCCATCTTTTTCGAGCAGCGCGCGATGGGCGCCGCGCTCGACGATGCGCCCGGCATCGAGCACCAGGATCTCGTCGGCGTTCATCACCGTCGACAGCCGATGCGCGATGATCAGTGTGGTGCGGCCCACCGCCACCTGTTCCAGTTGCGCCTGGATGGCTTTCTCGGTCTTGGAGTCCAGCGCCGAAGTGGCCTCGTCGAAAATCAGGATCGGCGGGTTCTTCAAGAGCGCCCGCGCAATCGCAACGCGCTGCTTCTCGCCGCCTGAAAGCTTGAGGCCGCGCTCGCCGACGCGGGTCTGGTAGCCCTCGGGCAGCGCCTCGATGAAATCGTGGATGTGCGCCGCCCGGGCCGCCGCGATGACTTCATCGCGCGGCGCCGCGGGGCGGCCGTACTGGATGTTGTAGAAAATCGTGTCGTTGAACAGCACGGTGTCCTGCGGCACGATGCCGATCGCCGCGCGCACCGAGCCCTGCTGCAGCGCGCGCAGGTCGGCGCCATTGATCCTGACCGAACCCGAGCTCGTGTCGTAGAAGCGGAACAGAAGTCGCGCCAGCGTGGACTTGCCAGAACCGCTGTGACCGACCACGGCCACCGTCTTGCCGGCGCCGAGCTTGAAATCGACATCGAACAGAATCTGCCGGTTGGCCTCGTAGGCGAAACTGACATGCTCGAATTCGATCTCGCAGGGCCCCGAGTTACCGGCGGCAAACAGCGGCCGCGCATCGGGCGCGTCCTGGACCTCGCGGTTCTTGCCCAGCAGCGAAAACATGCGCTCGATGTCGGTCAGTGACTGGCGTATCTCGCGATACAGCACGCCGAGGTGGTTGAGCGGCATGTAGAGCTGGATCAGGAAGGCATTCACCAGCACGATGTCGCCCACCGTCATGTTGCCTGCCGCCACGCCCACCGCGGCACGCCACATCATCAGCGATACTCCTGCGGCGATGATCAGCGACTGGCCGAGGTTCAGCCAGGAAAGGGAAATCTGGCTGCGGATCTGCGCGGCTTCCCACTTCTGCATCTGCTCGTCGTAGCGGTCGTGCTCCCAGCGTTCGTTGTTGAAATACTTGACCGTCTCGAAGTTGATCAGGCTGTCCACGGCGCGCACGTTTGCCGCCGAATCCAGTTCGTTGACCTCGCGCCGCAGGACGGTGCGCCAGTTGGTGACGACGATGGTGAAAATGACATAGATCACCAGCGTAGTGACCGTAATCAGGGTGAAGTCCCTGTCGTAGCGGAAGGCGAGGATGCCCAGCACCAGCGTGATTTCCACCAGTGTGGGCAGGATCGAATACAGCGTGTAGCTGATCAGCGAACCGATGGAGCGCGTGCCGCGCTCGATGTCGCGCGTCAGGCCGCCGGTCTGGCGGTCCAGATGAAAACGCAGCGAGAGCGCGTGCAGATGTTCGAAGACCTGCAGCGTGATGGTGCGCACCGCACGCTGAGTGACGCGGGCAAAAAAGATTTCGCGCAGTTCGGTGAACAGCGCCGTCGAAAAGCGCAGCGCGCCGTAGGCCGCCAGGAGGCCCAAGGGCACCAGCAGGACGGCCTGCTCCATCTTGCTGGCGCCGGGCAGGGTGAAGGTATCGATGATGTCCTTGAACACCAGCGGCACCGCGACGTTGGTCAGCTTCGCCAGCAGCAGGCAGGACAGCGCAAACACGACGCGGCCCTTCCAGGCCCAGAGGTAGGGCAGTAGCGTCCTGATGGTTTGCCAGTCGTGGCGGTTATCGGGGATCGGGCCCGGTAAGGCCATGGTGGGTGGGGTGCGGCGCATCATGGGGCGATTCTAGCGTCTGTGCGACGCTCGCACCTCCATAGTGCCGTTGCCGAACTTTGCCGTTCCGTCATTCCGGCGACGGCCGGAATCCGTATCGTCGGCCCTTGCGCTATGCTTGCACCATTGGAAATCTTAATTCTCGAGGGAAGCGGCATGCCGAAGCTGGTTGTTAACTCGAATGGTCACGTGCTCGGGGAATTTCCGGTCAACAAGGACCGGATGGTCATTGGGAGCAAGGCATCCAATGAGATTCCCGTGGACAATGTAAATGCCGATAACGAGCACGCGGTAATCACCCGCTGCGGCGATCTTTACGTCATCGAAGACCTTGGCAGCGCAAATGGCACCTTCGTGCACGACAGGAGAATCACCAAGCTGCTGCTCTCCGACGAGGACCTGATTTCGGTCGGCACCTGTCAACTTCGCTTTGTCGAGGAAGATGTCAAACGCGGCGATGCCGGTCCTGCGGCGAACAAGGTCAGGGCGCCGGCGGCGGATGCCGGCAAACCGGCACCGGCGCCCCAGGCCAGGCAGTCCGAGGCACCGCCCGCCGCCAAGGGCCCCGTGGCGGTGGGCGAATGCCCGCACTGCGGCTACAAGCGCCTGCCCAAGGATGCCAAGGTGGCGGAAGACAGGTGCCCTTCATGCAAGATGGGCTATGCCACCACACCGGGCGTCCTGATGAGCGCCGAATCGAAAACCGGCGATCGCCTCGAGGTCTATGACAAGGAGGTTGTGATCAAGCGCAAGATGGGCGTGAAAGTGCTGTTGCAGAGCCTCAAGGGCGACCTGCTGGAAGGCATCAAGGGCGACAAGTACGTCCCCATCGACTCGATCGCCTCGATCCAGCTCAAGCCGGCCAGTACCCTGCTCGCCGGCCATATCACCATCGTCCTGCCGGAATCCAAGGAAGGCTTCAAGCTGGCGGGGCTGGACGCTTGCACGGTCGAGTTCGTCAAGCGCGAAGAAGAGAAGTTCCTCGAGATCAAGGCCTTCCTCGACGCAAGGATCGGCCGCTAGCCTTCGACCGGGCGTGGGCTCAGTACGCCGTGGCCAGTTCGCTGGTCGCCTGCGCCAGCCGGTCGACCAGGATGTTCATAAACGAACGATTGAACCGCAGCTGGCAGTTTTCCGACGCCTTGTGCAGGGAGTCGGCCTTGATCTTGAAGAGGGTGACCGGGGTGTCGGCGACGATGGTGGCGGTACGCGTCAGCGCGCCCTGCCGGATGTAGCACATCTCGCCGATACAGTGCCCCTTGCCCAGGGTGGCGAGCTTCTTGTTGCCCTTGTTCACGCCCACGCTGCCATCGGCGATGACAAAGAAGAAGTTGCCCGTGGTCCCCTCGTCGACCAGAAAGGTGCCGGACGGCACGCGCCCCCAGATGCTGATGCGCAGCACTTCCCAGAGCTCGATTTCGCTGAAGTCCTGAAAGAACGGCAGTGCCTTCAGCATGTTAAAGCGCTGGGTCTCGGAATCGGCTTCCTGTGGCAGATCCAGTTCCGCAATGGTGGACAAGTCCTGGGTAAACTCGCGCCAGTTAGCATGGCGCTCCGGCGTGTTGCGGCGCAATGCCTTGGTCACGATGTCGGCCAGACGCGCGGACAGCGAAGGGCGATGGATGCGGATGCTGGGCGGGTCTTCGTTCAGTATTTTGTGGGTCAGCCCGTAGTTGGTGTCAGATTCGAAGGGCAGGCGGCCGGTGAGCAACTTGTACATCACCACGCCCAGGGAATAGATGTCGGTCTGGTAGCTGAGGGTATCGTTGCGGACCTGCTCCGGCGACATGTAGGCGGGCGAGCCGACCCCGGTTAGTTGCGTCTCGTCGTTCTTCGCCAGGATCGCAGCGCCGAAGTCGGCGATCTTCACTGCACCGTCCTCGCAAAGCATGATGTTCGCGGGCTTGATGTCGCGATGAATGATGCCATTGCGGCTGGCAAAATCGAGCGCCAGGGCGCATTTGAAGGCGATCTCGATCACCTTGTCCACGGGCAGCAGGTTCTCGACATGCCCGTATTTTTCGAGTGTTTCGCCTTGCACGTATTCCATTACGATATAGCCGTCGTCGCGGCCCAGCAGCGCGTCGTAGATGCCGACGATGTGCGGGTGGTTGAGGCGCCCGGCCAGGGCCGCCTCGTTGGCGATCAACTTGCGGTAGGTATTGCCGTGCTCGGTGTCGGACAGGATCTCTGGTTTGAAGACCTTGATCGCCACCTCGCGATCGTTGAACGTGTCGTAAGCAAGGTAAACAATGCTTGTCGCGCCCCTGCCGAGTTCCCGGGTGATTTCATACTTTTCTATACCGACTTCAGCAACTTGTTCCATTTACCGAGGGCTCCTCGCAAAGGACAGGAAATCCAATCCGCCTGTTCGAAGTGTGCCCGACGCCCGGTGTAGGCGTCAATTGCGGATTTTGGTCCGGTCGCGCTGTCTGAGCGTAGCGAGTTTCGTGGCCGGCCCTGCGGGGCGCGTCCCGGCATGCCCCAGCAAACCTGGATTCCCGCGTCGCTCGCCGCGAAGCGGAATCCCGGGTGTGTCGAGACCTCAGAAATTGCCTGCCCCGGACGCGATCCGGGAACGGAATGCCAAGAGTCAGCGCTGGCGACACGGCGAAACCGCCCATCGGCTCCGACTATTTTCCAGAAAATTGGAGAATAGTCGGCATGGAACGTGCGCTATCTCCCTTCATCCAGGTCGATCTGGCCCGCAAGATGGTCTTTCTTTCCGGCCCCCGGCAGGCCGGCAAGACCACGCTGGCTTCCCTGGCGCGCGACCTGCAAATTTCGCCAACCACGCTCGGGCGCTATCTGGAAATCCTGGAGGCGCTGCACATCGTGTTCACGCTGCGGCCATTCCACCGCAACATTGTGCGGGCCCTGCTCAAGGAACCGAAAGTCTATTTCTTCGACACCGGTCTGGTGCAGGGCGACGAAGGTGCCCGCTTCGAGAAAGCCTGCGCCACGATGCTCCTGCGTCATGCTCAATTTCGGCAGGATTCGGCCGGCCGCGCCATGAGCCTGCACTATGTGCGCGACAAGGAGGGCCGCGAGATCGACTTTCGCCAACCGGCTGCGGAAGCGCCTGCACGCGTCAGTCGGAGGGTTTCGCTTCACCAGGGATCTTTGCCGCGGGCGCCGGTTCCACGGCTGTCCATTCCGTGGCGAGCCGGTAACCCACCGCCAGCAAGGTCGGGCCGAGGAAGGCGCCTATGACGCCGAAGGCCAGCACGCCACCCAGCACACCCAAAAGCACGATGGCGAAGGGCAGGTTGGCGCCGCGACTGATGATGAAGGGCTTGATTACATTGTCCACGGTACTGACCAGGAAGAAACCCCAGGCCACAACGAACGCCGCCCAGCCCGGCGCACCCTGCTGGAACAGCCAGATGGCCGCGCCACCCCAGACCAAGGGCGGACCCACCGGGACCACGGAGAGAAAGAAGGTCGCCACGCCCAGCAGTATGGCGCCGGGCACACCGGCGATGGCAAAGCCGATGGCCGCCAGCACCCCCTGCGCCAGCCCGGTGCCGAGGATGCCGTAAATCACGCCGCTCACGGTGCCGCGCGCAATGCCCAGCAGATAAGCGGCCCGCTCTCCCGTCACCCGCTCCAGCGCGATGCGCAGGCGCCCGGCCAGGGCTTCACCGTGGAGGAAGAAGAAGAACGCGAGGAACACCGATAGGCCCATGTCCAGCACACCGGTGCCGACCACGCGGCCGGCGGCCAGGCCTGCGGCCTGTGCCGGCTTGGCGAGCTTTTCAAGTTCCGCCATGAGCCGGTGGCTGTCATGCGCGAACTGCTGCCAGTAGTCGTGGATGGGCTGGCCGACGAGGGGCAGATTCGCCAGCCAGGCCGGAGCGTCGGGCAAGCCGTTCCTGACCAGCGCCGCCGCGGCGCGGCCCAGTTCCGCGGCGTTGTCCGCCATGGCCAGCGCCACGGCCACGATCGGCCCCAGCAGCACCACGGTAACCAGCAGGGTCATCAGGCATGCGGCGAGGGTGCGCCGCCCGCCTACCCCACGGTCGAGCCAGAGAAAGGCCGGCCAGCTGGTCGAGACCAGGATTGCCGCCCAGACCAGCGCAGTAAGGAAGGGCCATAGCACCAGCACGCAACCCGCGCCCAATAAGGTCAGGGCAAGTATGGGTAGGAAGCGGTCGGAACCGGAATTGGGCATCATGGTTGGCAAAGTCTTGCATCGATGGCGTGAAGCGGTCAATTATGCGGTTTTCACGTGATCCATAGGCTTTCGATGCGGGGGGGCAGCCCATGTGCCAGAGACCAACGGCGAATGTTTTCCGGCGTCGGTCGGTAGCGCTGTCTATACTTGGCAGCATGATCACCGTCCATCATCTCGAAACCTCGCGCTCGCAGCGTGTCCTGTGGCTGCTCGAAGAGCTCGGCGTGCCTTACGAAATCAAGCGCTACCAGCGCAACCCGGTTACGCGTCTGGCGCCGCCCGAACTGCGCGCCGTACATCCGCTGGGCAAGTCGCCAGTGATTAGCGACGGCGACCTGACGATTGCCGAGTCGGGCGCGATACTCGAATATCTGGTTGAGCGTTATGGCGACCAGGGCCGGGGCGACGTGGCAAACCTGCAACCCGCTGCTGGTACGCCGCAGTACCGGCAGTGCCGCTTCTGGATGCATTATGCCGAAGGCTCATTGATGAACTGGCTGGTGATGAAGCTGGTGTTCATGAGCATTCCGAAGCAGCCGATGCCGTTTTTCGTGCGGCCGATTGCGCGCAAGATCTGCAGCGGCGTGCTGGCGAAACTGGTCGACCCGAACGTGGCAACGGCCATGAAATTCATGGAAGAGCACCTGGCGACGCACGCGTGGTTTGCCGGCGAACAGATGACGGTGGCGGATTTCCAGATGAGTTTTGCCGTCGAGGCCGCTCTGTCGCGCGCCGGCAACGGACGCTATCCGCGGCTGCAGGCCTACCAGGCCAGAATGGTCGCCCGGCCCGCTTATCAGCGCGCCATCGCCAAGGGCGGTCCGGTCGTCATGTCGGCCTAGATCGCGCGTTCCCTCGCGCCGCTGCCAGGCAGTGGCTGTTTTGTCTCATTCAAAGGTTATTGCATGCACCCGATCCATGATGTGGATGTACTTCTTCTGATGGCGACCGCGCTCGCTTCCAAGCGCCGCGCGGCGGAACTCGCCGAAATCATGGCGGCGGCGGACCTGCTGCACGGCTCGATTCCACTCGACGTGGATATGGCGGCGGCGTTTCTGCGGCTGTCCACCAACGGGTTGATCAGCGAAGAGGCCGGCCGTTTCACGCTGACCCCGGAAGCGATGGAGTTCATGGCCGGAGTGCCGCGCAAGCGAAAGGCCGAGCCCGCGGAACGCCTGCTCGCCATCAAGCAGGAGCTTGCCGGCTACGCACCCAAGGTCGAAGGCACGGCGATCCGGCTGGCGACGGAAACGGTGAGCGCCGCAATTCTGGCGCACCGGACCTTCCTGAAAGGCCCTGGCCGGAACATGCTGGTGCCCAAGCCCAAGGCGGCGGTGGACAAGGCCAAGCGCCCCGGGCAGTGGCGCAAGCTCGATAGCGGGCGCCGTTCCAAGCATTGATCCTTAAAACCTCAGTTGAACCACAGAGGCACAGAGGACACAGAGGAAAAACAAGTGCTTGCCGTGTTTCATGCACTCACCCGTGGGGTGATGGGTATCGAATCGGCAAGCCATTGATTCTTTGGCTTTCTCTGTGCCTCTGTGTCTCTGTGGTGAGGAATTTAGGTTCAGTTCGTCGCCGGCGGCGTCCAGGTCCACGCAAAGCGACCGGATTCGCCGCGGAACAGTCGCTGTCGCACCACGCGCGTGTCGCGCAGCCGGTGCTTGATTTCGCCGACTTCCGCGTCGCCGAATACAGCCGCATCGGGCGGAATGGCCATGGTCTGCACCGCGACATCGCCGGTCAGCTTGGCTACTTCGCAACGAATATCGACGCCTGCCGCGGCTCTTTGCGTGTTCAGGGCTTCCAGTTGCTCGTCGAGTTCAGCAAGGCCCGCATTGAGCACCTCGATTTCCTTCTGCAAGGTCTGGATCTGGAACAGGGCCCCGGCTAGTTTCTGCGTTGCGTGGTGCCACTGCTCATCCTGGGCCGGCGTCAGCTTGAGTTCGCCGGAGCGAATCCGCCGGTCCGCGGTGATGTACTTTCGAATCTCGGCCGTTGCCATGCGCTCGTCGAGCACCACCTGCTTGGCGGCGATGCGCTGCTTCAATTTGTCGATCTCCTTGCCCGATTCGGTCCGCCGCTTGTCGAGCGCGGCAAAGTCGGGAACGCAGACCGTAAGCAGCGTTTCTGTTCCCCGGCGCCCCCCGGCGCTGGTAATGCGAATGCGCCGCGCCGCGATGGTGCAGCCGATCGCTTCATCGATTTCGACGTCTTCGGCGACGATGTCGCAGGCTACCGCGCGGACCAGCCTTACCTTGCCGGCGATCACGATGCTGCCTTCGGCATACTTCGCCTGCACTTCGCCGCTGCGCGCATCGAGCACGGCACGCGAAGCGCGGCCGTCGATCTGGATCAGGCCTCCGGTGTTCCTCACCTTGCCGCCGGCGAGATTGACATGCAGATGAATGTGTCCGCCATTCGACACGATCTCGCCGAACACGTCGGCATGAAAGATCATGTGCTTGCCTTCCACCACCCGGCGCTCCTGCACCTCGCCGTGTTCTTCGTACTGGTCTCCGGCCAGCGTGAGGTTGCCTGTGGTGCGCAGGCTTACTCCCTCGCGATTGATGATCTTTTCGGTAATCGAGATCTGATGCGATTTGGTGTCGATGTTGAGGAAGCCATCGCGCGCCGCGAACAGGAATTCGCCCTTGGCGGTGCGCTCGATCCGGGTGCCAAGACCGGCCAGCTCTTCCAGCTCGAAGTCGCGCGGCAGGGCGGCTTCCAGCACCGTGCCGTCGGTGTCCAGGCCCGGTACGCCAAGGTTTCTGGGCTGCTTTTTGAGCAGGCAGGTGCCGGCCGATACCTGCGGGAAATGGTTCTTGAAATGACTCAGATCGACCTTGCCGCTGGGCAGGATGGACGGTGAATCATCACGATGCAGGGCCTCGGTCTGTTCCTGCACCGTCGCATCGGTGCCGGGCTTGGGATCCAGACGTCGTGCGATGTCCACGCGCTCGTCGCGTCCCGAAGCGATGGCGGCACGCACGGCGGCGATATCGATGCCGCTGCGAATGCCCCGGGCCCACATGGCGGCGACAAATTCGTCGACATTCAGCATGGTCGGCTCGTAGCGAACCTGTTTGTCGTAGCCGGTCAGGATCGGTTGGCCGTCCGCATCCACATCGCCGAAGATGGGCACTTCAACGATGCGCTCGAAACGTACTGGCGAAAAAACATATTCGATGCGGGCACCGCTGTCGGCGGGCTTCGCTGCCTTGTACAGTTCGCGCCGCTCGTCCGTGAACGGGGCAATGCCGTCGGCGATGCGCACCATGCCCGCCTCCGCGCGGGCGCTCAGGGGCACCGCGGCCGCGGGCGGATAAAGCAGTTGCGACAGGGCGGCATAGTCGAGACCGACGAAGAAGGAGCCCGCCGTGAATACCCGATCAACTAGGCGTTGCATTTCGCCCAGGCCCACCATCTTGCCGGCGTCTACCATCACGCCGCTTGCGTCGCGGACAACGAAGTCCGGCAGCAGAATCTCGCCCGCGCCCAGGGCGCCGACCGTCGTCGTGCGCCCTGGGTCGAAGGGCGCCGGCGGCTCGGGCGAAAGTGCTGGATGGTGATCTGGCTGGGCCATCGGGTGGATTCCGGGTGCAGGAAACAGGCCTGCAAGGCCCGAGTATCCTTGACCTCCCCAGCCCGGTCAATGCCGATTCCCCCTGCGGGCGCCGCGGAGACGGTGCGAATCCTGCTTGGCGCGGGCAACCCGGAGTCGGTCGGGGATTGACATCCGCTCCGTCCCTATGCAAACTTAAAACAACTGTTTGAAACTCTTGTTTGTCAAAGGCCTGCCCGTCCATGGAACCCGACACCCGCTCTCGCATTCTCGACGCCGCCGAAAAGCTCCTGGTGCAGCATGGCCTCGATGCAACGACGCTGCGCATGATCACCACCGGGGCACAGGCCAACCTGGCCGCGGTGAATTATCACTTCGGCTCGAAGGAGTCCCTGATCGAGGCGGTGTTCCGCCGCCGCCTGACCTGGCTCAACGAGCAGCGCATCGCCGCGCTGGATGCCTTCGAAGCCGAGGCCAGGGGCGCGCCGCTGAAGCCACGCCAGATTGTTGAAGCCTTCTTCGGCGTGGCGATCCGCATGGCCGCCGACAAGAATGGCGGCCAGACCTTCATGCGCCTGCTGGGCCGTACCTACACGGAACCGACCGATTTCGTGCGCACGTTTCTGGCCGAGGAATACGCCGAAGTCATCGCCCGCTTCAAGGCGGCCTTCTTCAAGGCCCTGCCCGACGTGCCGCAGGAGGAATTCCTCTGGCGTTTTCATTTCATGATGGGCGCCCTGTCCTACGCCATTTCAGGGGCCGATGCGCTGCGTCTGCTGGGGCCGATCGACGATTCCGACCCCGATGCACTCTACGCCCGACTGATGAGCTTCCTCATCGGCGGCTTGCGCGCGCCGCTTCCTGAAATCCAGGCCAAGCCGGCCAAAAAGCAGCGCGCCCGGCGCGCCGCCTGACCTCGAATGACTACAAGGAGATTGCCATGACCTGGTTATTGACACTGATCGCCGCGACGGCCGCCATACTCTTGCTGCCACCCCTGCGCCGCGCCGTGCTGACGGGCTCGATGTTCGCCGCCTACAAGAAGCTGCTGCCGGCGATGTCGCAGACCGAAAAAGAGGCCCTGGAAGCCGGCACCGTCTGGTGGGAGGGCGAGTTGTTCTCCGGCAAGCCGGCCTGGCAGAAGCTGCTCGATTACCCGAAGCCAAAATTGTCGGCGGTGGAGCAATCCTTTCTCGACACCGAATGCGAGGCGCTGTGCGCCATGACCAACGATTGGGCGACCACCCAGATCCATCACGATCTGCCGCCCGAGGTCTGGGCCTACGTGAAGGAAAAGGGCTTCCTCGGCATGATCATCCCGAAACGCTATAGCGGCCTCGAGTTTTCTGCCCTTGCCCATTCGGCGGTGGTGCAGAAATTGTCGACCCGCTGCTCGGTAGCCGCGGTTTCGGTCATGGTCCCCAACTCGCTCGGCCCGGCCGAACTGCTGTTGCACTACGGCACCGAGGAACAGAAGAACCACTACCTGCCGCGACTGGCCAAGGGCCTGGAAATTCCCGCCTTCGCCCTCACCAACCCCCATGCCGGCTCGGACGCTGCGTCCATCCCCGACCTCGGTATCGTCTGCAAGGGTCAGTGGCAAGGCCGGGAAGTGACCGGCATGCGCGTCACCTGGGACAAGCGCTACATCACGCTGGGGCCGATCTGCACCATCCTCGGCCTGGCTTTTCGTTTGCACGACCCCGACCATCTGCTGGGTGAGGTCGATGATTTGGGCATTACCTGCGCGCTGGTGCCGACCGACCATCCCGGCGTGAACATCGGCCGCCGCCATTTCCCGCTCAATGCCGTGTTCCAGAACGGGCCGAACTCGGGCCAGGACGTGTTCATGCCGCTCGACTGGATCATCGGCGGGCCGGCCATGGCCGGCCAGGGCTGGCGCATGCTCATGGAATGCCTGGCGGCGGGGCGCTCTATTTCGCTGCCATCCTCCAACACCGGCATGGCCAAGCTCGCGGTACGCGCCACCGGTGGCTACGCCCGCGTCCGCAGCCAGTTCAAGACCGCCATCGGCAAGTTCGAAGGCATCGAGGAACCCCTGGCGCGCATGGGCGGCTACACCTACATGATGGACGCGGCGCGGACCATGACCGCCGGCGCCATCGACCTGGGCGAAAAGCCCTCGGTAGTCTCGGCCATCGTCAAGTACCACGTCACCGAGCGCACCCGGCAGGTGGTGAACGATGCCATGGACATTCTCGGCGGCAAGGGCATCTGCCTCGGGCCGAACAATTTCATGGGCCGCGCCTACCAGCAGATCCCGGTCGCCATCACTGTCGAGGGCGCCAACATCCTGACCCGCAGCCTGATCATCTTCGGCCAGGGAGCGATCCGCTGCCATCCGTATGTGCTGAAGGAAATGCAAGCGGCGCGCGAACCCGATGCGACGAAGGGACTGCGCGACTTCGACAAGGCCCTGTCCAGCCATCTCTGGTTTTCCTGGAGCCGCGGTTTCCGCGCCTGGAGCATGGGTCTTACCGGTTCGCACTTCGGCCCGGCGCCGGCTGGCGTGGCGCCCGAAACCAGGCGCTACTATCAGCAACTGACGCGCTTTTCGGCGGCCTTCGCGTTCATCTCCGACGTTTCCATGTTCGTCATGGGCGGCGACCTGAAGCGCAAGGAAAAGCTCTCGGCGCGACTGGGCGACATCCTGTCCCTGATGTACCTGTGTTCCGCCACGCTCAAGCGCTACGAGGACGAGGGCCGCCAGGCCGCCGATGCACCGCTGATGCACTGGGCGATCTGGGACGCCATGTTCAAGATGCAGAACGCCTTCGAGGGCGTGATCTCGAACTACCCCAGCCGCTTCATTGCCGCCCTGCTGCACTGGTACATCTTCCCGCTCGGTCGCCCCTACGAGGTGCCGTCCGACAAGCTCGGCCACGCGGTGGCGCGCATGCTGATCGAACCCTCGGCGACGCGCGACCGCCTCACCGCCGGCATGTATGTGCCGCGCGATGAGAATGACGCCGTCGGCGTCGTCGAACTGGCCTTGGAGGCCACCATGGCTGCCGAGCCGATCGAGGCGCGCATCCGCGCCGCGGTCAGGGATGGAAGAGTTGGCGCCGGCGATGCGGCAAGCATGGCTGCCCACGCCCGCGAGGCCGGCGTCATTTCCGCCGAGGAGCAGGCCCTGCTGCAGCGGCGCATCGTGCTGCGCGACAAGGCCATCGCCGTCGATGACTTCCCGCAGGATTTCGCCCCGGAACAGGTGTCGACCCCGCCCCTCAGCGGAACCCTGCGCAAGGCGGCCTAGTCATGAGCAAATTCGAACCCGTTTATATCGTCGATGGCGCCCGCTCACCCTTCCTGAAATCGCGCAACGTCCCCGGCCCCTTTTCGGCCTCCGACCTCGCCACGATCTCCGGCCGCGTCCTGCTGGCGCGCCAGCCCTTTGCCCCCGACCAGCTCGACGAAGTGATTGTCGGATGCGCCGGTCCCAGCGTTGATGAAGTCAATATTGGCCGCGTTATTGCCTTGCGCCTGGGTTGCGGCAACAAGGTGCCGGGCTGGACCGTGATGCGCAACTGCGCCTCAGGGATGCAGGCCATCGATTCGGCCATCGCCAACATTCAGAACGGGCGCTCGCAACTTGTCATGGCCGGCGGTGTCGATGCGTTGTCGCGCACCCACCTGCTCTATTCGGACAAGATGGTCATGTGGTTCTCGCGGATGGCGCAGGCACGCACGCTGGGTGCCCGCCTCGGCATGTTCGCCAAACTGCGCATAGGCGCACTGCTCACCCCCGTGATCGGCATCGTCAAGGGCCTGACCGACCCGGTGGTGAACCTGATGATGGGCCAGACCGCCGAGAACCTGGCCTGGAAGTTCGGCATTTCGCGCCAGCAGATGGATGCCTTCTCGGTCGATAGCCACCAGAAGGTATCGGCCGCGCAGAAGGCCGGCCGCTTCGATGAAATCGTGCCGCTGATCGGCAGCGACGGCACGGTGTATGCCGAAGACGACGGTGTGCGCCATGACTCGAACCTCGCGGGCCTGGCCAAACTCAAGCCCTTCTTCGATCGCAGCTACGGCAAGATCACGCCGGGCAACAGTTCGCAAATTACCGATGGCGCCGCCTGGCTGCTGCTGGCATCAAGCGAGGCGGTGGAGAAGTACAAGCTGACACCCATCGGCAGGATCACCGACACGCAATGGGCCGGCCTCGACCCGGCGCAGATGGGCCTCGGCCCGGTGCATGCGGCGACACCCATCCTGCAGCGCCACGGCCTCGGCCTGAACGACCTTGACGCCTGGGAAATCAACGAGGCCTTCGCCGCACAGGTGATGGGTTGCATCAAGGCCTGGGAAGACCCCGCCTATTGCAAGGACGAACTGGGTCTGGACGCGCCGCTGGGCACTCTGGACCCGGCAAAGCTGAACGTCGACGGCGGCGCCATCGCACTGGGTCATCCGGTCGGGGCCTCGGGTGCGCGCATCGTGCTGCATCTGCTGCACATCCTGCGGCGCGAACAGGGTGGCAAACGCAGCAGATGCGGCATCGCCACGATCTGCATAGGCGGCGGGCAGGGCGGTGCCGTATTGGTGGAGGCAGTTTGATGACTTACACGCACTGGAAACTCGAACGCGAGACAAGCGCCCCAAATGCGGGGCTCGCCTGGGCCATCCTCGACACCGCCGACTCCTCGACCAATACCCTGGGCGCGGCAGTGATGACCGAACTCGGACTCATCCTCGATGAATGCGAAAAGAATCCCCCCAAGGGTCTGATCTTCAAATCCGCCAAGGAAGCCGGATTCATCGCCGGCGCCAACATCGAGGAATTCACTTCAGCCGACACTCCGGAAAAGGCCAGAGCGCTGATCAAGCGCGGCTGGGACAGCTACAACCGACTGGCGGACGTGAGCTACCCGCCGCTGGCGCTGGTGCGCGGCCACTGCATGGGCGGCGGCACCGAACTGGCCCTGGCCTGCCGCTACCGCATCGCGGTCGATGAACCGGGCACCAAGTTCGCGCTGCCGGAAGTCATGCTCGGCATCGTCCCCGGCTGGGGTGGCATGCTGCGCCTGCCGCAAATAGTTGGCCCGGCGGCGGCGCTGGACATGATGCTGACCGGCAAGAATATCGACGCCAACCGCGCGAAAAAAATGGGCCTCGCCGACGAATGCGTGCCGCCGCGCGTCATGGAAAATGCGGCGCGCATGCTGGTGCTGTCGGGCAAGCCGCCGCGCCAGGAAAAGCTTCCGTTCATGCAGAAGCTGATGAACGGGCCGCTGAAAGGCATGGTCGCCAGCGCTGTCCGCAAGCAGGTGGCCAAGCGCGCCCGGCAGGAACACTACCCGGCGCCCTACGCCATCATCGATCAGTGGCAGAACTACGGCGGCAACACGCTGGCGGTGCCGGCGGATCGGCCCACTTCGCTCGACGCGCTGGTCAAACACCCGACCACGCGCAACCTGATCCGGGTTTTCTTCCTGCAGGACCGGCTCAAGGGCTTTGGCAAGGAGGCTTCCGGTTTCGCCCCGCGCCATGTGCATGTGGTCGGCGCCGGGGTCATGGGTGGCGACATTGCCGCCTGGTGCGTGCTGCGCGGCATGACGGTGACGCTGCAGGATCAGTCCATCGAACGCATTGCGCCGGCCGTCGGCCGTGCCGCGAAATTCCTCGAAAAGAAGCTGCGCGACAAGATGCTGGCCCGCTTCGCGCTCGACCGCCTGATTGCCGACCCGAAGGGCGACGGCGTGCGCCAGGCCGACGTCATCATCGAGGCCATCTTCGAGAACCTTGAAGCCAAGCAGGCGCTGTTCGCCGACATCGAGGCGCGCGCCAAACCCGGTGCGCTGATCGCATCGAACACATCCTCGTTGAAGCTCGCCGACATCGCCGCGACATTCAAGAACCCCTCGCGCCTGGTCGGCATCCACTTCTTCAACCCGGTAATGATGATGCCGCTGGTGGAAGTGGTAGCCGGTGAGATCACCGCGCCGGAAGTGGCGCAGCGCGCCGCTGCTTTCGTGCGCCGGATCGACAAGCTGCCGCTGCCGGTCAAGGATGCGCCGGGCTTCCTGGTCAATGCCGTGCTCGCGCCCTACATGAACGAGGCCATGCGCTGCGTCGATCAAGGCATCGCGCCGGAAGCCATCGATGCCGCGATGCTGGCCTTCGGCATGCCGATGGGCCCGATCGAACTGGCCGATACCGTCGGGCTCGACGTCGCCGTGGCCGCGGGCCGGCAACTGGTGGGTGAGGCCGATCCGCCCAAAAAATTGATTGAACTGGTCAGTGCTGGAAATCTCGGCAAGAAGTCGGGCAAGGGCTTCTACGCATGGGTGGATGGCAAGGCGCAGAAGTCGGGCGGTGGCGGCGCGAATTCGGAGCTTGCGCAGCGCCTGCTGAAGCCGCTGCTCGAAGCCACGCAACGCCTGGTGAAGGATGGCGTGGTGGCGGATGCGGAACTGGCCGATGCCGGGGTAATCTTCGGCACCGGCTTTGCGCCCTATACGGGTGGGCCGATGAATTATTTGAGCAAAGGTGCCGCGTAGAGAGCGTTACCCGCCGCGGCGCGCCTGAAGCAGGAGTTGCGTGAAATGGTAGCCGTCGTGAGCTGGTTGCCAGCCAATGGGCGCCCGGCACGTTTTCTCGGCGGACGTTCAGCACAAGCACGGTTGCGAGCCAATTCAGTGCAAGCGCTTGCGACACAGGCGGGTCTGCCGAATTTGCGCGAGTACGTGTTAAGCCGGCACGTTGCCTTGTACGCCCATTCCAAAGTTGAGGTGGTATTTCTCGCACTGAAGCATCGACGGCAACTCATTTACTCTGCCGAGGGCTGAGGGGTCCTGTTCAATCAATTGCCATTAACCTTCCGGCAAACAGCGCGGATACCTTGCTTGAATGCGGCAGCTGCGAAGTAGCGTTGGAATCGGCGCAAACGAAGCATTGATACAGTACGCCGTCCTGACGCGAGGGTCACATTGAACCTGTCGCAAAAGTCGGCGCTGGCGAGACGGTGATGGGGCAGGGCAATCGCATGAATGACACCGTGGTGTTCTCCTCCCCCTTCAAGGGGGAGGCCGGGAGGGGGATGGGGTTCGATGACGTGGTTTGCTGTCCTTCCCCATGCTTGTTTTGTCCCATCCCCACCCCAACCTTTGAAGGGGAGGGAGCATCCTTCATGCGATTGCCCTGGGTGATGGGGCGAATCGCCAATGCTTGGTAATGTCATGTGCGGACCGGTCCCAGCGACTCCACAGCAGCCTTCAAGTCCTTTGCAGCCGCAACGAGTTCCTTTATCAGTTGCTCGTCGTCGGTGTAGTCGCCCTCGTACAGCGCGGCATTCCGTTTCTGATGGCAGCTATCCAGGAATCGCCATTTGGCTGTCGGAAAATTCAGGGTGTGCCCGAGAACCTGAAAAACGATGTACCGGTTTTCCGAGCGATAGCCATGCCAGCGCAAGGCGGCGAGGGCGAAGGTATGGGCTGCGTCATAGGCAAGACTAAAGCGGCTATCGGGCGAGAGCGACAGGTTCTCGGCGTCGGGCAACTTTCGTCCGGCGGAGCTTAGCAGTCCGTCAAGTTCCCTCGAATTTGGGGGTTCAGCCTTGAGTTTGCCGATCTTCAGCAGGTTCTGCAGGTTTTCCTGTGCGGATAGCACTTTCGTCTCCTATAAGGACGATTTTTTGCTGGTTGAGGACGCGGCTCACGAAGTGGTTGTCTCCCGCCAGCTTCTTGTTGAATTCTTCCTTCGAATAGAGCGTTGGGCTGACCTTGCGACCCAGGGTTTCCTCGGCTTTCGTCAGAGCTTCGAACAGGACGCTGTAGCTCAATCCGTCGGCGATCACCATCACATCGATGTCGCTCGCGGCCGTATCGGTGTTTTTGGCCACCGATCCAAAAATGAACGCAAAAACGATTTCCGGGATGAATTGGGCCAGAGCAAGTCGCAGGATGTCGGACAAGCCGAAGGTCTTGACCGCGATTCCGCGCAGTTCGTTGAAGATGGGCGAAACCTTGTTGGCCTGATAGTGCTTTTGCTTTCCGATCACCGTCAGCGTTACCAAGCCCGAGGCCGTCATGCGCTCCAGTTCGCGCTGCAAGGCGCCACGCCCGGTTTTTCCTAACCTCTCGATTTCATTGGCGTAAAAGGACCGATCCGGCTGCCCGAACAACAGGCCGATCACCCGTTGCTGCACACCGGAAAACAGGACGTCTGCGATTGAAGTTGGCTTCTCGTTCCCCATTACGGGGATTATCGGCCCTCAATTGGGGAAATGCAAGCGGGTCAGTTGGGTGTCGAATTGCGGTGCAACTGAACACGAAAATATCCGCAAAACCTGTCCATTCCGAACAGAATGGCATGAAAAGCAGAGAAATGCTCCGAACTCTCAATTTAACGTAATGGAACAACTCGTTCGAAGCGGCTGGTGATAACCGAGCGAAGCGAGCCGACTGGTAGCCCCGCCCTGGGAAGGGGGCGTAGGCGGGATTTCGCCAAGCACTGCTTCGCGCCGCCGCTGGCGGCCGGCCATGCAGGGCCGGCCGTGGAACGGGGGCGGGGGCCTTCAATTTGCCGTTTGCGCGCTTCATCTCCGGCGGGTGGTACTGGGTGCCATGAGCGTTAGAACGTCGGCGTGTTCTGGCGGAGTTGTGAGATTCTCACGGCTCCTGTATGGGTCGCCCACTATACTGGAGGTCCGATGAATTACTTGCAGAGCGGAGAGCGCTGATGCCTCACCACGGAGTACTCATACCGGGTCGTGAGCCGGTGCTGCGCGTGATGCCGATGCCGGCCGACATGAACGGCAATGGCGACATTTTCGGCGGCTGGGTCATGGCCCAATGCGACATCGCCGCCGCCATACCGGCAATGCGCCTGGCACGCGGCCGCATCGCCACCGTGGCGGTGAATTCCTTCCTGTTCAAGCAGCCAATCTCGGTCGGCGACATTGTCAGTTTCTACGCCAACGTGGTGAAGGTCGGCCGGACGTCGATCACCGTGGACGTGCAGGTTTATGCCGAGCGCAATCCGACAAATCCGGTGGTGGTCAAAGTCACCGAGGCGCAATTCACCTATGTCGCGATCAACGATGACGGCAGCAAGCGCGAGGTGCCCGCGCTGGCGGATTGAGGGTGCGCATGAACGACAGCATGTCTTTCCGGCGCTCGCTCAAGACCCGGGTGACCCTGTTCAGCCTGTTGATTTTCGTGATCGGACTCTGGTCGCTGGCGTTCTTTGCCAGCCGGGTGCTGCGCGAGGACATGCAAGGTCTGTTAAGCGAACAGCAATTCTCGGTGGTGTCCTTGGTGGCCGCCAATATGGAACAGGCGCTGGACGAACGGGTGAAAGTGCTGGATGCGGTTGCCGGAGGAATCAGCCCGGCCATGCTCGCCAGTCCGGCTGCCTTGCAGGCATTCCTGGAGCAGCGCCTGATTTTCCAGCCCCCGTTCAATGCGGGGGCCTACGTCACCCGGACCGATGGCACTGCGATAGCCTCGGTGCCGCTCTCGGTGGAACGGGTGGGCGTCAATTTTATGGACCGGGATCACGTCGCCGCCGCGCTCAGGGAGGGGAAACCCAGGATCAGCAAACCGGTCGTGGGCAAGATGCTGCACGCACCGGTTTTCGCCATTGCGGTACCCATTCGTGATGCCCGGAGCAAGGTGATTGGCGCCCTGGTGGGGGTGATCAACCTGAACCAAACCAACTTCATCGACAAGATCACGAATAGCTCCTACGGCAGGACGGGGGGCTATCTGCTTGTCGCCCCGCAGCACCGGTTGGTGGTCACTGCCACCGACAAGCGTCGTATCATGGAGACCCTCCCCGCCGCCGGCGTCAATCCGCTGATCGATCGCTTCATTTCGGGCTACGAGGGTTCCGGCATTACCGTCAATCCGCTGGGCGAGGAAGTACTGGCGTCCGCGAAGGGCGTTCCGGTAGCCGGCTGGTATGTCGTGGCCGCCCTGCCCACCGCCGAGGCGTTTGCGCCGATTCATGACATGCAACAGCGCATGCTGCTGGTCACGGCCTTCCTGACCCTGCTGGCCGGCATACTGACCTGGTGGATGCTGAAACGCCAGCTTGCGCCCATGCTGGCTGCCGCCAGAACCCTGACTACCCTGTCGGATACCAGTGAGCCGCCACAAGACTTGCTCGTGACCAGGCAGGATGAAGTCGGTGAGCTGATTGCCGGCTTCAACCGCTTGCTGAGTACCCTGCGACAAAGGGAAGCCGCCCTGCGCGAAAGCGAGGCACGGTTTCGCAGCCTCACCGAAATGTCCTCTGATTTCTACTGGGAAACCAACGCCGAGCACCGCTTCACGCTGCGCACAGAGAGCAAGCGGGAGGCGGAGGATCCGGTATTTCGACAAACAGCCTTCATCGGCTGCTACCGCTGGGAAGTGCCGCGGCTTTCGCCCGACGAGGCGGCCTGGGCCGCGCATCGTGTGCTGCTGGACGCGCATCTGCCGTTCCGGGATTTCGAGATATCGCGGCCAGGTGCGAATGGCAGCGTGCAGCATATCTCCGTCAGCGGCGATCCGGTGTTCAACGCTACCGGAGTGTTCTGTGGCTATCGAGGTGTCGGTACCGACATCACCGAACGCAAGCGTGCCGAGGAGGCGACGAAGGTCAGCGAGGAGAAATTCAGAAAAGCTTTCTATCTGACGCCTGATGCGATGGCCATCAATAGGGTCGAGGGTGGTTTGTATGTTTCGATCAATGACGGGTTTTCCAGAATCATGGGATACACCGCAGACGACCTCATCGGGCACACGTCTGTCGAGTTCGACATATGGGACGACCCGGATGACCGGGCGCGACTGGTTGCAGGATTGCGGAAAGACGGATGGGTCGCCGATCTCGACGCGCGTTTCCGTGCCAAGTGCGGAAGCATCCGCGACGGCCTGATGTCGGCGGCCATGATCGAGATCGAAGGCGTTCCCCATATCATCAGCATTACCCGCGACATCACCGAGCGCAAGGCGGTCGAAGCGGAGCTCGACCAGCATCGCCATCATCTGGAAGCCCTGGTGCTCTCGCGCACCGCCGAGCTGACTCAGGCCAAGGCGGCGGCCGAAGGCGCCAACAGCGCCAAGAGCGTCTTCCTGGCCAACATGAGCCACGAGATCCGCACCCCGATGAATGCCATCATCGGCCTCACCCACCTGCTGCGCCGGGGCGAGCCGACTCCTGCCCAGGCCGACCGGCTGGACAAGATCGACGCTTCGGCGAAGCATCTGTTGGCGATCATCAACGACGTCCTCGACATCTCGAAGATCGAAGCCGGCAAGCTGGAACTGGAACAGACGAATTTCCCCTTGAGCTCAGTGCTCGACCACATCGGCTCGCAAATCTCGGTGCAGGCCCGAGCCCGCGGGTTGGTGGTGGTGATCGAGGCTGGGGAACTGCCGCAATGGCTGCGCGGCGACCCGACGCGACTGCGGCAGGCCTTGCTCAACTACACGAGCAATGCGCTCAAATTTACCGAGCGGGGTTCCATCACCTTGCGCGCGGTGCTACTGGAGGACAGCGGCGACGGGATGCTGGTGCGCTTCGAAGTAGCTGATACCGGGATCGGCCTGGCTCCCGACGTGCTGGCCCACCTGTTTCGGGCCTTCGAACAGGCCGATGCCTCGACCACGCGCAAATATGGCGGCACCGGCCTGGGCCTGGCCATTACCCGGCGCCTTGCCGAACTGATGGGCGGAACAGTCGGTGCCGAGAGCCAGCCCGGCCAGGGCAGCGTGTTCTGGTTCACCGCACGCCTGGGCCGTGGCCACGGCATCATGCCAACGACGCCGGAGGCACCCCGGGCGCAGAAAGCCGAGCTGGAGCTGCTCGAACACTACGGCGACGCACGCCTGCTGCTGGCCGAAGACAATCCATTGAACCGCGAAGTCGCCCTGGAACTGCTGCATGGCGTGGGACTCGACGCGGATATCGCGGTCGATGGCCGCGTAGCGCTGGACAAGGCCGGCAGCAACGACTACGACCTGATCCTGATGGATATGCAGATGCCGTGCATGGACGGTCTCGAAGCCACCCGGGCCATCCGCGCGCTGCCCGGGCGCAAGGCCGTGCCGATCCTGGCCATCACCGCCAATGCCTTCGACGAGGACATGCGTGCCTGCATGGAGGCGGGCATGAACGACTTCGTCGCCAAGCCGGTGAATCCGGACGATCTCTATGCGGCCTTGCTCAAGTGGCTGCCGCGTCACTCGCCGACACCGCGCGCCGTCCCCGCGCCGGCGCCGGGTCCGTCTGTTGTCGCGAATGCGGCCGATTGGCGGCAGCGTCTGGCGGGCATTGCAGGCCTGGACATCGAGCACGGCCTGGCACTGGTGCGCGGCGATGCGAAGAAGCATGCGCACATGCTGACCCTGTTCGCCAACAGCCATGCCGCGGATACCGCAGACCTCGACGCGGCGCTGGCAACCAATGACATGGCCACGCTCAAGGAACTGGCCCACACGCTCAAGGGCTCCGCCGGCACCATAGGCGCGCAGCTGGTGGCGGAGGCCGCCGCCGCCCTGCATGCCGCACTTCGGGCGAATGTCGGTAGCGAGGAAATTGCCGGCCTGTGCCGCAGGCTGGTCGTCGAGTTGAAACTCCTTACCGAAGACATCCGCCAGGCAGTCGCCTGATTCGGCGCGGTGCTCAGGCGAGTCTCAGGTGAGTTCCACCTGCGGAGCTACGGTCTCAGAGTCAGACTTCGCTCAACAAGTCTTCGATGGACTCGATCAGCGACGCCAGCCTGGAAATCAGCGCCTTGCCGCAGGCTTCGATGGCGTCGCGGGTGGCATCGGTATGACAGGCCGCATTGAGGGCTGCGGCGGCCTCGGCAACCCAGGTGGCGCCCAGATTGCCGGCCGAACCCTTGAGCGTGTGGGCCAGTTGTTTGAGCGTGACCAGATCGTTCGCCCGCAGGGCTTCGGCGAGCCGTGCCGCATCTTCGCCGTGACTGTCGGCGAAGAGCTGCAGCATTCGCGCGTGCTTGGCGGTGTTGCCGCGCACCATCGCCAGTCCGCGCTCGACGTCCAGCCCCGGGATGCCGGCCAGACGCATGCGCCACGCCGCCGGGTCGGACGCTTCAAGCGAGGCGGGCGCCGGCGGCGGAGTCGACTGTGACGCCCCCGCTTGAATTGCGGATGCCGGCAACCATGCAAGTAGCGCCTTGTAGAGGTCGTCCGGGTTCACCGGTTTGGCGACGAAGTCGTTCATGCCGGCCTCGCGGCAGGCGCGTCTATCCTCATCGAAGGCGTTGGCGGTCATGGCCAGGATGGGCAGGGTTTTGCGCCCGGGCAGCGCGCGGATGGCCCGGGTGGCCTCCAGGCCGTCCATGCGCGGCATCTGCACATCCATCAGGACCAGGTCGTAGTCGTTGCTGCCGGCCTTGTCCAGCGCCTCCTTACCATTGACCGCGATATCCACGGCCAGGCCCGCCCCGTGCAGCAGTTCCAGGGCAACTTCGCGATTGATGGCATTGTCTTCCGCCAGCAGCAGTCTTGCACCGCCATGGCGCTGGCGCAATTTCGCTTCGGCGTCGTCCACCCGAGCGTCGGTAGCGGCGGGCATGATGCCGTGGCCACGGCCGAGGCGGGCGGTAAACCAGAAGGTGCTGCCTTGCCCGGGCCGACTTTCGACGCCGGCTTCGCCACCCATCAGCTCCGCGATGTGCCGCGTGATGACCAGGCCCAGCCCGGTGCCGCCGTAGGTGCGCGTGGTCGAGGCATCGGCCTGCTCGAAGGCATGGAACAGGCTGCGAACCTGCTCATCGGTGATGCCGATGCCGGTATCGGCCACCTCGAAGCGCACCAGGATGTCGTCGTCACGGTCCTCCAGCAGCAGCGCACGCAGGCTGATGGTCCCCTGGTCGGTGAACTTGATTGCATTTCCGGCAAAGTTCAGCAGTGCCTGGCGCAGGCGGGTCGGATCGCCGCGCAGCCACAATGGCACGCCGTCGGGGTCGATCTCGATGGTCAGGCCCTTGGCGCGGGCCTGATCGGAGATCAGCGAGCGGACATGGTCGAAGACCGCAGCCAGGGCGAAGTTGGTGTCTTCCAGCACCAGTTTGCCCGCCTCGATCTTGGAAACGTCGAGGATGTCGTTGATGACGGACAGCAGGTGATTGGCGGCCGTGTCGATCTTGCCCAGCCGGTCGGCCTGGGCAGGGGTCGCCTCGCCGCGGCGCAGCAGGTGGGTGAGCCCGATGATGGCATTCATCGGGGTGCGGATCTCGTGGCTCATGTTGGCCAGAAAACTGGTCTTGGCCAGGTTGGCGGCTTCGGCCGATTCCTTGGCTTCGGCCAGTTCGAAAGTTCGCGCCAATACCTGCTCTTCAAGCTGATCGCGATGACGGCTCAATTCTTCCCGGCTGGCCGTCAGGGCATCGGTGCGCTCGACCACTTGATCGGTCATGTGGTTGAAATTGCGGGCCAGGTCGCTCAGTTCATCGTTGCCTTCGACCGCCACGCGCGCGTCGGAAACACCTGCCGCGAGCGCTCTGGTGCCGGCCTGCACCTGTTCCAGGCGGCGCAGTACCAGGCGGTTCATCAGAAGCCCCAGTACCAGGAAGATAGCCGCATAGGTGAACAGGCTCCAGACCAGGCGGTCGATCCAGCGGTCCCAGAGTGCTGTCCGGTAGCGGGCCAGCGGCAGCTTGATGCTGAGGACGCCGCGCAGCTCGCCCAATTGGTAGCCGTAGGCATCGGCATAATTTTCGCGGATGCTTTGCGGCGCGGCGGCGGCATCGCCGTGGCAGCCCATGCAATAGGGCTCGATCCACAGCGGGGCGGTGTAATGCATCCAGCCCATACCCTTGTCGTCCTGGATGGGCTGCAAACGCTCTTCCGCCTTGGGGTTGGCGCGGAACCAGTTCATGGCGTCGACTTCGAAGCGGTCGGCCTTGTTGTCCGGATTGCGCGGACGGTCGGAGACGTTGTTGAAGGAAATCCCGCTCTTGTCCCAGTTGGGGAAATCTTTCGAGATACGCCCCATGGCGTGGGCCGGCAGGAATCCGACCGTCTTGTTGTCGACCGGAAGGCCACTTTCCAGGAATTGTCGGTGATAAACGCGTCGTACCGCCATCAGGATACCCCGGATGCTGCGGGCGTCGGCCGCCTGTTCTACGAATTGCTCTTCGGAAATTCGCCGGTATTCCATGGCGAGGTCGACTCCCAGCACGAGCGTCATCACCAACCCCAGGCTGAGCCATATTTTGGCGTGAATTTTCACCGCGACGCCCTTGCGCAGCGTTCAAAAGACCTGGTGTCGATTTCAGTCGAAAACATGGCGGTGACGAATTTTCCTGGGGTCTCGTTGAAAATGCTGCATCACTTGCGGTCGTTGCGGACATGCTGAATCCGGGCTCGACAAGACACTGCTCTTCATGCGCGCGGAACGCACGCATGCGATTGAGCCCAATAGTCTCAAACCGGACCAGCTTTGTTTATCCGTGCTTTACGCTGAAAACTGCGGTTTCTACGTAGGAAGCCGGGGTCTGTCCGACACCCGAAAAACTGCCGCCGCCACCGCCACCGCCACCGCCACGTGCGCGGCGGCGGCCCTCAGCCCAGCGCCCGCTTCAGCGCTTCGACCTGATCGGTGCGCTCCCAGTTCAGGTCGATGTCACTGCGGCCGAAATGGCCATAGCTCGCGGTCTGGCGGTAGATCGGCCGCGCCAGGTCGAGTGCCGCGATGATGCCGCTCGGTGTGAGATGGAATACTTTCTTCACCGCCGTTTCCAGGGCGGTGTCCGTGATGCGCGCCGTGCCCTGGGTGTCGATCATCACCGACACCGGGTCACTGACGCCGATGGCATAGGCGATCTGCACCAGGCAGCGGCGGGCGAGTTTTGCGGCAACGATGTTCTTGGCGATGTAACGCGCCATGTAAGCCGCCGAGCGATCGACCTTGCTCGGGTCCTTGCCGGAGAAGGCACCGCCGCCGTGCGGGCAGGCGCCGCCATAGGTGTCGACGATGATCTTGCGCCCGGTAAGCCCCGTGTCGCCATGCGGACCGCCGATTTCGAAGGGCCCGGCCGGATTGACCCAGATGCGGAATGCCGGCGCGCGCGCGCGCGCGGCCAGCACCGGGTCGATGATTTCATGCGTGACCTGCTGCGCGACCCAGGCCGGATCGAGATCGCGTTCGATCTGGGTCGAGATCACCACGCTGGCGATGCCGGCCATTCGTTGGCCCTCATAGAGCACGGTCACCTGGCTTTTTGCATCGGGGCGCAGCCAGGGCAGGGCGCCGGATTTTCTGAGCTCGGCCTGGCGTTGCACCAGCCGATGCGCCAACCAGATCGGGTACGGCATCAGGTCCGGCGTTTCGTCGCAGGCATAGCCGAACATCAGCCCCTGATCGCCGGCGCCGAGCTGACCGTTGGCCAGCACGATGCCCTTGTTGATCTGGATCGACTGATGATTGAAGCGTACCTGCACTTCGCAGCGGTCCGGGTCGATGCCGGTATCGGCGTCACGGTAGCCGGCGTCCTTCAGAACCTGGCGGGCGATCTCCTCGGCACGGCCGCGAACGTCGTCGAAGACTCCGGGATCAGCCGTCCGGAACTCGCCGGCGATGACAATCAGATTATCGGCAACCAGGGTTTCGCAGGCGACCTTGGCCGTTGTCTCGCGGGCCAGGAAGGCATCCAGGATCGCGTCTGAAATCTGGTCGGCGAGCTTGTCCGGGTGGCCTTCCGAGACGGATTCGGAGGTGAATAGATGGCGTCTGGCGCTCATTTCAGTCGAACAGGATCACCTGGCGCACGGCTTCGCCGGAGGCCAGCCGGTCGAAGCCCTCGTTGATCTGGTCCAGCCTCAGGCGATGCGTGATCAGCTTGTCCACCGGCAGGCGGCCGGCCTTGAACAGGGCGATGTAGTGCGGAATGTCACGCACCGGCACCGAAGATCCGAGGTAGCTGCCTTTGAGCGTGCGTTCTTCGGCAACCAGGTTTACCGCCGGCACATTGAATGTGTGCGACGGCGGCGGCAGGCTGCAGGTGACGGTGGTGCCGCCGCGCCGCGTCATCTTGTAGGCGGAGTCGAGCGCCTGAACCGAACTGGCGGCTTCGATGGCGATATCCACGCCACCGCCGGTGGCGGCCTTGATCTGCGCCACGAGGTCGGGGTCATCCGCACGAAAGGCTAGCGTCGCGCCCAGCGCAAGGGCGGTGTCGAGTTTCGCCGGCAGGGTATCGACGGCGATGACTTGCCTCGCCCCGGCGGCCAGCGCACCCAGCACGGCTGCCAGGCCGACGCCACCCAGGCCCACCACGGCCACGGTCTGGCCAAGGCGCACCTGTGCCGAGTTGATCGCCGCGCCGACACCTGTCAGCACCGCGCAGCCGAAAATCGCCGCCACATCAGGCGCCAGATCGGGAATCACCTTGACCAGGCTGCCGCGATTTACCACGGCATATTCGGCGAAACAGGAAACACCGACCTGGTGGTTCAGCGGTGTACCGTCGACGCGAGAGAGATGGCGGTGGCCGCCGACCATGGTGCCCGCCGTGTTGGCCACGGCACCGGGCTCGCACAGTGCGGGGCGGCCTTCAAGGCAGGGTAGGCAGTGGCCGCAACTGGGCACGAACACCAGCGCCACTGTGTCGCCGCGCACCAGGTCGGTGACGCCGGGACCGGTTTCCTCGACGATGCCGGCGGCTTCGTGGCCGAGCGCCATCGGCATCGGTCGCGGGCGGTCGCCATTGACGATCGACAGGTCGGAATGACACAGCCCGGCGGCGGTAATCCGCACCAGCACTTCGTTGGGGCCGGGCCCGGCGAGGTTGATGGTTTCGATGACTATCGGTCGGGTTTGGGCGTAGGGGAGCGGTCGCTCCATCTTGCTCAGCACGGCGGCGCGGATTTGCATGAGGTTTTCTGCCTTGTTTGGGTCTATCGGCAGCAGTGTAGCGGATTAGATTCGGGCTTATGCCCGCCCCCCGCCATTCGCTTGCCGCAGTGCTGACCAGTTCGACGCTGGTGCTCGGTGCCTGCGGCGTGCTGCCCGTTGGCGGCCAGGCGCCGGCGCCGGTCAGTTCCCGAGCCGGCGCCGGCGATGCAGCAAAGGAAGCGGCAGGGGTCGCCGCTGCAAGCAATGCGGCAAAGCTCAATGGCAAGGCCTACGACGTGGTGCTGTTCGCGCTGGGCCTGATCGAAACCGGTTACCGCTTTGGCGGCAAGAACCCCGAGGCCGGGCTCGACTGCAGCGGCATGGTCAGCTACGTCTATCAGAAGTCGGCCGACATGCGTCTGGCGGGGTCGGCGGCCGATCTGGCAAATCTGGGCAAACCGGTGCCGGCCGCCGCCTTGCGTCCCGGCGACCTGGTCTTCTTCAACACGCGCAACAAATCCTATTCGCATGTCGGCATCTACATCGGCGACGATCGCTTCGTCCATGCTCCCAACAGTCGCGGCAAGGTGCGTACCGAGAGCCTGAAAAAAGGCTGGTTTGCGGCGCGCTTTGAGGAAGGTCGGACCTACTTCGACTGAGTGGCTCTGAAAATTCATCGCCGCCCGATTTCCGTACTCGTCACCCCGGCGAAGGCCGGGGTCCAGTTCGTCTATCCGATTGTTTTCACGGATACCTCAGGTATGCACTGGATTCCGGCTTGCGCCGGAATGACGGACGGGGAGGTCGGTGCCAATTAATTCACAAGCTCCGAGCCGGATGTCCTGCGTGCCGCACAGGACGTAAAATCATCTGCGCCGGTTTCCGTGCCTGACGAATCAAAAAACGTTTTGCTCCATATGCCTTCCATCGACAATGAGCGTGGCCTCTTCCAGGCGATTCTGGACAATGCCCCCATCGGCATCTGGATGGTAGACGTACGCGGCAAGGTGCAATTCGTCAATCGCGGCTTCTGCGATTCGACGGGCATCACGGAGGCGCAATTCCTTGCCGCCGGTCATTACGCCGATGTAATGCCAGCCAGTGTTGCCGCGAGTTGCCTGCGCTCGGACCGGGAATGCCTGGCGCAGGACTCGCCGCACCTTTCGAGCGAGTGGCTGCCCTTTGTCGATGGCCGCGAGCATCTTCTGGAAATCACCAAAGTTCGGCTGCACCACGATGATGGCAGCATTCGGGGCATCATCGGACTGGCGGCGGACATTACCGAGCGCAGCGAACACGAACAGCAACTGAAGCACATGGCGCATTACGACGCGCTGACCGGCGTACCCAACCGTGTGCTGCTGGGCGACCGCCTGGCACAGGCCCTGGCGCGCACCAAGCGCGACCGCGGCCTGATGGCCGTGTGCCATCTCGATCTCGACGGCTTCAAGCCGGTTAACGACCGCTTTGGCCATGGCGCCGGCGACAAACTGCTGGTGGAAATCACGCGGCGCATCAAGGAGGCGGTGCGCGAGGACGATACGGTGGCGCGTCTGGGCGGCGATGAGTTCGTCGTGCTGCTGGTCGGCTTGCAGGTGCCGGAAGAATGCGTGGGCAGCCTGCAGCGCCTGCTGGAAAGCATCAAGCAGCCAATCGCTCTCAATGACACTGTGCTCAGCATCAGTGCCAGCATCGGCGTGGCCCTGTATCCGGACGACGAAGAGGATGCCGAAACCTTGCTGCGTCATGCCGACCAGGCCATGTATGTGGCCAAGGCGGCGGGCAAGAATCGCTATCACCTGTTCGATCCGGCGAGCGACCAGCGCGCCCGCTCCCACCATGAATTGTTGCTGCAGATACGGCACGGCCTGGCTCACGGTGAATTCGAGCTCTACTACCAGCCCAAGGTGGAGATGCGCACGCGCCGCCTGGTCGGCGCCGAGGCCTTGCTGCGCTGGAATCATCCCCAGCGCGGCTGCCTGCTGCCGGAAGAATTCTTGCGCGCGGTGGAAAACACCGAGCTGGAAATCGAACTGGGCGAATGGGTCATCGGCAGCGCCATGGACCAGCGACGCCAATGGCGCGAGGCGGCGTTCGAGATCGAATTGAGCATCAACATCTCGGCCTATCATCTGCAATCGCCGGGCTTCGTGCAGAGACTAAAACAGAGCGCCCTGGATCGGGGACGGCTCACGGATTTGCGCGGCTTGCAGATCGAAGTGCTGGAAACCGCGGCGCTCGATGACATCACCAGGATCAGCGGCCTGATCAAGGCGTGTCGGGAACTAGGCGTGGGTTTCGCGCTGGATGACTTCGGCACCGGTTATTCTTCGCTCACCTACCTGAGCAAGCTCGATGTCGATACGCTGAAAATAGATCAGTCCTTTGTTCGCGACATGCTGGACGACAAGGGTGACTACGCCGTGGTGCATGGCATCATTGCCCTGGCGCGGGCCTTCGACATGAACATCGTGGCGGAAGGGGTGGAAAACGAAGCCCTCTACCAGGCATTGCTGGACATGGGTTGCGAAGTCGGTCAGGGACACGGTATCGGGCAGCCGATGCCGGCTGGTGAACTGGTCAATTGGCGTCCACGACGCATGGCGAGAGTCTGAAATAATGGCGCACTGGATCGGAAGGGTGGACGCATCGGAAATGCGCAGTCGACTGAAGGAAGGGATCGCGACGTGACGGAATTGTTGACTTGGACTCCTGACCTGAGCGTGGGTATCGACGCCATCGATCGTCAGCACCAGCGTATCGTCGATTACATCAACATGCTGCATGATGCACGGCTGCGGCAGGACGGGGAAGCCGTTGCCGCGGCGCTCGATGGCCTGGTGGATTACACCCTGACGCATTTCAGTTTCGAGGAAGAGCTGCTGGCGGAAGCGCAGTATCGCTTTGCCGTCCCGCACAAGAAAGTGCATCAGCAGTTCATTCGACGCATCGGCGATTTCCAGCAGCGCTTCGCCCTCGGCGAGGATCTGTCCGCGCAGATTCAGGAAATGCTGACCGAATGGCTGATCAAGCACATCAAGCACGAGGACATGGATTACGCGGCGACCGTGCGCGTCAGCCTCGGTGCGGAAAAGCTCAAATAGGCCGGGGCTCTGCTGGTCTCAACGTGAAACAACTCGTTCGGAGCGGCTGGCGACAGTCGAGCGAAGCGAGCCGAACGGTAGCCCCGCCCTGGGAAGGGGGCGCAGGCGGGGTTTCGCGAAGCACTGTTTCGCGCCGCCGCAGCCGGCCGGCCATGCAGGGCCGGCCGTGGACCGGGGGTGGGGGGCCTTCAATTCGCCTTTAGTTGCGGCCGCTGCGCTTAACGCCGATGATGCCGGCGTTAGCCTCCACTGAAACTTCGTTTTCGCGTGTTTCATCTTCGGCGGGTGGCGCTCGGTGCCATGAGCGTTAGCCGCGGTGCGTGTCGTCGATCAGCAGTCTGGCGAACTGCCGCGCAATCTGTGCGACGCTGCGTGAGCCGTCGGGCCGATACCACTGCACCGTCCAGTTCAGCGCACCCATCAGGAACAGGCGTGCGACAGGGCTGTCGTCGGCGATCAGCCCGGCCTGCTTCAGGTCATTCAGGGCCTGCTGCCACATGGCTTCGTAACCATCCTTGAGCGCCACTACCTCGGCCTGCGCTTCGCGGTCGAGATGGCGGCTTTCGTGCAGCAGCGTGGCGGCGAAGTCGCGTCCCGCGCTTCCCAGCAATTGATCGAGGTGGGCGCGCAGCATGGCTTCGAAGGTGGCGCGCGGCGACTTGCCCGAAGTGGCCGCCCTGGCCACCGCCGTGTTGATCGTGTCCATGCCCTCCAGCACCACGGCGCGCAGCATGTCGTGCTTGCTCTTGAAGTGGTAGAAGGGCGATCCCGATTGCATGTCGACGGCGCCGGCGATGTCGCGGATGGTGGTGGCGGAATAGCCTTTTTCGTGGAACAGCCGGCCGGCCGCACGCACGATGTCGGCGCGCCGATTGGGCTCTTCCGCGGAAGCCTTACTTCTGGACGCGGCCATGGCGGCCCTCGCCTTCCCGGAACCGTTCGGCGCCGCATTTGATGGCATTGCATGCCGCCGGCCGGTCAATGACGAGCGTGGTGACGGCGCCCGGATGTTCAAGGCGCGCGCTCATGATACGGGCCGTTCAATGGCTTCGTGGTCGAAGTCGCCCCCGGCCTTTCCTTCGCTGATCTCCACCAGCTTTGGATACATGCGGACCATGTCGGCCGCCAGCTCCTCGTAGGGCAGGTCGTCGAATTCGCCGCGCTGCCTGACGTATTCCATGTGACGCTGGCTGCTCGAGTTGTACGGGTGCATCAGCGAGTCGGTCTCGCCGTCGAAGTCCAGCGGCAGCACGCCGAATCGCTCGCACATCTGGATATTGAAGGCCGGCGTCGCCTTGACCCACTTGCCGTCGAGCATCAGGCTGACATAGCCGTGCCAGGCAAAGATATCGGTGCCGACCAGGCGCGTCAGCTTCTCGGTGGAGAGATGGTTCCTCACGTCGGCAAAGCCCGGCCGCGCCGGAATGCCGGCGGCGCGCAGGCAGGCGGCATACAGCAGTGCCTTCGGCACGCAGTAGGCAACGCCCTTGATCAACGTAGTGCTGGCGCGCATCGCTTCGCGCTGCATGCTGGCGCTGTAGGGGTCGTAGCGAATGCCGTCGCGCACGGCGTAGTAAAGGTTCAACGCCTTCTGTTTTGCCGTGTCGCCAGCGCCGACTCTTTCAGCGACGAACTCGCGCACCGCCGGATGCTGGTGGTCGATGAATTCGGTGGCGGCTAGCCATTCGGGCCTGATCGCCGTCATCAATGCCGCTCTGGCCAGGCGCGTTGCAGTAGCGCGGCGAAATCCGTGCTGGCCGCCAGTGTGCCGAACGCGGCACCCCAGTGATTCGCCGTCAGGCGCGAGGCGCAAAAGGCCTCGGCTACCGGGGGCGGCGCATGGCGCAGCAGCAGTGCGCCCTGCATCGCGAGTGCTATGCCTTGCGTGAGTTCGCGGGAGCGGGTTTCGATGTCCTGCGCATTGGCCAGGCCGTCCTTCAGCTTCGCCGCAAAGGCATCGAAGGCGCGGTGTTTTCCCAGCGCCGGCTCGATTTCAGCTGCCAGTACCTCAATGCTCTTCGGCTGCCTGCCCATGGCCCGTAGGGTGTCGAGGCACATGACATTGCCCGAACCCTCCCAGATCGAGTTCAAGGGGCTCTGGCGGAACAGGCGCGGCATCGGCCCCTCGTCCACGTAGCCGTTGCCGCCATGCACTTCCATGGCCTCCGCCACCAGGGTCGGGCAGCGTTTGCAGATCCAGTACTTGGCCACCGGCGTGAGTATCCGGCGCAGCAGGCCCTCGGACTCATCCTCCTGCGCATCGAAAGCGCGCGCCAGGCGCAGCGAGAGCGCTGTCGCCGCTTCGGTTTCCAGCGCCATGTCGGCCAGTACGTTCATCATCAGCGGCTGGTCCTTCAATAGCTTGCCGAAGGCGGAGCGCAAGCCGGCGTGATGCATGGCCTGCGACAGCGCGCCGCGCATGATGCCGGTGCTGCCAATGGCGCAGTCCAGTCGCGTATAGACGCCCATCTCCAACACCGTCGGGATGCCGCGCCCCTCCTCGCCCACCAGCCAGCCCTGCGAGCCCCAGAACTCGGCCTCGGTGCCGGCGTTCGAGCGATCACCCAGTTTGTCCTTGAAGCGCTGGATGCGGATCTCGTTGAGCCGTCCATCCGGCGTCCAGCGCGGCACGAAGAAACACGAAAGACCCTTTGCCGATTGCGCCGTGACGAGGAAGGCATCGCACATCGGCGCCGAGAGGAACCACTTGTGGCCGGTGAGGCGCCAGTTGCCGTTTCCACTGTCCTCGGCGCGCGTGGCCGAGCCGACTTGTTCGGCTCTCGTAGTATTGGCGCGCACATCGGAACCGCCCTGCTTCTCGGTGAGGCCCATGCCGATCAGCACGCCGCCTTTCTGCGCGGCCGGAATGAAGCGCCTGTCGTACTCGCGCGAGAGGATTTTAGGCATCCATTCGCGGGCGATTTCCGGTACGTGGCGCAGCACCGGTACGGCACCGTAGGTCATGGTGGTCGGGCACAGCGAGCCGCACTCGATCTCGGCGAACATCACGTAGGCGGCGGCGCGGGCCACATGCGCGCCGGGCTTGGGCTCGGCCCAGGGGCCGGTGTCGCAGCCGTGGCGCTTGAGCCAGCCCAGGCACTCGTGCCAGGAAGGATGGAACTCTACCTCGTCGCGGCGGTTGCCGTAGCGGTCGAACAGTTTCGGCTGCGGCGGATTGACGTTGGCCAGTCGGCCGTGCTCGATCCACTCGGCGCTGCCGACTTCGGCGCCACGCGCCAGCAGCCAGTCCTGTGCCCAGTCGGCGCCCTGCGTCCTGACGGCCTCCTGCAGCGGCAGGTTGTAGGCGTAGGCGTTGTAGTTTTCCAGCGCACGGCCCTGGTTGAGCACTTCATGCGTGACGGTCATGATGGGTGGTGTCGGAATCATCGTGTTTCCTTCGTCGCGAGTCGGGCATTTTTGTCCCGCCCCGCTGGCTTGTCAAGCAAGCGCTTGCTTGGTAGCATGGCCACCCCGCATCGCAACCCCAGTGCCACCGTCGGAGACCCGCCATGCTGTCAGTTCCCCGCACCCTGTTTGAAGAAGACCACGCTGCCTTTCGCGATACCGTGCGCCGTTTCGTGGAACAGGAAGTGGCTCCCCACCACGCGCGCTGGGAAGAACAGACCCACGTCGATCGCGACATCTGGAGCAAGGCGGGTGCGGCAGGCTTCCTTTGCGCCACCATGCCGGAAGAATATGGCGGGGTCGGCGTGGACAAGCGCTTCTCGGTCATCGTCATGGAGGAATGCGCGCGGATCAACGCCACCGGCCTGGGATGGGGCCTGCACTCCGAGATCGTCGCGCCCTATCTGCTGCACTACGGCAGTGAAACGCTGAAGCAGAAGTACCTGCCGAAGATGGCCAGCGGCGAGATGATCGGCGCCATCGCCATGACCGAACCCGGGGCCGGTTCCGACCTGCAGGGCGTGCGCACCACTGCTGTGCGTGACGGTGATCACTACATCGTGAATGGCTCGAAGATCTTCATTACCAATGGCTATCTTTGCGACCTGGTCATCGTCGTCGCCAAGACCGACCCGGCCAAGGGTGCCAAGGGCACGAGTCTCCTGGTGATCGATACCTCGATGCCCGGTTTTACCAAGGCCAAACCCCTGCACAAGGCCGGCATGAAGGCGCAGGACACCTGCGAACTGTACTTCGACAATGTGCGCGTGCCGGCGGAAAACCTCCTTGGCGAAGAGAACAACGGCTTTGTGTACCTGATGCAGGAACTGCCCTGGGAGCGCCTGCAAATCGCCGTGATATCGATCGCTTCGGCCGAGGCGGCAATCGATTGGACGGTGGCCTACACGCGTGAGCGCAAGGCCTTCGGGCAGGAGATCATGAAGTTCCAGAACACGCGCTTCAAGCTGGCCGAACTGAAAACCGAAGTGCAGATAGGCCGCGTCTTCGTCGACCGCTGCATCGAACTGTTGCTCGCCGACAAGCTCGACCCGGCGACCGCCTCGATGGCCAAGTACTGGTGCACTGACCTGCAGTTCAAGGTCATGGACGAGTGCGTGCAACTGCATGGCGGTTACGGCTACATGTGGGATTACCCGATCACCCGCGCCTGGGCCGATGCCCGCGTGCAGCGCATCTACGGCGGCACGAATGAAATCATGAAAGAACTCATCAGCAGGAGCCTGTAATGACCGAAGCCTTCATCTTCGACGCCCTGCGCACGCCGCGCGGCAAGGGCAAGCAGGGCGGCGCGCTGAACCAGGCCACACCCATACATCTCGCCGCCACCGCCCTGCGCGCCTTGCAGGAGCGCAACAATCTCGACACTTCGAAGGTCGATGACGTGGTGCTTGGCTGCGTCGAGCCGGTCGGCGAGCAGGGAGCCGACATCGCACGCGTTGCCGCGCTCTATGCCGATTACTCGATCACGGCGCCGGGCGTTACCGTCAGCCGCTTCTGCGCCTCCGGTCTCGAAGCCTGCAACCAGGCCGCGGCGCAGATCATGTCCGGCCAGGCCGACCTGGTAGTGGGCGGCGGCGTCGAGTCGATGTCGCGCGTGCCGATGTTCTCTTCGGGCGGTGCCTGGCCGATCGACCCGCAGGTGGCGGCCAAGACCGCCTTCGTGCCGCAGGGCATCTCGGCCGATTTGATCGCCACCAAGTGGGGCTTCTCTCGCCGGGACGTCGATGCCTACGCGCTCGAATCGCAGCGCCGCGCCAAGGCAGCGTGGGACGCGGGTCGCTTCGCCAGATCGATCGTGCCGGTGAAGGACATCAACGGCCTGGTCATGCTGGCCCACGACGAATACATGCGCCCCGAAACCACGCTGGAATCACTGGCTGCCCTGAAGCCGGCCTTTCAGGAACAGGGCGAAAAGTACGGCTTCAACAGCGTGATGCTGCAGCGCTACCCGGAAGTCGAGCGCATCAATCACGTGCATCACGCCGGCAATAGTTCGGGCATTGTCGATGGCGCCGCGGCCGTGCTCTTCGGTACCAGGGAAATGGGCGCGGCGCTGGGCCTGAAAGCCCGCGCGCGGATCCGCTCCTTTGCCTCGATCGGCTCGGAGCCGTCGATCATGCTTACTGGCCCCTCGTATGCCGCGGAAAAGGCGCTCAAGCGCGCCGGCATGAAAGTAGGCGACATCGACCTGTTCGAGCTCAACGAAGCCTTTGCCGCCGTGGTGCTGCGCTTCATGCAGGTGCTTGAGGTTTCTCACGACCGGATGAATGTCAATGGCGGCGCGATCGCCATGGGCCATCCGCTGGGCGCCACCGGCGCCATGATCCTCGGCACCCTGCTCGACGAGATGGAGCGGCGCAATGTCGCGACGGGCCTCGCGACGCTATG
>CAMBRI010000008.1 GCA_945870205.1 Sulfuritalea hydrogenivorans sk43H | reverse complement strand
GACAGCACGGCGCCGCTGCGCATGACCTATGACCCGGCGAGTCCCGCGGCGAACGAACAGGGCTATGTCGCCATGCCGAACGTGAATGTGGTCGATGAAATGGTCAACATGATTTCAGCGTCCCGTGCCTATCAAAACAACGCGGAAGTCATGAATACCGCCAAGTCGCTGATCCAGAAAACTCTGGCAATTGGCCAATAAATTACTGAAGGGAGCACGAGATGACGACCAACGCAATTTCCGGCTTGTCCAGCAGCACCCAGGCCCTGGTGGATTCGGCCAACGGTACTGCCGCCAAGGCGAAGAGCACCACCGGTGAAGCACAGGATCGCTTCCTCAAACTGCTGACGACCCAGCTCAAGAATCAGGATCCACTGAATCCGATGGACAACGCCCAGATGACTTCGCAACTGGCGCAGATCAGCACCGTCGATGGAATCGAAAAGCTCAACGCGACCCTGCAGAAGCTTCTGTCGAGCACGGTCGATGGCGAGGCCATGCAGGCGGCTGCACTGGTGGGGCATCAGGTCATGGTGAGCGGCAGCGGCCTGCAACTGGGCGACAGCGGCGCGGTGGGTGGCATCGAACTGTCGTCGGCGGCGGATCAGGTGCTCGTCACCATCAAGGATCTCAATGGAATAGTGATGAGAAACCTGAACCTGGGCAATCTCGATGCCGGAATGCACAACTTCGCCTGGGATGGCAAGACCGATGCCGGTGTGCTTGCGGTTAATGGCGGCTACGGCGTCTCGGTTCTGGCCAAGCGCGGGTCGGAAAAAGTGGCGGCGGGTGCGCTGGAAATGACAGGAGTATCAAGTATCAATCGCAGTAGCCAGGGCGTGACACTGGATCTCGGACGGCTGGGGCTGGTCAAGCTCAGCGACGTAAAACAAATCTTTTAAGCAGGGGACGATCATGGGATTTCAACAAGGTTTAGCCGGACTCAACTCATCGTCGAAGGCGCTCGACACCATCGGCAACAACATCGCCAACGCCAGCACCGTCGGTTTCAAGACCGGATCAACCCAGTTTTCTGACGTTTTCGCGGCCTCGCTGAGCGGTGCGGGTTCTGCGCCTGTCGGTCTGGGTACCAAGGTGTCGGCCATCGTTCAGCAGTTTACCCAGGGCAGTATCGGCGTCACCAACAACCCTCTCGATACCGCCATCAACGGCGGCGGCTTTTTCCAGATGGACGATGGCAACGGCGTGACCTCGTATAGCCGCAATGGCCAGTTTCAACTGGATCAGTCCGGCTACATTGTCAATTCAAATGGCAAAAGGGTGAAGGGCATCATGGCCATCAATGGCGTGATTGCACAGGGTTCCCCCACGTCACCGCTGCGCCTGTTCGATCCCACGCAGAGCCTGGCCGGTCCTCCCCAGGAAACCGGCGGAAGCGCGGGCAACTCAGGCGTCGAGGTCAACCTGAACCTTGATTCGCGCTCGGCCGTGCCCACCTCCCCGGTGTTCAACTACAACGATCCGTCCTCATACAATCAATCGACCGCGGTGACGATTTACGACAGCCTGGGGAATCCACATACGTATTCGATGTATTTCGTCAAGACGGCCGCGTCGAGCACCTGGGACGTCTTTGCGACAGTCTCCAATCCAGCCGGCGCGGCGCCAGCGTTTACCGATCTGTCTACCGCCGGCGCCCTGGGAACGCTGACCTTCGACCTATCGGGCAACATTACCTCGCCGCCCTTCACTGCAGCCGTAACGGACGCTGATCTGGGTTATACCGCCGCCGTCAATTCGCTGTCGTTTCCGGTAGTTTTTGCCGGTTCTACGCAGTTTGGCTCGCAATTCTCCGTTAATGCGCTGGTCCAGGACGGCTATGGTTCCGGCACCTTGGCGGGTTTCAATATCGGCAAGGACGGCACGATTCTCGGGCGCTATACCAATGGCCAGTCGAACAACGTCGGCCAGATCGTTCTCGCCGCATTCCGCAATCCTCAGGGCATGCAGCCTCTCGGCGACAATGTCTGGTCGCAATCCTCGACCAGCGGCGATCCTATCGTCGGCGCCCCCGGGTCGTCTGGGCAGTATGGCGTGCTGCAGAACGCTGCGCTTGAAGAGTCGAATGTTGACCTGACCGCGGAACTGGTGACCATGATCACCATGCAGCGCTCGTATCAGGCCAATGCGCAGACCATCAAGACGCAGGACAGCATCCTGCAGACCCTGGTCAATCTGCGCTGATGTCCGGCACTGACGGCAGGGCAGGGCGGGCGGCGTAATGGACAGACTGATCTACACGGCGATGACGGGTGCCAGCCAGACCCTGAGCCGGCAGGCGGCGGTGACGAACAATCTCGCCAACGTGAATTCGACCGGGTATCGCGCCGAGGAGCATCGCGTGAGAGCGGTGCAGGTGCAGTCCGGCGCGATGCAAAAAGGCTTCTCGACGCGGGCCTTCGCCGTGGATGCCAGCACCCATACCAACTTCACGCCGGGGCCGATGGTCAGTACCGGTCGCCCGCTGGACATCGCAATCCAGGGCGACGGCTGGATCGCACTGCAAATGCCGGATGGCAGCGAAGCCTATACGCGCAACGGCAGCTTCGAGCTTAATGTCAACGGCATCGTACAGACACGCAGCGGCATTCCGGTATTGGGCGATGGCGGGGCGATCGCCATTCCACCAGACGCAAAGCTCAGCATCGGGGTGGATGGCACGATCTCTGCTCTACCAGAGTCGGGAGCCAAGAATACGGTCAGCGTGATTGGCCGCTTCAAACTGGTCAACCCGCCGCAGGCCGATATGGTTCGCGGCGAAGATGGGCTGTTTCGCATGCGTGATCGCGAACCGGCTCCTGTCGATGAACGTATCACGGTGGTTGCCGAAAGCCTTGAAGGCAGCAACGTGAACCCTGCGGAGCAGATGGTGACGATGATTTCCCTGGCGCGTCAGTTCGAAATGCAAATGAAAATGTTGTCTACGGCTGATGCCAATGACAAGGCTGCTGCGCAAATCCTGAGTCCACGCTAGGAACTCGCCATGAGCCAAATGTTAAGAATTGCCAGCGTTAACCTGAATTCAAGGCAGCCAGAGAGAAGGAATTGAGTCATGGCCTTTGCCAATAGCCTGAGCGGACTGATTGCCGCTTCCAAAGCACTGGATGTCATTGGCAACAACATTGCCAATTCCCAAACTGTCGGCTTCAAGTCCTCGATTGCCCGTTTCACAAGTATCTCGGCGGCCGGCAAATCAGGCTCTGCGGCCGATACCGGATCGAGCGCCGGCGTCAGTGCCGACAACATATTCCAGCAGCTCACCCAGGGCAAGTTTCAGATCAGCGACAAGCCGCTGGACATGGCGATCAGCGGGCTTGGCTTCTTCCGTCTGTTCAATCCGGAAACAGGCAAGACCAGCTATACACGGGATGGCCAGTTTAGTCTGTCCTTCGAAGGCGACAACTTCCCCAAACTGGTCAGCCGCACCGGGCTCACCGTGACCGGAAATATTCCTGACTTCGGCAGCGACCCCCAAGGCATCGTTGCGTCAGTACCGGCCCCTGTGGAAATCACCATTGACCCCTATTTCCCGCCCAGTGCCAGTACCAGTGTCTCGCTTAGCCTGAATCTGGATTCGCGGGTGGCAGCCCCGGCCTTGCCCTTCGATCCGACCAACCCCTTGACTTACAACGGCTCCGCTGCAGCCACAGTCTATGACGCGGTTGGTGAGCCCCACAACCTGCGGATGTATTTTTCCAAGCCGGGTGCGGCGAGCTCCTGGCTGGTACATTCAACGCTTGACTACGATGCCCAGGCGGTTCCGCCCTTCGTGCCGGTGCCGACCGGGCCGGTCAGTCTGGACTTCGATACCCGCGGCGCGATGAGTTCTGTAATGCCCTTCGCAGCGCAAAGCTATACCCTGGCCAATGGTGACGTGGTGACGCTGGACCTCGATTTCACCGGGTCGGTGCAGTTGGGCGTCTCGTTTGGCGTCAATTCGCTGAGCCAGGATGGCTATGCCGAGGGCTTCATCCAGGATGCCAACGAATTCCAGGTGGCAGCCGATGGCCTCATCAATGCGCGCTATTCCAACGGACAGCGACGCAACGTGGCGCAACTGGTACTCGCCAATTTCTCCAATGCCAACGCATTGGTAAACATCGGGGATGGCCAGTGGACCACAAACGATGACCCGGTTCGCGGCACTGGTACGGTAAGCCTGGGCTTTCCGAAGTTTGCGACCCAAAAGGCCAGCGGCTTTCTGGGACTCAGCGATTCCGACGAGGGCATGGGCTCGATCCAGGGGCACGCAACGGAACAGTCCAATATCGATCTGGGCACGGAACTGGTGGCCTTGATCGAACAACAGCGGAACTATCAGGCCAGCGCGCAGACCTTCAAGATTCTGGATCAGGTTCTGCAAAACCTGGCAAATATTCGTTCGCCATGACGACCATTGAAACTCGAAGCCCGCACATGAAGCACTTTCCGCCTGATCGTTCGCCAGTTCTTCTCCCCCAGTTTCCAGGTTCAATCACCCCAATTCGTATCTGCAGGAGTAAACCACGATGATGCGCTCCCTCTGGATTGCCAAGACCGGTCTCGATGCCCATCAGACTTCGATGGACGTCATTACCAGCAATCTGGCCAACGTCAGCACCACGGGCTTCAAGCGCTCGCGTCCGGTGTTCGAGGACCTGCTGTATCAGACGATACGCCAGCCCGGCACGGCTTCTTCACAGGCGACGACGGTTCCATCCGGCTTGATGCTGGGCACCGGCGTGCGTGTGGTCGCCACGGAACACATCTTCACCCAGGGCACCGTGCAGAAAACCGACAATCCGCTCGATCTCGCGATCCAGGGCAACGGTTTTTTCCAGATACAGATGCCGGACGGGACGCTGGCTTACACCCGTGACGGTTCATTCACCAAGGATGCCAACGGGCTGATCGTTACCGCCAATGGCTCGCCGCTGAGCCCTCCCATCACCATCCCGGCCAATGCCATCAGCGTATCGATTGCGCCCGACGGTGTCGTTACCTATTCTCAGCCGGGCAGCAACGCCCCCCAACCGGGAGGCAATATCCAGCTGGTGGCCTTTGTCAACAACGGCGGCCTGCAAAGCACCGGCCAGAATCTCTTTGTCGAAACCGCGTCATCGGGCACAGGTACGCCGACTACGCCGGGTACCAACGGAACGGGGCTTATCAATCAGGGCTATGTCGAAACGTCCAACGTGAACGTGGCCGAGGAACTGGTCAACATGATCGTGGCACAGCGCGGATTCGAAATGAATTCGAAAGCCGTGACCACCGTCGATCAGATGCTTTCAAGGCTGTCGCAACTTTAATATTCGCGAGTGACATCATGACCAAACAATTTCTGATCGTCGGGTTTGCCGCACTGCTTGCCGGATGCGTCACCACGGCGCCGACCACAGCAATCCACCAGCCGATGAGCATTCGTCCCGAGGTGCGCAGCGCGGCGTTGCCGAGCAATGGCGCGATTTTCAATATCGCGTCGGCTCGGCCTCTGTTCGAGGACAGGCGGGCCCGGTTTGTCGGCGACACAATTACCATCAACATCGCCGAAAAAGTCCAGGCCAGCAAGACTTCGGAGAACAAGACGACCCGCAGCCAGACCGTGGATGTGAGTGTGCCGAGCATTGTCGGGCTACCCTTCAAGGGGGCACAGGGAACTACCCTGGCGGCGAGCGACACCAATAACTTCAGCGGCAAGGGCCAGAACACCTCGTCCAACGATTTCACCGGCACGATTACCGTGACAGTGATCGAGGTCTATCCCAATGGCAACCTGCTGGTGTCGGGTGAAAAGCAGATCGGCCTCAAGGAAGGCGAGGAGTTCGTGCGTTTTTCGGGCGTAGTCAATCCGAATAACATCACTTCTGCCAACACCGTGACATCGACCCAGGTCGCCGACGCGCGCATCGAGTACAAGGCCAACGGCTTCATTGACTCCGCACAGGTCATGGGATGGCTCGGGCGATTCTTCCTGACTTTCATGCCTTTTTGAGGAAGCTGACATGACACCGATCAACAAGAGTTTCCTGGCGCTGTTGCTTGCGCTCGCGGCCTTCACGCTGCCACTGGATGCGGTTCGTGCGGAACGGATCAAGGATCTGGCATCGATAGCGGGCGTGCGCAGCAACCAACTGGTCGGTTATGGCATCGTGGTTGGACTCGATGGCAGCGGCGACCAGACGACGCAAACACCGTTTACCATCCAGAGCATGATCAGCATGCTGTCCGCGATGGGGGTCAACCTGCCTCCCGGACAGTCACTGCAGTTGAAGAATGTGGCCGCCGTCATGGTCACCGCCAGCTTGCCGCCCTTCGCCCGCGCCGGTCAGCCGATTGACATTACGGTTTCGTCGATCGGCAACGCCAAGAGCCTGAAAGGCGGCACCCTGATTCTCACTCCGATGAAGGGGGCCGACGGCCAGGTTTATGCCATGGCACAGGGCAATGTGGTGGTGGTGGGGGCGGGCGCCGCCGGTGCGGGCTCCAAGGTGACCGTGAACCACTTGTCGGTCGGCCGCATTGCAGGTGGCGCAACGGTTGAGCGTGAAGTTCCGATGCCACTGGGGCAGGGTGAATTCGTCTTTCTCGAACTGAATACGACCGATTTTGGCACCACGCAGCGCATGGTCGAGGCGATCAACCGCGTCACTCCGGGCACGGCTTCAGCGTCTGATGGGCGCCAGATTCGCGTGCGTGCGCCGGCCGATCTGGACCAGCGGGTGAGCTTCATCGGGCGTCTTGAGAGCATCGAAGTCACACCCGTCAAAATGGCGGCCAAGGTCATCGTCAACAGTCGTACTGGTTCGGTGGTCATGAACCAGGCCGTGCTGCTGGACAGCTGTGCCGTGTCGCACGGCAATCTTTCGGTGTCGGTCAGCGCCGATAATGCCGTGAGCCAGCCCGGTGCCCTCTCCGGCGGACAGACGGCGGGCGTCGCCAATGCCCAGATCGAAATCAAGCAGGAAAGCGGTGCCCTGATGAACGTCAAGGGTGGCGCCAATCTCGCTGAAATCGTCAAGGCTCTGAATTCCCTAGGCGCCAATCCCCAGGATCTGATCGCGATTTTGCAGGCGATGAAATCGGCTGGCGCCCTGCGCGCAGAACTTGAGATTATCTGATCATGCGGTCGGGGAAGGTTTATTCGCCCTGCTCCGGCGAATGATTGTGCTGCTGTCGATCGATACTGCCCATTGCCATGAGCCCGAGCACCGAAGCCCTCAACATTTCCGCGACAACCAGCGTTCTGGATGTCGGCAGCCTTACCGAGCTCAAACGTCAGGCGAAGGCGGGTGACCCGGCGGCTAACAAGGCCGTGGCAAAACAGTTCGAGGCCCTGTTCCTACAAATGGTTCTGAAATCCATGCGCGCTGCGACGCCGCGCGAAGGTCTGTTTGATAGCCAGCAATCACGGATGTTCGAATCGCTGCTGGATCAGCAACTCAGCCAGACACTGGGCAGTGGCAATCGGGGTACCGGCCTGGCGGCATTGATCGAGGCCCAACTGGGACGCCAGCATCAGGAACCGCAAGACATCAACGGACCGTTGCCGCTGCAGCGCGCACCATCCGAGTTTCCCTTGCAGCGGGAAAGGGCGCTGCCATTGCGGCAGGGCCAGGCGCCGGGAGCGATTCCTGCGCAAGGCATTCCCCTGAGGCCATCGAATCCCGTTTCGCGCGAGCCTGGCTCGGCGGCCGCGGGACAACGTGCATTCGTCGATCGACTGTTGCCGGCGGCGGTTGCCGCCGAGCAGGCAACCGGAATTCCGGCTCATTTCATGGTGGCGCAGGCGGCCCTGGAAACCGGCTGGGGCAAGTCCGAGCCAACCGCCGCCGATGGCCGGCCGAGTTTCAATCTCTTCGGCATCAAGGCGGGCGCAAGCTGGCTTGGCCCGGTGGTTGAGGCGAAGACCACGGAAGTGATCGGAGGGCTGGCGCAGGCGCGCACTGAACGCTTCCGTGCCTACTCCTCTCACGAAGAAGCGTTTCGCGACTACGCCAACCTACTTGCCGGCAATCCGCGCTATGCCGCGCTGCGTGGTGCGCAAGAGCCGGCGCACTTCGCCCGTGGCCTGCAGGCGGCTGGCTACGCCACCGACCCGCATTACGCGGCCAAACTGGAACGCATCATCGGCAGCGCACCGCTGCGTCAGGCGATGCTCGGCTGATGTTTCGTTTTCGGAGCGTTCTGGCACGTCCATTGCTCTATTTCACCTGAGTGCTTAACTCGCGGCAAATTTTGCCGTTATTCAGGTTCAATCGTGGAGCGTTCATGAGTCTTATCGGAATCGGCGTCGGTGGTCTGAGTGCGGCACAGTCCGGTCTGCTGACGACCAGCCACAATATTTCAAATGCATCGACCCCCGGCTACAACCGGCAGGAGATCGTGCAAAGCTCGAATACGCCCACTTACTCGGGCTCGGGTTTCATCGGGCAGGGCACTCACGTGTCAACCGTGAAGCGGGTATACGACCAGTTCCTCGGCCGCCAGGTATTGAATGCCGAGGCCGGTGCCGCTGAAATGGACAGCTACCAGACCCAGATCAATCAGATCGACAATCTGCTGGCCGACACCAGTACCGGGCTGTCACCAGCACTGACAGGCTTTTTCAAAGGCCTGCAGGATGTCTCCGCGAACCCGGCATCGATCCCCGCTCGGCAGTCCATGATCTCCGCAGCCCAGACTCTGGTGGCGCGGTTCCAGGCGCTCGATCAGCGCATGGCGGACATCCGCGCCGGCAATAATCAGGAAATCACCACCCAGATCACCCAGATCAATACCTATAGCGCGCAACTGGCGGACATCAACGAACGCATCATCCTGGCTCAGGCAGGCAGCGCCGCTCAGTCAGCCAACGATCTGCTCGACCAGCGCGAGCAGATGCTGAAGGATTTGAATCAACTGGTGCGGGTCGCCACGGTTACGCAAGGCGATGGCAGCTTCAATGTGTTCATCGGCAACGGGCAGCCGCTGGTGGTGGGAACCCTGTCGTTTCAATTGAAGCCGGTCAAGGCGCCCGACGACCCGGAGCGCATCACGGTGGCCCTGGTAGGCATCGGCGGCGCACCCCTGACTTTGCCCGAATCGCAGATCAGTGGCGGCAGCCTGGGTGGCGTGCTAGCCTTCCGCAGTCAGACTCTGGATGGGGCGCAAAACTCCCTCGGCCGCATTGCCGTGACACTGGCCCAGAATGTCAATGACCAGCACCGTCTTGGGCAGGATCTGACGGGTGCCCTGGGATCCGACTTCTTCAACGTCTCGGCCCCGGTGCTGCGGACCAATACCCAGAACACAGGAAGCGGTGTGCCTTCCGCAAGCATCGACGCCGCGACCGTGGCGGAATTGAGCAGCAGCGACTATCGACTCCGCTACGTTGGCGGCAACTTTGAGCTGACGCGCCTGGCCGACAATCAGGTGCAGACCTATCTCTCCCTTCCGCAGACGGTGGATGGCATCACCATTGACCTCGGAACATGGCTGCCCGACCCCAATGACTCGGTGCTGATTCAGCCGACGCGCAGCGGTGCCCAAAGCTTGGCAGTGGCATTGACAGACGCGCGCCAGATTGCCGCTGCCGCACCGATACGTAGCTCTGCTGCCGTGGCCAATACCGGCACGGCCCGTATCAGCGCGGGGACGGTCGATGTACAGTCGCCGATCAATCCGGAGCTGCGAAATCGCGTGACGATCACCTTTACCAGCACCACCACGGCCGATGTATTCGACGTCACCTCAGGCTTGATGACTGCCGGTGTGCCCTATACGGCGGGCGCCGATATCGCTTATAACGGCTGGACTACGCAGATCACCGGCAATCCTGCGGTCGGCGACGTGTTCACCATCGAAGCCAATGCCAATGGCGTAGCCGACAGTCGCAATGTCGCACTGCTGGGGGCATTGCAGACGCGCAATACCATGAATGCCGGCAGCGGTTCGACCCCGACCGCCTCCTACCAGTCGGCCTATGCCCAGATTGTCAGTGCGGTCGGCAGCAAGGCCAACGAAGTCGCGGCGATGGGCGCCTCGCAGCAAGGACTGGCCGATCATGCCTCCCTGGCGTTGCAGTCGCTGTCCGGGGTAAACCTGGACGAAGAGGCGGCCAACTTGTTGCGTTATCAGCAGGCCTATCAGGCCGCGGCCAAGGTGCTGGAAATAGCGGGCAGGGTATTTGATGAAGTCCTCGCGCTCGGCCGATGATTCGGCATCCATAGCAGGAGAAACTCATGCGTGTAAGTAGTGGAATGATTTTCGATGCCGGAGTCGCCGGCATCAACAGGCAGACGGCCGCAGCCCTGCATTTGCAGCAGCAGGTGTCTTCCGGGCGGCGAATACTGACGCCGAGCGATGACCCGGTGTCTGCCGCGCGGGCGCTGGAAGTCACGCAGGCCAGCGACATGGTGGCCCAGTTCAAACAGAATCAGGACTACGCCACATCGGCCCTGGCGATGGAGGAAGGACAACTGAGCAGTGCCGGCGACGTCCTGGCGCGGGTGCGCGAACTGACGCTGCAAGCCGGCAATACCAATCTGTCGGCCACCGCCCGCAAAGGCATAGCCACAGAACTGCGCTCGCGTTTCGATGAACTGCTTGGCATCGCCAATTCCACCGATGGCGCAGGAACTCATATCTTTTCCGGTTTCATGGGCTCCACAGAACCTTTCGGTGGATCGGTGGACAACCTGATTGCCGGCAATGAGATCGTCTATCAGGGTGATGACGGTCAGCGCAAGATGCAGGTGTCGCCCAATCGTTTCATTGAAGTAAGCGATTCCGGCAGTGAGGTGTTCCGGCGCATTACCAACGGCAATGGTTATTTCTCCGCCGACTATGCCGCTGGCAATACGGGTACCGGCAGGATCAATGCCGGCTCGGTTACCAATCCGGCGGCATGGAGTGCAGGGCCCACCCGGAACGTCACCGTCAATTTCACGGATACCGCGGGTGTCATAAGCTTTGACCTGTTGGATGCCTCCGGCGTTTCCCTGCTGACCGCCAGCCCGGCGCCCGCGCCACTGGGTGTCCAGCGGGTTTACCAGGCCGGGCAGCCCATCATTCTGAAATCGCAGGGCGCAGAGTCGGCCTTCGACCTGGGCGCCAGTATCAGCATCAGCGGCGCGCCCGCAGACGGGGACAGCTTTTCGATCGCCCCCGCCACGTCTCAGAGCGTCTTTGCCACCATCTCCAAGCTAATCGGCGCGCTCGAGACACCGGCTGGTACGCCGGCCGCCAATGCCCAGTACAGCAGCGAAATCAGTTTTGCCATCGCCGGCATCGATCAGGCCAGCGACAATGTTCTGCGGGTCCGCGCCCGGATCGGGTCGCGCATGAACGAGATCGACTCGCTGGCCAGCCTCAACGAAAGCCTTGGCGTCCAGTATCAGCAGACCTTGTCCGGCCTGCAGGACCTCGACTATGCCAAAGCCATAACCGACCTCACGCGCAAATTGACCGATCTGCAGGCGGCGCAGCAGTCCTACGCCAAGATGTCGCAACTTTCACTGTTCAACTACCTATGAAGCCCTTCTTCCAGCGCAATGTCTTGCTCGCCGCCGCGTTAACCTGCGGCCTCACCGCCTGCAGCGCGCTCAATTATCCCGGTCCGACAAGCCTTGACGGCAATTTCCCCGCGCAGGGGCCGATCATTCCGGATGCCACGCTCAATCTCACCAAATCAATCCAGATCCCCCTGGAGAAGGTTGTTGCCTGGGGGCTGTATGCCGGGGCCGCCTGGTTGATCCTTGACCCGCTCGCACCCAATTGGGAAATCGAACAGGCGAGTTTCCCTGACCGTTACTACCATCTGTCGCTGAAGATGAAGCGGGTCTATAGCGGAGGTATGGGCGAGGCGCGCGTCGTATTTCAGCAGCGGGCAAAGGAATTGATGCGGGAGAACGGCTTCGACACTTTTACCGTGGTGGAATACAGCGAAGGCCTTGAGTCATCCGTCATCGGCTCGCAGCGGGTGGCCAATGGCGTCATTCAATTGACGCGCAAGTAGACTGCACGGCTCGCCGCAGTCAGCCGGCGGCGTTGCGCAACACCAGTTCCAGCGTTGCAAAGCCTCTGCTGAACATGCTTTCCATGGCGGCTCCGATATACGGCAGGGAGAGCAAGAGGACAATGAAGCCCAGCGCCAGAGTGACCGGAAAGCCAACCGCAAACAGGTTCAGTGCTGGCGCGATGCGGGCCAGCACTCCCATGGCAATATTGGTGACCAGCAGCGCGGTAATCAGCGGCAGGGCCAGCAGGACGCCCAGGGAAAACATCATGGCCGATGCCGACAGCAGGGATGACAGTGCCTGAGCATGAAACGGCGTGGTGCTCACCGGCAACATCCGGAAGCTTTCCGCCAGCACGGTGAGTGTCAGCAGGTGCCCGTTCATGGCAAGAAAGACCAGGGCCGTGATGAGTCCCAGAAATTCTGCGAGTACCGATGTCTCGCCGCTCTTGTTGGGATCGAAAAACGTGGCGAACGAAAGTCCCATCTGTAGGCCAATCATTTCGCCGGCAACGTCGAGGGCGACGAACACTATGCGCAGTGCGAAGCCCATCATCACGCCAATCAGGATTTGTTCGGCGATGACGGCAAGTCCCAGCCAGGAGCCGGCGGCAATCGGCGGTGGCGCGGGCAGGGCCGTGGCGAGTGCGAAGCTGATCGCCAGGCCGGCCACCAACCGGATGTTCATGGGCAATGCGGCATTGCTGAAAACCGGGGCGGTCGCCAATAGCGCAAGAATCCGCGTCAGGGGGAATATGAACAGGCCAAGCCAGGCATCGAGTTGTGCCGAGCTGATGGCAATCACTAACCGATGACTCCGGGAATCGATTCGTAGAGGCGGCGAATGTAGTCGGTCATCATGGTGATCATCCAGGGTCCGGCGAGAATCAGCGTGACAAAGATGGCGATCAGTTTCGGCACAAACGAGAGCGTGGCCTCGTTGATCTGGGTCGCCGCCTGGAAGATGCTGATAATGAGTCCGGTCACCAGTGCAGCGATGAACAGGGGTGCGGAAATCAACAGCGTGAGTTCCAGCGCGCCGCGGCCGATTTCAATGACGGTGGTCGGGGTCATCAGCCAAAACTCAGGACGAGGGAGCCGATCAGCAGGTTCCAGCCGTCAACCAGGACGAACAGCATGATCTTGAAAGGCAATGCGACAATGACCGGCGACATCATCATCATGCCCATCGACATCAGCACAGAGGCCACGATCATGTCGATGATGAGGAAGGGAATGAACACAATGAAACCGATCTGAAAAGCCGTCTTGAGTTCTGATGTCACGAAGGCTGGTATCAGGATGCGCATGGGAATGTCGCCGGCTTTCGCCGGCACAGGCTGCTTGGCGATTTTTGTGAACGTGACCAGATCGGCCTCGCGCACCTGCTTGAGCATGAAGGCGCGCAGCGGCACCGCGCCTTTCTCCAGCGCCTCCTGAAAGCCGATTTTGTTCTCCGACAGTGGCAGGTAGGCTTCGCTGTAGATGCGATCGCCAACAGGCGCCATGATGAAGAAGGTGAGGAACAGCGCAAGGCCAACCAACACCTGGTTCGGCGGTGAGGTCTGGGTTCCGAGCGCGTGACGCAACAGGGAAAACACGATGATGATGCGCGTGAAACTGGTCATCATCAGGATCAGCGCCGGCAGGAAGGTCAGGCCGGTGAGCAGCAGCAGGGTCTGAATCGAGAGCGACCACTGCACGCCGCCACCGGCCACCGGTGTACTGGTCAGCGCCGGCAATGCCTGGCCGAAAGCCAGCAGTGGCGAAAACAGCAATGCGAGCAGGATGCAGGCACGCATGCTCAACGCCTTTGCAGCACGCGCTGCAGCCACTGTGGTACTGCTCCGGATGCAGGATCCGGCGACGGTTCGGACAGCGTCTGGCGGGGAATTTCCGCGAGCGCGGAAACGCGACCCGGGGCGACACCCAATACCAGCCAGGTGCTGCCAACTTCAACGATGACGACGCGCTCACGCCCGCCAACTGCCGTGGCGGCAACGACCCGCATCAGACCAGCCGCACCCCCGCGTTGCACCGTAAGCTTTTTCAGTAGCCACAGGCTGCCGACAAGAAGTGCGAGAACGCCAATCAGACCGAGGCCCATCTGCAGCAGTCCGGCGCCTACCGAAGGCGTCGGGGCCGCTTGTGCCGAAGCATCGGCGCAGAGCAGGGAAAGCGTGACTGAACGGGCTAGGAATATTCGCATGCGCATCTGGAAGCGCGAGCCCGCATGGAGGCGGAAATCGCTTGCGCGAGGATAAGGCGAGTGCGGCCAGGAAAAGCCGCCAAGCAAAGGGGCTAAGCGCCGACTTTTCAGCGGTTCAGTTTGCGGATGCGTTCCTGCGGCGTGATGATGTCGGTCAGTCGAATGCCGAACTTGTCGTTGACGACCACGACTTCGCCTTGCGCAATCAGCGTACCGTTGATAAGCACGTCCATCGGTTCGCCGGCCAGACCGTCGAGCTCGACCACCGAACCGTGGGCCAGTTGCAGCAGGTTGCGTATGGAGATCTTGGTACGGCCGAGTTCCACGGTGAGCGCCACCGGGATGTCCATGATCATGTCGAAGCCGCGCGGCGTCTGCGCCTGCCCGTCCGTTTCGGCGAATTGCTCGAATATTTCGGCGGGCTGGACACTGGGGCCTGGGGCAGACTGGGCCGCAGTCTGCTCGCCCATGGCGGCAGCCCAGTCGTCTTCTGAGATCTGCTGTTCGACGCTGGCGGATGCTGCTGTATCGTTCATATTAGGCTCCTGACATCGTGGCGCCGATGGCAGCGTCAACTGGCTTGATCATGTTTCCGCGTCGGCGAGGAAGCGCCCGATTTTCAGCGCGTACTGGCCGTTCTTGATTCCATATCGGGATTCGACAACCGGCACGCCATCAACGGTGGCTGCTATTCTGTCCGCGATTGTAAGCGGGATGACGTCGCCAACTTTCATGTTGATGATATCGCCGAGCGTGACGGTGGTGGTCGCCAATGTGGCGATCAGTTCGACTTCAGCCGCTTGCAACTGCCTGCTCAGCATGTTGGTCCAGCGATTGTCGGTCGTGGTCTGCTCGCTATGCATCGCGCTATGCAGCATGTCACGAATGGGTTCCACCATCGAATAGGGCAGGCAGACATGCAGTTCTGAAGTGTTGCCGGCAAACTCGAGGTTGAAGGTCATCGCGATGACGACTTCGGATGGTGTCGCAATGTTGGCGAACTGGGTATTCATTTCCGAGCGGATGAACTCGAATTCAAGCGGATACACGGGTTGCCAGGCTCTCTGGTATTCCTCGAAAATTACGGCGAGCAGGCCCTGGATGATGCGCTGTTCGGTTGCGGTGAAATCGCGCCCCTCGACGCGGGTGTGGAAGCGTCCGTCGCCGCCAAACATGTTGTCGACCACCAGAAAAACCAGATTGGGGTCGAGCACGATCAGGCCGGTACCGCGCAAGGGTTTGGCCTGGATCAGATTGAGATTGGTGGGCACCACTAGGTTGCGGATGAACTCGCTGTATTTCTGCACCTTGACCGGCGCGACGGAAACCTCGACGCCCTTGTGCATGTAGTTGAACAGGCCGATGCGCAAATAACGGGCGAAACGCTCGTTGATGAGCTCCATCGTCGGCATCCGGCCACGAACGATGCGTTCCTGGCGGCCGAGATCATAGGGTTTGACTCCTCCGCTATCGCTTGCTGCTTCCGGGGCCTCGTCGGTCTCGCCGGTAACGCCCTTGAGCAGGGCATCGACTTCTTCCTGGGAGAGAAAATCCTGGGCCATGCGGGTTAGCGTCCGGAGAGGACGACACGTTACTGAATAATGAAGGTTGAGAATAACACGGATTGTACCGTGGCGCCGGGGTCGGCGGTCTCTGCCGGCTCTGCTTCGGCGGCCGGTTTGCCCTTGGCTGACGATGGCGGTGCCATGACGTTGTTGGCGGCATCCCGCAATTCATTGGCCAGTTTTTGAACACCAGCGGCAGAACTAATGGCCGATACTTTTTTGCTCATCAAGGTCAGGGTAATGCGGTGTTTGAGTTCAGGCTCATATTGCTTCATCAATTCCGCACCCTGCGGGTCTATGAGCTTGAATTGCATTTCGGTCTGCAGATAGGCTTCCTGCTGCTCGGTTTGCAGCTTGACGGTAAACGGTTTGTCGAATTTGTAGAAAACGGGCGGGGCGGCGTTGTCGACCTTCTTCTTCTTCGGCGCTTCGCGTGCCGGTGCGTCGCCACTGTCCGCGCTCTCTGCCGGAGCTGACTTCTTCAGCAGCAGGAAGGCGCCGCCGCCACCCAACCCCAGACCGACAATGCCGATGATGAGGAACAGCAACCACTTGCCTTTTTTCTTTGGTGCTGCGGTAACCGCTTCCGCTTCCGTTTTTTTGGCGTCTGCCATTTATAGCCTCCAGAATTCTTCAATCTTTAGCCGGGCATCAGTTGCCTGTCTCGGTCCATGGGTGCATTCTACGGTGGCAGGGATGCCATGCGGTCGAAAGGAGGTGAAAGTCGGCCTCGCCCGTCAATCCGCTTTATGCAAAAACATCAACCATGCCACGACCGTTTGTAATACGCAGTGTTGATCCTCCGCCGTTGATGCCCATGGTTGCGGCATAGCCTTCGCCATCCCTGCGGCCTGGTGTGCCGCCATCATGGTGCGGACTCGCCGAGCGAGAATCGTCGCGGGGGTTTGCCCCGACATGGGTCTGCCCTAAGGTTACGCCGGCGTCGGCAAGTATCTCGCGTAGCCGTGTCATCGAATTCTCGAGCGCTTCGCGTACGCCTGGGTGAGGCGAGAAGAAACTCGCGCTTGCCTGGTCGCCATTGAGCGACAGCGTGACTTCGATGCGACCAAGTTGTGGTGGATTCAGGACCATTTCGGCCAACTGCCGGTTGTTGCTTGCCATCCAGGTCAGCTTCTGACCCATCTCGTCGCGCCACGCGGCCTGGCCCAGTGGGGCTTCGACGCGCAGAGCGGGCATTTGCGCAGAGGGCGTGGCCGCCGCATTTGCCTGTATTACGACGGACGCGGGATTGTTGGCCACCTTGTCCAGGGTGGCGTGAAAATCGCTGCCGTCGTGGTCATTGCCTGCCGGCAGTTTGCCGTTTTTGCCCGATTCGGCATTAATTGCCGCTTCGACGGCAAGCTTGTCCGGTGCAACGGCTTGCCGCTCAGAGCGGCCCGCAGGAGATTCACGGCCTTGGCGGTCAGTATTGTTCCTGGCCGTTTTTGCGTCGCCGCCAAAGGGGGAGGGCATGGTGCCGAGGGCACCGGCCGGATTGAGTTGGGTGCTGGCCGGATCTGCCGGGCTTGCAGTGCCCTGGATCAGAGGTGCCGCTGTCGGCGCCGGGGCGGAACTGTCGAACCCTGGCAGGGCCGGCGGCGGCGCCAGCGTTGCAGACGCGGCGGCGGCGATCGCGAGTACGCTAGGGTCCGCCGGACTCGCCGGCACCGCCTCAGGCATCGGCAGCGCATTCACGCCAGCAGGGGATTCGGCGACCAGCAGGGACAGCAGAACTGACGGGTCACTGGGCGCGGGAGTTGCCCCCGCGGCGTCAACCGTTGCTTGCGTCTCGGCCGCGGAGGTCTGCTCCTTGGAGGAAACCGGCGGCGCTTGTTCGCTCCTGGATTTCAGCACTTGGGCGAAGGCGGAGGGTGTGCCAGCATCGATGTCAGTCCTTGACGCCTCGCTGGCGCGCGATTCGCTGCTGCGAGGGGGCGTTTGGGTTGCAGCAATTACGGCGTTTGGCGCACTTAGCATTTCAGCCATTTGGTTTTCCTTCCGGCCTGGATCATCGTGCACTGTCTGATGCAAGCCTCATGCCATCAGATCAACCAGGAGCGGTTCCTTTGGCAAGGACCGACGAGAACAGGTTGAAAGCTTGCGACTCGCCGTCATTCCGATCGTGGTTGCGGGCGCCATGTTCATCACTTATTTTTTGCTCGGTCCGCTGCTCCTGATAGAGAGCTTGCGAACGATGTCGACCTGCCAGCGTATCGAAGGCGCGCACGCGCCCTTGCTTCCCCACCCAGTTCTGCTGCCCGGCGAGCGTGCGTTGCTGGGTCTGCGCCACGGATTGCGCCGCCGGAATGATCGCGTCATCGATGCGGGCGAGAAAATTGGTGTAGTTGCTCCATTCGCTGCGGCTTATGCCGTTTCTTGCCGCAGCCAGAAATCGTGCATGGTATTCGTCGCGATACTGTTGCAACAGGCTGAGACGCTGCGAGGCTTGCAGCTCGCCGGCGATCAACTCGCCCAGTTGGCGCGTTGCCTCGTCAAGGCGCACGCGGGAGAGGTCGAGCAGGGGCTGGAGACGGAAGGGTTGCGACATGGAGAAATGCCTTCAGGGAAATTGCCTGGTGATGGTCACGATCATGGCACGAACAGCTCATCGAGGCGCCGCCGCGAGGTGTTGGTGTCTGCGCGCTCGCCAATTGATTGCTGGAGGAAGGCTTCGAGCCTGGGATATAGCGCAATCGCGCGGTCGAGCAACATGTCGGAGCCTGGGGAATAAGCGCCGACGGCGATCAGGTCGCGGGCGCGCTGGTAGCGTGCGTAGAGCTGTTTGAACTGGCGTGCCAGTTCGAGTTGCTCCGGCGTGTTGAGCTGGTTCACCAGTCGCGAGATGGATTGTTCGATATCAATCGCGGGGTAATGCCCGGCGTCAGCCAACTCCCGGCTGAGCAAGATATGGCCGTCAAGGATGGCACGGGCGGCATCGGCAATCGGATCCTGCGGGTCGTCCCCCTCCGTCAGTACCGTGTAGAACGCCGTGATCGAACCGCCTCCCGGGGGGCCGTTGCCGGCACGCTCGACCAGTTGCGGCAGGCGGGCGAATACCGAAGGCGGGTAGCCACGGGTAACGGGCGGCTCGCCGATTGCCAGGGCGATTTCCCGTTGCGCCATCGCGTAGCGGGTCAGCGAATCCATGATCAACAGTACATGATGCCCCTCGTCGCGGAAGTGTTCGGCGATTGCGGTGGCATAGGCTGCGCCTTGCAGGCGCAGCAGGGGGCTAACATCAGAAGGGGCTGCCACGACGACAGCGCGGGCGAGGCCTTCAATGCCGAGATTCTGGTCGATGAATTCCTGGACCTCGCGGCCGCGTTCGCCGATCAATCCGACCACGATTCGGTCGGCCTCGGTATAGCGCGCCATCATGCCCAGGAGTACGCTCTTGCCCACACCCGATCCGGAAAACAGACCCAGACGCTGCCCGCGGCCCACGGTCAGCAAGCCGTTGATGGCGCGGATGCCGACGTCCATGGTGTGACGAATGGGTTCCCGCAGCAAGGGGTTGAGTGGTCTGCTCGCAAGCGAATGCAGGTGGCGGGTAACCAAAGGGCCGAGGCTGTCGAGCGGACGGCCGTTGCCATCGACCACCCGGCCCAGCAGTTCGTCGCCTACAGGCAGGTGTTTGGTACGGTCGCGCGCGCGGCGCTTGACCGGCGTGCTTTGGCCGAGAAGCGGGATCTGGGGCGGTGGCTCCTGCGGCAGTACCAGCGCGCCGGGTGATAATCCGTAAACATCTTCGGCGGGCATCATGAACAGGCGATCGCCGGCAAAACCGACGACTTCCGCTTCAACCATGCCGTCGCCAGGGGTCTGGATCTGCAGCGCGGCACCCAGCGGCAGTTTTAGCCCCGAGGCCTCCATGACAAGGCCGTTGATGCGGGTCAGCCGACCGGCGAGTTGAAAGCTTTGGGCAGCTGCCACCTGGGTGCGGCACTGAGCAAGGTAGTCGGCGAGCGGGCGTGGGTTCATGATTGCCCCGCCTCGTCGGCCGCAAGCCACGGCGTGTCTTGGTTGAGCGAGGCAATGACACGCTGCCAGCGGGTGGCCAGGCGCGCGTCCAGATGGGCCCCGCCGGCGTCGATAACTACGTCACCGCGTTCGAGATGCAGGTCTTCCAGGATGCGGTGGCCGGCGCGTGTCAGATGCTCGCCGGCGTTGGCACGCACCAGAGCAGCATCATCGGGGTTGAGGTGAATCATGGCGTGCTGCAAGGGCAGTTGCGTCAGGGCTTCGCGTATAACATCCAGAATCACCAGCGGCTGTGCCGCGACTGCCTGGTGACTGACCTTGCGGGCGATTTCGAGGGCGAGAGCGAGGAGATCATCAGCCACGGTCTGCTCGAGTTGGGCAACGCCTGCCTCAAAGCCTGAAATGGCCTGCGCCAGTTGCACGGCAAGTTGGCGCCCCTCTGCCTGTGCGGCCTCGCGGCCGGCTCGCAGACCTTCCTCGCGCGCCGACTCGAAACCCGCCCGATAGCCCTCCCGTCCTGCGGCTTCGCGCAAGCGGTTGGCTTCCTCGTCACCCGCATGATGGGGCACCCGCTGGTTCGCGGCGGTCCTGATCTGCCCGGGTCCGGTAGCAGCAGCATCGTTATTGAAGTTGACCGGTTCCCAGGGCTCCCAGGTAGCAAGCGGGGTTTTGGGTGGTGGTGCAAGAATTTTCGGGTCCTCGCTGAAGTGATCGCGCGCATGGCGCTCGTCGTTGCTATTGGCAGTGAATTCTGAGTATCGTCAAGCAAACCGGGGCGACGGCAGGTTCGTCTTCCCTTTAGAGTAATAGTCTCAAAGTGCACGCGATTTGTTTATCCGTAGATTGCGCGGCAAACTGCGGTTTCTACGTAGTCGGAGGCTATCCAGGGGGCAATAAATGCCCGATTGGCGCGAAACCCGAACTGGGCAGAGACGGCGCCTCAATGCTGCGATGCAGCAATATCGCTTTGGTTATATCACAGCAGGCAGCGCCCGCGCATTTGTGGCGTCACGCTTTTCCAATGTCGGAAACCTGGCTTTCCGGCACGTTGGCGCTGGATTTGGCGGTGGCTTTCCAGGTTCGACGCAGCTGTCAGGGCTGGGTGCCGTTTTCGAAGCCACAAATCGTACTGCCGATGCGTGGATCGGATGCGGTGTCAGCGGCCCTATTCAGCAGCTTCGCGCTTCATCGGCTGCGTGCCGGTAGCTCCGGTGCCGGCAATGCGTTCGGATTGGGAGGAATCCCGCGTGCCTGCGGGGATCAGACGAAGGAATCGCCCTCGCCGCCGCCACCGAGCTGGATCTGTCCTTCCTCGGCCAGGCGACGCGCGACCTTGAGGATTTCCTTCTGCTCGTTTTCAACCTCAGAAAGGCGTACCGGGCCTTTCGATTCGAGGTCTTCCCGGAGCATTTCTGCCGCCCGCTGCGACATATTGCGGAAAATCTTGTCGCGCAGCTCCGGCGATGCGCCTTTCAGGGCGATGATCAGGGCATCCGACTGAACTTCGCGCAGCAGCAGTTGAATGCCGCGATCATCAACATCGAGAAGGTTCTCGAAGATAAACATTTCGTCGAGAATTTTTTGCGCCAGGTCGGCATCGTATTCACGAACATTGTCGATGATCGACGTCTCGTTCGACTGGCCGACAAAATTGAGGATTTCCGCCGCGTGGCGAATGCCACCCATGGCCGTCTTCTTGATGTTTCCAGATGCACTGGCAAGGATGCGCGTCAGCGCTTCATTCAGCTCGCGCAAGGCCGTAGGCTGCACCCCGTCGAGAGTGGCGACCCGCAGCAGCACGTCATTGCGCAGTCGATCGGAGAAGCACTTGAGGATGTCACCGGCATGGTCGAACTCCAGGTGCACAAGAATGGTAGCGATGATTTGCGGGTGCTCATTGCGAATCAGATCGGCGACGCTGGCCGCATCCATCCACTTCAGACCCTCGATGCCGGCGGTGTCGTTGCCCGACATGATGCGGCTGATGAGGCCCGCGGCGCGGTCGTCGCCCAAGGCCTTGGTCAGCATGGCCTTGATGGTTTCGTTGTCGACCGCCACCGGTGCGCCCTTGGCGGTCTGCTTGGTGAACTCGTCGATCACCGACTCGATGCGGTCGCGCGCCACTGCTTTCAGCCCGGCCATGGCGTGGCCGAGTTTCTGCACTTCTTTGGGTCCGAGGTTCTTCAGTATCTCGGCGGCTTCGTTCTGGCCGAGCGAGAGCAGCAGGATGGCGCTTTTCTCGAGGCCCTCGCTTTCAGTGGCCACCGCCGCCCACCCAATCCTTGATCATGTTGGCGACGGCTTTCGGATCCTGTTTCGCCAGTTCCCGCGCGGCGGCAAGCTTGCCCTCGTAAGACTGGCGCTCGACCGTCGGCATGCCTTCAGACGCTTGCTCGGCCTGCCTCTCCGCGGCGCGTTCCGCCGCTGCCGCAAATTGCACCAGCATCGGTTTCAGAACGCGCGTCCAGAACCAGAACACCACACCGAATATGAGCAGATATTTGCCCAGTTCTTTCAGGGTGGCAATCAGTTCGGCATTGGCCCAGATCGGTGCATCGGGCACGATTTCCTTTTCGATCACCGTAAATGGCGCATTGGCGATATTCAGGGTATCGCCGCGATCCTTGTTGAAGCCCATGGCCTCTCGGGCCAGATCGTTGATCAGCTTGATATCGGTCTCGGCCAGCGGCAGCGCCGGTGCCTTGTCCGGATTCTTTTCCTTTGTCAGGTCTTTCCGGTAGTTGACCACGACGGCGACAGAGAGGCGGCGAATGCTGCCTGGCACGCTCTTGGTATGACGGATGGTCTTGTCGATTTCATAATTGATCGTGGAGTTCTTGGTGAAATTGTGGGCTGCAGCGGCCGCTGCCGCCGCCGCTGCAGCGGTCTGCGGCGCTGTGGGCGCGGGCGGACTGCCAAGCTCGCTCGCTACGGCGGTGCCGGGCGGCTGGTTGCTGAGTGCTCCGGGAATTCCCGATGCGGGCGGTGTTCCGCTCGCGGTTTCGGCGGTCGCCTGGCTGCGAATGGCGGTGCCGGGGCTCGGGTTGGGCTTGTAGGTTTCAGCCACCTGGTCGGTTTGCGAAAAATCGAGGTCCGCAGTGACTTGCGCTCTCACGTTGTTCACACCCACGATCGGCACAAGAATATTTTCAATCCGCCTCGCATAACCGGCTTCGGTTTCGCGCAGGTACTTGATCTGGGCGGGATCGAGGCCGGCATCACGCATGACATCCTTCTGCTGCGAGACCAGATTGCCCTCCTGATCGATTACGCTGACACTTCCCGGAACGAGCTGAGGCACGCTGGACGCCACCAGATTGACGATGCCCGTCACCTGCGCCGGATCCAGCTTGCGGCCCGGTGCAAGGCTCACCACCACCGAGGCGGAGGCTTTCTGCTCGTCGCGCAGGAAGGCGGTTTGCTTGGGGATCGCCAGATGCACGCGTGCGCCCTTGACGGCCGCCAGCGACTGGATCGAGCGGGCCAGTTCGCCTTCCAGCCCGCGCTGATAATTGACCTGTTCGGCAAACTGGCTGATGCCCATCTTCTGGTTTTCAAGCAGTTCGAAGCCGACCAGCCCACCTTTGGGCATGCCCTGCGCGGCCAGGCGCAGGCGAGTGTCATGGACCACAGCCTGCGGCACGAGAATCGTGTGGCCGCCTTCGCTGAAGCGGTAGGGAATGTTCTGCTGCGCCAGGGCGGCGACGATCTGGCCACCGTCCTTCTCGTCCTGGATCGAGAACAGCACCGCGTAGGAAGGTTCGCGCGCCCACAGCAGACCTCCTACCAGGACCGCCAGGAACATGGCGAACACGACCGCACTGATCAGCTTCTGGCCGCCGCCCAGGCGGCCGAAGGCCTCCAGCGAGATCGGGAACGGTGTCGCAGCCGATGCGGAGTCTGCCATGGTGTTCGCTATTGTCCTGTGTGCGGTGTGCGGGTCAATTTGCCCGCGAGCAGAGTATGGACTGGGCTAGCAAGACTGATTCCTGAAAGAAGCGGCAATTTTTGCCGGCATATCGGTTGCCCGCTTCCTTGTTTGCAGGCCTTGATTCTGCCATCATCGGACCCCATGCAGCCTCCCTCCGTCAATAGCACCCTCTCGACCGCACCGGCTCCTGTCGCTCAGGTGGCGCCAGGCGAAGCGGTGCGCCTGGCCGAGGCTTTTCGTATTTTCAGCCAGGCTTCGGAGGAACTGAGCGGTGCCTACAGTGAATTGCAGGGCCAGATGGAGCAACTCACTGTAGAACTGGCCGCGGCCAACGGGGCCTTGCGCCAGGAATACCAAGAGAAGGCGGCTTTGACCGAGCGGTTGAGCCTTTTGCTCGATGCGCTGCCGGCCGGGGTGGTCGTCTTGAACGATGCCGGCAGCGTGGTGCAGATCAATCCCGCGGCCCGCGATTTTCTCGGCGGCGCAAGCGTCGGCGCAGGCTGGGCCGCAATCTATGCCGAGATGCTGGTTCCCGGCGATACTCCCGGCGAATTTCTCGGGGGCGAACGACAGTTGGCGGTCGATGTTACGCCACTGGATTCTGCGGGCGGCCGCATCGTACTGCTGCATGACATCACTGAGGCGCAACAACTGAAGACGCAGGCCGAACGCAACCAGCGGCTTGCGGCCATGGGAGAAATGGCCGCCCAGCTCGCACATCAGTTGCGCACTCCGCTGGCAGCCGCGCTGCTCTATGCCGGTAACCTCGAAAACCCGGACTTGCCCCCCGCCAGCAGCGTCGCCATTGCGCAAAAAACCGTAGCACGGCTCAAGCACATCGAGCACCTGATCCAGGACATGCTGCTGTTTGCGCGCGGCGAGGCGCTTGGCCGCGAGCGTTTCGCCCTGGCTGATCTGTTCGCCGAACTGGCGCAGAATTTCGAGCCCCTGGCGCAGTCCAGCGGCACGGAACTGATCGTAGGGGGCGACAACAGCGGGGTGATACTTACCGGCAATCGCAAATCGCTGGTCAGTGCGCTGACCAGTCTGCTGGAAAATGCACTGCAGGCGGTCGAAGGGCGGCAGGGCGCTAGCATCGAGCTGTCAGCCCGGCGCGAGGAAAACACGCTGCTGATTGCCGTGCGGGACAATGGCCGTGGCATGGACCATGCCACGGCCGCGCGCCTGTTCGAGCCTTTTTACACCACGCGCAGCGACGGCACCGGGCTCGGTCTGGCCATCGCGCGCGGTGTCGCGCGTGCCCACGGCGGCAGCATCGACGTAATGTCCAGTCCTGGAGCCGGAGCCGAATTCATTCTAAGCCTGCCATGTCCGAACAATTAACGATTCTGGTCGTCGAAGACGACGATGCATTGCGCGATGCGCTGCAAATCACCCTGGAAGCCGCCAGTCACAAAGTCATTGGCGTCGATGGCGGGCCGGCAGCGCTGGAAGCCTTGCGGCGCAAGACATTCAACATGGTTGTCTCGGACTTGCGGATGAGTCCGATGGACGGGCTCACCCTGCTCGGTGAAATACGCAGCCGCTATCCCGGGTTGCCGGTGCTGCTGATGACCGCCTTCGGTGATGTGGACAAGGCCGTCGCGGCAATGCGCGGCGGGGCCTGTGACTTCATGCTCAAGCCTTTCGAGCCGAAGACCCTGATCAACCAGATTGCCCGCTATGCGATACCGCCGACGCCTGCTGCCGGTGTCGTCGCCGCCGACGCCAGGACGCGTGCCACGCTATTGCTTGCGGCGCGCGTGGCGAAGACCGATGCGACAGTGTTATTGACCGGCGAATCCGGCGTCGGCAAAGAGGTGTTCGCGCGCTACATCCACGAGCAATCTGCCCGCGCCAAAGGGGCCTTCGTTGCCATCAACTGCGCCGCGATTCCCGACAATTTGCTCGAGGCCACGCTGTTTGGTTACGAAAAGGGCGCTTTCACGGGTGCGCAAACCGCACAGGCAGGCAAGTTCGAGCAGGCCAACGGGGGCACCCTGCTGCTCGATGAAATTTCGGAAATGCCGCTTGGCCTGCAGGCCAAACTCCTGCGCGTCCTGCAGGAAAGGGAAGTCGAACGCGTCGGCGGCAAGAAGCCGGTAGCGCTCGATATCCGTGTCTTGGCCACATCCAACCGTGACATGGCTGATGAAGTGCGCACCGGACGATTTCGCGAGGACCTCTTCTACCGCCTCAACGTGTTCCCGCTGGAAATCCCGCCCCTGCGTGAGCGTCCCGACGACATCGTGCCGCTGGCATGCAAGGTCCTCGCTCAAATGGCGGCTACGGCGGGGCGTGCGGCAGGATTTGCCGCAGCGGCCGAGGCACGCTTGCGCGCCTATGCCTGGCCGGGCAATGTACGCGAACTGGAAAATGTCGTCCAACGGGCGCTGATTCTCGCATCGGGTGATGTGATCGAGGCCGACGGTCTGCCGCTCGACGCAAGGCCGGCAACGCTTCCAGGCGCGGACGCGCTGCCTCCGGCAACAACCGCCGAGATTCCGCGTGCTGCTGCAAACCCCGTGGCAGCAAGCGTTCCCACCGACATGAAGACGCTGGAGCGGCAGCACATCCAGGACGTACTGGCCCAGGTCGGAGGCTCACGCAAGAGAGCGGTGGCAATTCTCGGCATCTCGGAGCGTACGCTACGCTACAAGTTGACCCAGTATCGCGCCGAAGGTTTTTTCGACGAGACCAAAGCTTAATGGATACGAAAAGGTAACTGGCACAGCAATTGCTCTTTGATCCATGAACGTATTCAGGTAAGGTGCTCAACATGGCTATCGACACGCGACCCATAGACCAACTGCTCTCCGAGCTGCGCTCGGCTTCTGCGCTGACCAGCGGCAAGTCAGCCGGCAGCGAGGCGCCGGCGGGTGGTCCCGATTTTGCCGAGGTGTTGAAGAGCACGATCGACCAGGTCAATGCTGCCCAGGTCGACGCACGCAAAATGGCCGAGGATTTTTCCAGCGGTCAGAGCGATGTCAATTTGCAGGATGTGATGATCAATCTGCAAAAGGCCAGCCTGTCCTTCCAGCAAATGGTGCAGGTGCGCAACAAGCTGGTATCGGCCTATCACGACATCATGAACATCCAGGTCTGATGCCGCTGCCCGGCTGAGGCCTTTTTCCGGACATGGGTTGCGCCTGCAGCTGCCTTTCTCCAGGCCCCGATTGAGCGCCCGATTAAAGTATCGCGCTGCGCAGCCGTAAGCAGGGATAACTGAAAAAAGGTACAAGGCGATCATGTCGGCATTGCGCGCGTCGTTCATTACTGGAGTCCTGCTGCTGGCCTTCGTCCTGCAGGATTCTGCCTTGGCGTCCACTTGGCAGAAGGTTATAGCCGGCAAGAACGAGACCATCGAGATCGACAAGGCCCGCATCGCCTCGTCCGGTTCCGGCGCTACGGCCTGGAGCAGGGTAAGGCTCGATCGCGAGATCAACGATGTCAGCGGTGCCTATGACACGATTCAGGCACAGAACCTCTACGATTGCACGGCGCGCCGCTTCACCACGCTGCGCCGGGCCTACTTTCATGGCGACACGCTGGTGCGTGAAGATGTGGTGTCCCGTCAGCGCGCCAATTCCGTAGAAGTCGGCAGCATAGACGAGCGTTTGTTCAGCGTCGCCTGTCGTGCAGTGAAAAGTGCCGGGACCTCGCCTGCGGTTGAGGCCACTACCCGGCCTCTGACCGAAGTGCAGGCGGGAGATCCGGCCGAGCGCCCTTCGGCAATGCACGCAGACATGCGGACATTGGCGGGCGATCCCGTTGCCCGTCGCCTGACGCCGGTTGCCGATACCATGCCGGTGGCGCCTGCCGACAAGCCGAAAATGATCCTTCTGCCGCCCATAGACCGCGCTGCCGCTGATCAGGCCGCGGCCAGTAGCGGGCAAAAAGCCGCGCCCGCCAAGGCCCCCCTATCGGCGACCCCGGCAAGCCCCGCGGCCCCTGCTGCAAAATCGACCGTGCCGGCCGCCAAGCCAGATGCGGAAAGCCAGGCGGAGAAGCGCCAGCGCGAGTTGCACTATGCCACGTCGGGTCCGCGCAAGACGGCAAAGAAAAAGCCCGCGGCGGAATCCTCCGGTGCAGGCGAACAGACAAATCCTGCGGCCCACATGCACACCCATTGGTCCTACGAAGGCGAAGCCGGACCGGCTGCCTGGGGCAGGTTGCGCGGCGACTACGCCGTCTGCAATACTGGCAAGCGTCAGTCGCCGATCGATATTCGGGAAGGCATCCGGGTCAATCTGGAAGGCATCAAGTTCGATTACAAGGCGACGCAGTTTCGCATCATCGACAACGGCCACACGGTGGAGGTCAGTGTCGGCGCCGGATTGGGCCTGACAATCATGGGCAAACGTCATGAGTTGCTGCAGTTCCATTTTCACCGGCCATCCGAGGAACGGATCAATGGTCGCGCCTACGATATGGCGGTGCATCTGGTGCACAAGAGCGACGAAGGCCAACTGGCGGTGGTCGCGGTGCTGCTGGAAAAAGGCAGCGAGCATCCGCTGATCCAGACACTATGGAACAACCTGCCGCTGGAACAGAACATCGAGGTGGCCCCGGAAGAAGCCATCGATCTGAACAAGCTGCTGCCCGAAAATCGCGCCTACTGGACCTACATGGGTTCATTGACCACGCCACCGTGTACCGAAGGCGTCTTGTGGATGGTATTGAAGCAGCCGGTGCAGGTCGCGCCCGAACAGGTCGCGATCTTCTCCCGCGTCTTCCGCAGCAACGCCCGGCCACTGCAGGCGGTCAACGGCCGCTTGATCAAGGAGTCGCGCTGAGTACTGCTGCATCCTGCTTCAACTGAGCCAGGAAGCTGGCAGGACCGACGTCCTGCATCCAAGAAAGCTCCGCGTTTGGAGGCCCCTGTGACTTTCGCGCACAGCGCGCTGATCACGAAAAAGCGAGAATGAGCAAAGTCACGTTAAGATGACGGGCTATTGCTGCACTGGAATTGTGCCGAATTCGGACGGTCTGAATCTTCCCGGTGAGCGCGGTTCAGATGCAGGAATTGCAATCTTCAGGATTGAAAGCTCAAGGGGCGCTTTGATGTTGGCTGGGACAGGGATTCGGAAGGTAGCAAAGCGAATTGCACTTGGTTTGTCGGCCCTGTTGCTCAGCGCTTGCGGCGACAACCAGATGGCTTACCTCTACGGCGATCCCCGCAGTCAGTCACTGTCAGTGGTGCGGGAACAGTCCTATCTGGGAGGTCCATGGCAGACCACGCTGGTTGTCGCCAATGTGGCCACCTGCCAGCGGCGCTACCCGCTCGAAGGTCTGGCCGCCAATGAGTTGCGAATGGATATCTATCGTCCCGAGCGAGGCGTATTCATCCTCAAGACCGGAAATCGCTGGTATGTAACCGAACTGCAAAACTGCCGCTTTCAGGCCTACAAGGTGCCGCCACCCGAACCGGGTGAACTGGTCGGCGATTTCCAGGTGCAAGACGGCAAGCTGCGCTATCTCGACAGGACCTCTGCCAAGCCTGCGGCCCGCACTGCAGCCACGGCACCGGCCGCAGCCAAATGACAAACGGCAGCTTGCGCCTGCCTCGACGCAGAAAATTATTCGGATTATCAGCATGCTGAAAAAAATCGGTGTCGAACATTTGCGCCTGGGCATGCATATCCACGAGCTTTGCGGGTCGTGGATGGAGCACCCGTTTTGGCGGACGCGCTTCGTGCTGGATGATGCGGACGACATTCGGCGGATTCGTGAAAGCGGCATCACCGAAGTCTGGATCAATACCGGAAAGGGGCTTGACGCGTCAGTCGGGGAGGCGCGAGCGGAGACGCATTCCGAAACCGAAGTCGCCGCCGAGGTCGATCGTACCCTGGAACAAAGCGCCGAGGGTAGCGCGCCGCCACGGCCGGTGCCGATGGTCGAGGAAGTGCGGCGTGCAGCAAAAATTTGCGCAGGAAGCAAAAAGGCCGTGGTTTCGATGTTCAATGAAGCACGCATGGGCAAGACGGTTTCGTCCGAGGCGGCAGGCGAACTGGTGGATGAAATCTCCAGCTCGGTAATGCGCAATCCGGGCGCGCTGATCAGCCTGGCGCGGCTCAAAACGGCAGACGACTACACCTACATGCATTCAGTCGCAGTGTGCGCCCTGATGGTGGCGCTGGCGCGTCAATTGGGGCAGGACGAAGCGACCACGCGTGAACTTGGCATGGCCGGACTGCTGCACGACCTTGGCAAGGCGCTGATGCCGATGGATGTGCTGAACAAGCCAGGCAAGCTGACGGACCAGGAGTTTGTCATCATCAAGAGTCACCCGGAAGCGGGGCACAAAATGCTGCTCGAAGGTTCTGGCGTCGGCGAGATTCCGCTCGATGTGGTGCTGCATCACCATGAGAAAATGGATGGCAGTGGCTATCCGAAACGTTTCAAGGGCGATCAGATCAGTCTTTACGCAAAAATGGGAGCGGTATGCGACGTGTATGACGCGATCACCTCGAACCGGCCTTACAAGGCCGGCTGGGATCCAGCCGAATCCATCCGCAAGATGGCGGAATGGTGCAATGGGCATTTCGACGAGCGTGTCTTCCAGGCATTCGTCAAATGCCTCGGCATTTACCCCATCGGTTCCCTGGTGCGCCTGGCTTCGGGACGCCTTGGCGTGGTGATGGAACAGTCCGAGCATTCGCTGCTGACGCCGGTCGTGAAAGTGTTTTTCTCGGCCAAGGCGAAAGCCCATATTGCCCCTGAAATCGTCGACCTTTCGCATCCGCGCGTGACGGACAAGATCGTCAGCCGGGAGGAGGCCGCCGCCTGGGGCTTGACAAACATCGAACAGCTCTGGGCGCCTTGACGTGAAACGCGGATCACCTGACTGAAGCCGTGCCCCTTGTGGTGTGCCAATCGAAGCAGAGGGAGCCAACGAGCACGCGGCCTGTAACGAATGCTCCGGCAATGAGCCAACCGCCAACCACGCAATCGGATCTGCCGCAAGCGGCTATTCGCCGCAGCCAGCATCCGCTGCTCTCAGTCGTGCTTGCCCAGTTTCTTGGCGCTCTCGTCGCGAGCGGCCTGGTGCTGGTCCTGATGCCGATTTTGGCAGCCGGTTTCCGCTTCAATCTGCTTTCCTTCGCCCTGCTGCAAGGATCTTCTGCCGTGGTCGCAGCCTGGGGCATGCGGGCGCCGGTCTGGTGGCTGCCGATTCATCTGGGCTTCCTGCCGCTTGTGGTTCTGGCGCGTGGCATGGGGCTCCCCTCATGGCTGTGGGCCAGCGGATTTCTCCTGTTGTTGCTGGTGTTCTGGCGCACCGATACCAGTCAGGTACCGCTGTACCTGAGCAACCGCAAGACCCGCAAGGCGCTGGCGTTATTGCTGCCCGCAACACCATGCCGGGTGATCGACCTCGGTTGCGGTGATGGCGCCCTGTTGCGTCACCTTGCTGGCGCAAGACCCGACTGCCACTTTGTCGGTATCGAACACGCACCCCTGACTTGGGCCTGGGCCTGGCTCGCGGCGCGCGGCCACGGCAATCTCAGGATTCATCGGGGTGATTTCTGGAATCATTCGCTGAGCCCTTACGATCTTGCCTATGCCTTCCTCTCGCCGGTCCCGATGGCCAGAATATGGGCCAAGGCCTGCGCCGAAATGGCCCCCGGCGCCCGTTTCGTCAGTAACAGCTTTGTCGTGCCTGAACAGGCGGCGCAGTCCGTGGTCGAGGTCGGGGACAGCCGTCGCACCCGGCTTTACATCTATGTGCCGCAATGTTCGGGGAAATCGGCTTTGGCGAATGGTGCTTCGCCAGGCGCAGAGACACAGGACTAGAATGGCTTTGGAACACGCATGCTTCTTTCATGAAGCCGCTGAACCGGAAATCCCTGCGTCAGGCCTTGCTGGCAGGAGTCCGGCGAGGACTGCGCTTAGCGACATGGATCAGGGCAAGAGGCAGGCCGGTCAGTGAGGCAAGTAGGGCGCAAGAACGGCACGTTTATTGCGGTTGGCACTACATAGTGAACATAGCGACGCAAAGGTGAATCATGGCTGAACCCGGCAAGCTTTCCGAACTCGAACTCGCACGCGAAACCCTGCGCAATCTTGCAGCGAAAAAATTGCCGCCGACACCGGACAATTACCGCGCGCTGTACTGCGAAATTGCGGGCGTACCGATGGGCACGTCCTTTCCCGAGCGAGAACTCAAGCTACTGCATGCGGCCTTGCCGCGCACGAGTCCGGAGCAGACACGCTTTGCGCGCCAACTCGAGGCCGCCATTGCCAAGGGAAGCTGGGATGGCGTCGGCGTTGCGATGACGGACCTGCTGGCCAAGTCTGGCGGCGAGCAGCCGCAGTGGCCGGGGCTGATTCGCGAACTGATGCAGCAGCTTGAAACGCATCATGCCGGGCTCACCGCGGCCAAAAAGAAAGAAGCGCTGGAGCGTGTCCTGACGGGTTCCGCCAACGCCGAACTGATGCTCAGCCGTTTGCAGGGGTTGATTCGTTCATGGGGGCAAGCCACGACGGGCGGCCGCGGCGAGCTGACCGACCCAGTGGCCGAAGAGCCTTCCGCGCCGGCGGTTGTGGCGGTTCCGGCGCAGGAGCGGAAGCCTGTTGCTCCATCTGCATGGCAAGACGGCATCGGCGAACTGCGCGAACTCATGGGCCAACTGCTCGACAATTCGCTGTCGATCGTGTTGCGCGACAACCCTGAACTCGCCAACGAGGCCGCCGAGATTTCGAAGACGGTACGCGCGGCACAAAATGCCGAGGCCCTGATCGGGCTCTCGGATCGCCTGAAGAAACTGTGCTACCGCGCGCTGTTCGTCGCCGAAGACCAGGCCGAGCTGAGTACCGCCTTGCTGCATCTGATTCAGCTGATCATGGAAAACATCACCGAACTGGTGGTGGAAGACCGCTGGCTTGCCGGCCAGATCAAGGTAGTGCGCGACCTGGTCATGCAGCCCCTCAGTCTGCGCCGCCTGGACGACGTCGAGCGACGCATGAAAGATGTCATCGTCAAGCAGAGCGCGCTGAAGAAGAGCCTGAACGAGGCCAATGACCGGCTCAAGCTGATGCTGGCAACTTTCGTCGATCGTCTCGCTGATTTCTCTGAAACCACCAGCGACTACCATAGCAAGATCGAGACCTGCGCGGAGAAGATCAGCAAGGCCGGCGACATTGCCGAGCTCACGGATGTGCTCGATGAGGTCATGCGCGAGACCCGCTACGTGCAGGTCAATGCGGCGCGTTCGCGCGACGAGTTGAGCGCCATGCGCAGCAAGGTCAGCGAGACGGAGCAGACTGTCGCGCGACTGCAAATCGAGTTGTCCAATGCCAGCGAACTGGTGCGTATCGACGCGCTCACCGGGGCGCTCAATCGCAAGGGTCTGGACGAGGCGCTGGAGAAGGAAATCTCTCGCCTCAATCGCCAGGGTGGAACCCTGAGTCTGGCCCTGCTCGATGTCGACAACTTCAAGAAGCTCAACGATACCCTGGGGCACAGCGCAGGTGATGCCGCCCTGATGCATTTGTCGAAAGTCGTGAAGGAGGCCGTGCGCCCGCAGGACATGCTGGCACGCTACGGCGGCGAAGAATTCGTCGTGCTGCTGCCCAATACGCCGGTCGAGGACGCGGTTGCCGTCATGACCCGGGTGCAGCGCGAGCTAACACGCGAGTTCTTTATGAACAAGAACGAAAAAGTCCTGATCACCTTCAGTTGCGGCGTGGCGGAAATCAAGAATGCCGAAGGTCCGGACGAAGCCCTGAAACGGGCCGATGCGGCAATGTACATGGCCAAACGCGCCGGCAAGAACCGGGTAATTCCGGCCTAGGTTCGCAAGCTCGACAGAGTTGTTCGCCGGACATGGCTACGGTGCCGTCTTCATGCTGCGCCGCTTGAAGAAGCAGCATCGGACTTCAGGCACTTGCGAAATGGACATTAACAGCAAGCCGGCTACGTAGTTACCGCAGTGCACTGAGTAACTTTACGTATGAACAAACTATATCGAGTCTGAGAGAATGACAGGCACGGGTGAAGTGCCGGCGAGCTTGCCCGGAAACGACGCCTGTTCCGACCATCCATGCCAAAGGAGTTCCCATGTTGAAGACCCTGCTTTCAATTGCCGCCGTTTCGCTGGTTTCATCGACCGCATTCGCCGCGGAAAGCTTTGCCACAAAGGCGGAGGCTGAGGCCATGGTGGCCAAGGCGGTCAAATCCGTCGGCGCTGATCGGGCGGCAGCATTCAAGGAAATCACGGGCAAGGACAAGAAATGGATCGACCGAGACCTCTATCCGGTGGTCTATGACATGAACGGCAAATGCGTCGCCCACGGCCAGAACGAAAAGCAGGTCGGCAAGGATCTGATCGATCTGGCCGACGCCGATGGCAAGGAGTTCGTCAAGGAGCGCGTCGAATTCGCCAAGAGCAAGGGCAAGTTCTGGCATGACTACAAGTTCACCGATCCGGTGAGCAAGAAAGTGCTGCCCAAATCGGCTTACTGCGAAAAGACCGGCGAGTTGATCGTCTGCGCCGGCGTCTACAAGCACTGATTGATCACTTCGCAAGCCGCCGCGGCAAGGCTGGACCCTGTCGCGGCGCTCCACCCCGAAAGAGCCGGTCATGAACATCAAGACAAAGATTCTCCTTCCTTCCCTGGTGGCCATTGCAATGATGCTGGTGCTGGGCGTCGTCAGCTATCTGGGCATGAAAACCATGCAGCAGACGCTCATCAGCGTCGGCACCAAGGGCATGGAGCACATTGTCGTCATCAACGAAAGCCGGGGCGAACTGCTGCAGGCCAACGTCGGCGCCTACCGCCTGTTCACCTCGATGGCGAATTTCGACGAAGCGCGAATCCAGAAGGAGACGGCGGTCATCCTGAGTCACGCCGACGGCGCCATTCAACGCCTGAAGAAAATGCGCGAGCGCAGCGACATCGAGGACGACGAAAAGAAGACTCTGGCGGCGCTTGATGAACCCCTGGCCAAGTACCGCAAGAACATCGCTCAGGCCATCGACATGGCGCAGTCGGATCTTGCGTCCGGTACCGGCATGATGCAGGCCGCCGACAAGCGTTTCATTGAAATCGACGGCAAGCTGGATAAGTTCCTTGACGAGCAAAACAAGGAAGCAGGCACCATGGTCGCAGCGGCCCTCGCGGGCGCCTCGAATGCCATCAAGATTGACATCGGCGTCTTTGTGATGGCTCTGCTTGCGTCGATTTCCGTCTCCCTGTTGCTGGCAGGGAAGATCGTCGGACCCATTCTGGAGGCCATTCGAACGGCCAGATCGATTGCCGATGGCAAACTCGGCAATGCGATCGATACCAGCGGTCGCGACGAGACCGGCGATCTGCTGCGCGCGCTGTCCGCCATGCAGGACAGCCTGCGCCAGTTGATCAGCCAGATCGGCGGCAACGCACAAAAAACCACCATCTCGTGTAGCGCCATGAGCGGAGCACTGAATCAGATCAATCAGTCGGTGGCGGTGCAAAACGATGCTACCTCCGCGGTGGCCGCGGCGGTCGAGCAGATGAGCGTCAGCATCGGCAGCATTCATGACAGTGCCAGCCAGGCGCTGGCCGCCAACCAGGCATCGTCCGGGCTGGCAACCCAGGGTGCCGCCATCATCCAGACCGCCTTCGACGAAATGCAAAGGATTGCCGGCGCCGTCGAGCAGGCGGCCAGCGTGGTGGAGCGCGTGGGGCTGCAATCCAGCGAGATTTCCACCATCGTTCGCGTGATTCGAGAAGTGGCTGACCAGACCAATCTGCTGGCATTGAACGCCGCCATCGAGGCCGCTCGCGCCGGTGAGGCTGGTCGGGGTTTCGCCGTGGTGGCCGACGAGGTGCGCAAGCTCGCCGAAAAGACCACCGGTTCGGCAACCGAAATCACGCGCATGATCACGGCGATCCAGGAGAGCTCCGGTCAGGCCGTCGGCAACATTCAGCAGGTGGTGAAACAGGTGCAACAAACTGCTACCTACGCCGGTAGCGCGCGTGACTCGATCGAGAGCATCCTTACCAGCGCGGGGCAGAGCGAGGGATTTGCGCTGCAAATCTCGTCGGCGCTCAAGGAGCAGTCGCAAGCCAGCAACCTGATTGCCCAGCAAGTGGAAGGCATCACCCAGATGAGTGACAACAATGCCCAGAGCGTGGTCCATGCCGGTCAGGCGATGCATGAACTCGAGGATGACTCGCGGGTGCTGCAGCTGGCAGTCGCCCGTTTTGCGGTCTAGGGACGGCCTGAACACGCCGCCACACCGGCGAACGCCTGTGTCCAGGGCTACGGAGCGCATCACATGGGGGTCTGGATACCGGCCTTCGCCGGCATGACGCTTCGAAATTGGCGCGGTGGTGTAGCAGCAGCACAATTGGTATCACCGCTTATCGATAGATCTTGTAAGCGAGTCGGGCACTGCTTGGTGTTTTGTAGTGCGAGCTTTGCGCTATGGTGAGCGTCATGGCTCGATTCCCTTGTACGACATGACGCAGGCCCTGGTTCCGCTGCCCGCAGGTGCCTTGCTGGGTTTTTTTCGTGGCGCGCTGGAGAGCCCTCTGATTGAGCGCGGTGCCGCTCAGGGGCGCGAACTGCTTGGCCGTTCCGAGGATTTCTGGACCAGCCTTGCGCCACTGGAATTGCAGCGCATGGCACTGGGCGGAAACCGCGATGCCCAGGCCGAACTCGCGTGGCGCCATGCCACCGGCGATCGAGTCACCGGCAGTCCGGCCGAAGCCTTGCGCTGGGCCTTGCAAAGTGCCGAGGCGGAGTCTCCCGCTGGCCTCGCGGTACTGGCCTGGTTGCTGTATCACGGCTGCGGCCTGCCACGGGACCATGCCGAGGCGGCGCGGCTGTTCGCCCTTGCTGCCGCCCAGGACGTGCTGCTCGCTCATTACTGGCTGGGCCGCATGTTGTATTTCGGTATCGGTGTCACCCGCGATTTTTCGCAAGCCGCCTATTGGCTGGGCCGTGCGACAGAGCAGGGGCACGGTGCGGCACGCGATCTCCTGGCGCGCTGTCATTTTTTTGGCCGCGGCGTGGCGGAAGATCGTGAAAGAGCCCGCAGCCTTTGGCGCGACGCGGCTGCGGATGGGATTGCCAGCGCCAGCTTCTGCCTGGGCATGTGTCTTTACGTGGGAGCGGGCACCGAGCCTGATGTCGGCGCCGCAGTGGTGCATTTTCGCGCGGCAGCGCGCAAAGGGGTCACCGGGGCGATGTTTCTGCTCGGGCAGTGCGCAAGCTTCGGCCTCGGCATGACACGCAACCCCGCGTCTGGCATGTCCTGGTACCGGCGGGCTGCTGCCGGCGGCAGCCGCGACGCCGAATTCGAGCTCGGCGAGTGCCACGCTTACGGCATCGATGGCGGCGGCCGCGATTTGGCGCAGGCGATGAACTGGTGGCAGGCCGCCGCCCGCCAGGGCCACGTCCGCGCGCATCTCAAAATCGCCCACGCCTATCGCTGGGGCGATGGCGTCACCGAGGACAAGGCGCTCGCCGTGACGTGGTATTGCCGCGCCGTTGAGCTGGGCGACGTCGCGGCCTGGGTCTGGCTGGGTGAATGCCATGAGCGGGGCGAAGGCTGCACGATCGATCCGCTGGCGGCGCGTGCGGCCTATCGTCGTGCGGCGGATGCAGGCGATGCGCATGGGCAGGCCGAGTATGGTCGTTGCCTGTTGCTGGGCATCGGTGGCGCGCCTGCGGTGGCACGTGGTGAAGCCTTGCTGATGGCGGCGATTGAGGCCGGCTGGCCGCAAGCCCGGGGGGAACTCGAACGCTACTGGTTTGCCAGCGGGCTCGCGCTACTGCAGGAGGCCGTGACTGCAGCCGATGTGGTTCTGGTCGAGGCGCTTGACTGCTTCAGGCATGCCGCTGCAAGCGGACACCGTCGCGCCGCATTCATGCTGGCCGAATGCCTGCGGCATGGCACCGGTGTCGCGATCGACATTCCCGAAGCGATTGCCTGGTACCGCAAGGCGGCCGTCCTCGCGGATGCGAAACTCATTCTCGGCGATCTGTTCTATTTCGCGCAAGGCATCGAAGGCAATCCGGGAGAGGCGTTTCACTGGTACCAGGCGGCGGCATTGCAGCATGCCGATGCCTATGCGATGTACAGCTGCGGCTACTGTCTGCTGCGCGGCGAGGGTGTCCGGCGCGACGCCAGGGCCGCGGCGGATTGGTTGCGCCGCGCCGCACTGCAAGGTGAAACGGATGCCTGTTTTGAGCTGGGAATGCTCTACTGTCGTGGTGATGGCGTCAGACGCAATCAGCGCCTTGGCGCCAAATGGCTGCGTGCTGCGGCGCGTCTGGGACACCTCCAGGCCCGAGATGTTCTCGAAGCGATGGAACGCGGCGAGCGGGTTTGAACAAACTGATCATGCCGCCTCGGTGCGGCAGCTCTGGTTCAACTGCGCGATCGAGGCGGTGAGCTGGTCCGCCATTTCGCCGAGCAGGTCTCTACTCTGGCGCCGGGCCTGGCGCGCGGCAATGAAGAGTTCATAAAGGCGGGAGCCGAACAAACGGTGCAATTCGCGTTCGATTTCGCCCAGGCGGCCACGCAGGCGCTCCACCTGGCGCCGCAGGACTGATGGCGGCGGCTGGGCCGTAAACATCGCGGTCGCCGTTGCGTCGGAGCCCTCGCCACGAGCTTCTTCCCACAATGCGGCGACTTCGCGCAAAGCGCCTTCGTCGCCATGCCGATAGGCGCGATTGGCTTCGCTCATCAACTGAGTACGCCAGGTACGATCGGCGTCATCGATGGCGCGGTCGGGGTGGATCTGCTGGGCGATCTGGCGAAACAGGCGCTTGATGTCCTGGTTGGGACGGAAGGCGGGAGCTTCCTCCGCGGCGGCTTCCGAGAAGCGCCGGCTTTCCTGCGCCGATTGCTCCGCCTGCCGCTGCTTTTGCTGAGCCTGGGAACGAACCTGGGGGCTTTCAGGTTCGCGCTGCGCCGCCTCGCGCGCCAATTGCGCCTGCAGCGCATCATGCTCGGCCATGAGGCTGCCGACCCGGGCGTAATAATCACGCATGAATTCGCCCACTTCACCCTGCACGGTCGCCAGTTCCAGTTCCAGGTCGGCAATATCCTGGGTCAATTGAGCTCGTTCCTGAATCAGTCGCACGTCCTCATCGGCCAGCGTTACGCTGCACTGCCGTGGTATCTCGGCGCGCGAGCCGATGCGCAGCAGGCTGGCAACCGGTGCAATCAGTTCGGGCGGTGCATCGCAGCGGTAGAGCAGGGTGATGTCAGCCGTCTTGTGCTGCAGGGCGCGATACGCAGCAAGCGGCAGAATACGTACCGGAAACAGCTCGGCCACCGCCACCGGACCGTCGCTGCGATCATTATCCGTGGTCCATGCTTGCGCGTCCCGCCACAGTTCGGCATTGGCAGCAAGGCGTTCGCGCTGGCGGCGCCATGCCGCGGTTTGCTCGTCCTCGCCTTCCCTCGCAATCCGGCTTTTTAGCAGCGAGACCGTGGCGCGCAACGCAATGCGTGCGGCAAAATCAGCCGCCGGCATGACCAGGCAAAGCGGTCGAATGGGGAGGTCCAGGGCATTCGAGAGCTCCGGCAGCGGGTCGTCGTCCGGCACCAGGATCAGCAGCGTGCGCCCCTCGGTCAGGGCAATCGCCACAAATGCGGCAAGCACCGCCAGGGGGCGTTCCGGCATTGCCTCCTCGTGCGGCATGGTGAGCAGCGACAGGGAGGAGAGCCGGGCGAACCAGGCCGCAGCGATGCGCGCCGGATCATCCGCGGCTGCAGTTCTGGAAATTGAGAAAACAGGCATGACGGTCAAATTCTAGACAAGCCGAACTGGCGGCGACGGCCGGATCTGAGGCCGGTTTCCGCCCCGTTTCCGGCGGACGCGTCAGGCCGCCTGAACTTCCGTCGGAATGAAGACCGACCGCGGCACGCCGCGCGATTCGCCGGTCATGGCGAACAATTCCTTCATGTCGAGGATCAGGACGATCTTGCCGTTCGACAAGGTGGTGACACCGGCAACCCCTTTGGGACGGAAGTCGTCCAGCGATTTGATCACGGCATCCTCGCGCCCCATGAAGCCGTCGATCGCAAGAATGAAGGAATGGTCGGCGGCCTGCATCAGCACTCCGTAGCCGGGGGCCCGTTCGGTAGGCCAGCCCAGCAGATAGCTGAGCGGATACATCGGCATCACTTCGCCACGGACCACCATGGTCGCGCAACCGCCGACTTCCTGCACGGCAGCAGGCTGCAGCGGCATGATTTCCCTGACCATGGACAGCGGCACGGCGAACGGCTGTCCCCCAAGCTGCACCAGCAAGACCGGCAGGATCGCCAGCGTCAGCGGCAAGGAGATCACGAAAGTCGAACCGTGGCCGGGCGTCGACTTGATGTCGATATTGCCCTTGAGCTTCTGGATGTTGGTCTTGACGACGTCCATGCCGACGCCGCGGCCGGAAACATCCGAAGCCACATCCTTGGTCGAAAAACCCGGTAGCAGGATGAGATTGAAGCTCTGCCTCTCATCCATGGTATTGGCTTCTTCCTCGGTGATGATGCCCTTTTGGATTGCCTTGGCGCGCAGGCGTTCGGCACTCATGCCGCGCCCGTCGTCGGCGATCAGGATGACAATGTGATCGCCTTCCTGGCGCGCTTCGAGACGAACCTGGGATTTCTCGGGCTTGCCTGCGGCACGCCGTTCTTCCATCGACTCGACGCCGTGGTCGACGGCATTGCGGATCAGGTGGATGATCGGGTCGGACAAATCCTCGATCATGGTCTTGTCGATTTCGGTTTCCTCGCCCACCAGCGCCAGCTCGACATCCTTGCCCAGGCTGCGGGCGAGGTCGCGGGCGATGCGCGGATATTTCTGGAACAGGCGGCCAACCGGCTGCATGCGGGTTTTCATGACCGCGTTCTGCATGTCCGAGACCAGCAGGTCGAGCTGGCTGACGGCTTGGTCGAGCGCATGCATGGTGTCGTTGTCGGAGCGTCCGTTGATGATGTCGGAGCGCAGGGCATTCAGGCGGTTCTTGATCAGTCCGATCTCGCCCGACAGGTTCAGCACCTGGTCCAGGCGCGTGGTATCGACCCGGATCGAACTGTCGCGGACCTTTTCGGTGTCGCGCCGCCCGACGGGAACCGTGGTGGCGCCCGGTTTGTCCGTGGCACGGCGACCGATGGCGGCGTGAATGATCTGTTCGGGAGTTTCGCTGGCCACGTCATGACTGAAATCGGGCGCCAGATTCACTCCCTCGGCGGCAATCCCGGGCGCGGCCGAGGTGGCCGGTGCAGTTCCGACTGTAGCGACGACATTGAACAAGGCATTCCAGTCGGGGCCATCGCCATTGGCGCCCGCTGGCGCTGCCTGCGGCGCAATGGCGACCGGAGCAGTTGCGGCGACAGTAGCCGTGGCGCCCTTCTTCGCGGCCAGCGCGGACTTCAGTTTTGCCAGCAGGGATGGATCGGCGGAATCGGGTTGCAAGCCGCGCTCGAGCATGTCGAACATGGTGCGCACCGACCCGGTGGCGGCCATGATCACGTCCATGAGTTCCCCGTCGATGCTCATCTCGTTGTTGCGCAGGCGGTCGAAAAGATTTTCGGTCAAATGGCACAAGGTCACCAGTTCGGTGGCGTTGAGGAAGCCCGCGCCGCCCTTGATGGTGTGAAAGCCGCGAAAAATCTCGTTGAGCAGATTGTGATCGCCGGGGTTCTGTTCCAGATCGACCAGCTTGTTGTCTACACCGGACAACAGATCTCCCGCCTCGACCAGAAAATCCTGGAGCAGTTCTTCCATTCCCTCAAAATTGCTCATTTTTAACTCCTTGACAACCGGAATGACCCGGATCAGAAACCCAGACTTTCGAGCAGGTCATCTACCTGCGTCTGGCTGTTGACCACGTCGATGCGCCCTTCGTGCTTGACCACCGGACCGTTGAGGAGGCCATCGGGAACTTCATGCTTGCGCTGCACCGGCATTGCCTCGAGCAGCACACTCAGCAACTGGGTTTCCAGTCCGTGCACCAGTTCCACCACTTTCTTGATCACCTGGCCGGTCAAGTCCTGGAAGTCCTGAGCCATCATGATTTCCATCAACTGATCGTTGGTCACCTTGAGGCGGCCGGGCGCATCCGAAAAAAAACTGCGACTATCGGCCGCCAGCGCCTTGAACTCGTCGACCGACAACTGATTGGCGAACATTTTCTCCCAGCGTCGGGAAAGCGCCTGCGAGCGGGCGATCAGCTCATCCTGCACCGGTTTGGCAATGTCTGTCGCATTGAGGACGCGCGAAGCCGCCTGTTCGGTCATCTGGGCGATGTAGTTTAGCCGGTCGCGTGCATCCGGAATCACCTGCCGCGCCGATTGCTCCAGCAGTTTGTCTACGCCCAGCCCGTGCAGGCTGTCGTGCAACTGGCGGGCAAGTTGGCCAAGGCTGTTGAATACCGCGTCCTGCGTCTCGGTTGCCGGATCGGCACTTCCAACTGGCGCGGCGGTGCCGGGCTGCGCCTGCATCACGCTGTCGAACAAGGCCTGCAACTCATCGGAATCGCCCGCCGAATCCGGCCGCGCCGCTGCCGGAGAAGGTTTAGGCGGGGCAGGGGGGGCCGCCGCTATGCTGTCGAACAAGGCCTGCAGATCTTCAGAGTCGTTGCCATCGTCATGTATGCTTGGATTATTCATCGCACCTGTTCCCTGGTCATGGTCGAGCGCGCTCAGGCGCTCGCACCCATCTTTTCGAATATTTTGGCCAGCTTTTCGCCGAGAGTCGCCGCCGTGAAGGGCTTCACGATGTAGCCCGAAGCACCTGCCTGCGCCGCCGCGATGATGTTTTCGCGCTTGGCTTCGGCGGTGATCATCAGCACCGGCAAATGTTTCAGCGCCGGGTCGGCTCGTACTGCCTGCAACAACTGCAACCCGTCCATGTTGGGCATGTTCCAGTCGGTGACCACAAAATCGAAGCCGCCGCCCTTAAGCCTTTGCAGCGCGACCGCGCCGTCTTCCGCTTCGTCGGCATTGATGTAGCCGAGTTCCTTGAGCAGATTGCGCACGATTCGGCGCATGGTCGAGAAATCGTCGACCACGAGAAATTTGAGTTTTGCCGGTTCAATTGCCATGAAGGTCTTTCTCCTCAGTTTGTTGCATGCCGAAGCAACTGCGAACGCAATGTCTGCGCCAGCGCATCGGCATCGAATTTCGCCACATAGGCATCGACGCCTACGCTCTTGCCCATTGCATGATTGGCCTCGGACGACAGCGAGGAATGCATGACGACGGGAATGCCGTCGAAGCGATGGTCGGACTTGATGTTCTTGGTCAGGACATAGCCATCCATCTCAGGCATTTCGGCATCCACCAGGATCAGATCCAGTTCGTCATGCACGCTGTGGCCGGTCTGCTGGGCATGCGCCGCCATGCCGGAGAGCCGCGTCCAGGCTTCCATGCCGTTCTGCGCATGCTTGTGCTTGACCGCCAGTTTATCGAGAACCTCGATGATTTTCTTGCGTGCGACCAGCGAGTCATCAACAAAGAAGATGTTCAGCGATTCACCATCCGCCATCGGGTCGATGTGTCCCACCACCGCGTCGCCAAACGTGTTGGCCATGATCTGCTCGACATCGAGGATAGACACCAGGCGGCCATCGGGCAACTCGGTGATTGCAATGATGTAGGCATGGGCCGCGCTGCTGACCGCCTCGGGCGCCCGCACCTTTTCCCAGTCGACGCGAATGATGCGATCGACGTCATGCACCAGAAAACCCAGGTTGCGCTTGCTGTACTCGGTGACCATCATCGAGGCGCCGAGGCCCGGAGGCGCATCCTCGAGCTTCATCACGGCGGCCAGCGACAATACGGGAATCACGTTGCCGCGCAGGCTGATGAGTCCCTCGACGCCGTTCGGCATATTGGGCGTGCGGGTGATGTCCGGCGTGTCGCTGACTTCGCGCACCTTGAACACATTGATGCCGAAGACTTCGCGGGTTCCCAGCGAGAACAGCAGGATTTCCATCCGGTTGGATCCGGCCAGGCGGGTGCGTGCATCGACGCTGTCGAGCATCGAGCCCGATCCCGTCTTTGCCGGCAGCAGCACGCCTTTTCTTGCGACGGGTTCGTCGGCCTGTGGTTCCCCGGACTGTCCGAGCAACAGGCGGGTCAGGGTTTCGGACAGGCGATGCGGTTCGAATTTCGGAATGTATTCATCAACGCCCACCGAGCGCCCCAGTTGCTGGTTGGATGTCGAGGA
>CAMBRI010000007.1 GCA_945870205.1 Sulfuritalea hydrogenivorans sk43H | reverse complement strand
GGGTGGGGATGGGGTTCAATTCATGCCTCATTTTCAATAGATTGAATTTGCTCGTATCTTTCTTTCCCCATCCCCCTCCCAACCTCCCCCTTGAAGGGGGAGGAGTTTCCGGCTTCGACTTGTGTGCATACGATAGCCGTGAGGGGGGATGGGGGGCGGGGGCCTTCAATTCGCCTTTAGTTGCGGCCGCTGCACTTAACGCCGATGATGCCGGCGTTAGCCTCCACTGAAACTTCGTTTTCGCGTGTTGCATCCTCTGCGGGCGGCGCTCGGTGCCATGAGCGTTAGTGTTCCTTGCCATCCACCCTGGCCTGCAGCAGAAATGGAATCAGCCGCCAGGCCAGTATGCCGAAGCCGGCCAGCCAGCCGCAGGCGGCGAGGACCAGCCAGAGCGCATAGCCGGCGGGATGCATCTGCGGCGCGACGACGCGCAGCAGGAAGGCCGACATCATGATCCAGAGCACGAGTTTGTCGGCCGTTTCAAAAACAACCTTTCGACCGGTGTGCCCCTTGGCGATCCTGATCAGCATGGCCGGAATGATCAGGCCCATCACTCCCAGCGTGAAGATATGCACCGAGAATGATCCGAGCCATGCCGGGTGCGCAGTTTGGTCGAGGAATTCAACCAGCAGTTGCAGCACGATGGCCAGGTAGCCCAGGTACATGATGCCGAGATCGATGCGCCGCAGGGCCAGTTGCGGCTTCCAGTAGCAGAATCTCCCCGCCAGCAGCAGTGCCAGCAGCAGCGACATCCAGGCCGCCAGCGGCGGCGGCATCAGGCTGGCGGCGACCAGCAGCAGCGCGAGCAGTTTGATGGTCTTGTCCAGTACCGCGTGGCGCAGGATGTCCACCTGGAAGATGCCTTTCATGAACGGGGTCAGGGTGCGCTCCAGCATGACCAGGAAGGCCACACGGAACAGGCCGGTGGCCATGCCGATGCCGATCTGGAAGTGCTCGGTGCTCAGCATCAGTTGCTTGGCGATCAGGAAGGCGGGCAGGATCAGCAGGAAGAAATAGTTGTCGCGGTAGCTGTCGTCCTCGCGATGGCGCACCAGGGTCCACAACAGCATCGCGACAATCGAGCCGAGGAAGAGCTTGTTCGACACGTCAAACAGCCACGAAGGCCAGTTCCCGCCGAGCCACATTCCGGCGCGCTCGAACAACCAGGCTGCGGCCAGGTAGATTAACGCCGCGCCGTGATAGCCGCGAATCTGCACCCAGTTCTTGGTCGAGGTCAGCAGGAAGCCGCCGAGCACGGCCCAGCCGAAGCCGAAGAACATCTCGTGGGCGTGCCATTGCACTGCTGCGAACGAGGTTTGAGGAGCCGCCACGGTTCCCAGGAAAATCAGCACCCAGAGCAAGGGCAGGATGAGACCTGACAGGCAGGCGAAGGCAAAGAAGGGGCGAAAGCCGACCAGCCAGAAGGGGTGCGACGCGAGCTTCATTGCCGTGTCAGGCCGCTTGCCTGATGCAGTTGCGGCCGGCGGCCTTTGCCTCGTAGAGCGCCGCATCGGCGCGTGCCAGCAGGGTATCGAGCGACGTGTCGTCGGCATCGCTCGAGGCGGCACCGATGCTTACCGTGCATGCCGGCTGCGGGGCCGCCGCCACTTCGAAGCGAATCCGCTCGGCCACTATCATGGCCTCGGCTGGCGAGGTTTCCGGCAGCAGGGCGACGAATTCTTCGCCGCCGAATCGTCCGAAGTGGTCGGGGCGCCGCAGCAGGGCCGTGACGCGGGCGACGAATTCGACCAGCACCCGGTCTCCGACCAGGTGGCCATGGGTGTCATTGATTGCCTTGAAGTGGTCCAGATCCAGCATCAAGAGCGACATCGGGTGCTGCTTGCGGCGGCCGCGCTCGAGTTCCTGTTCGCAGGCGTCGATCAGGGCGCGGCGGGTGAGGGCACCGGTCAGCGAATCGTGACTGGCCAGATGTTCGAACTCGGCGCGCAGCTTTTCGGTTGCCATCAGGATGACACCGATGGTGACCATCATCATGCAGATCGCGTAGGTGGTGACCAGCACGGTCTGTGCTGGCGATAGCAGCAGCAAGGTGTCGTCCGCGGGTGCGCCGAGTGCGGCGGCGAAGCGATATGCCTGGGCAATGGTCTGGATCAGCAACGCCAGGGCGGTCAGGTAGGTGGCAAAACCGCGAGCGCCATGCAGCAGAAGCAGACGGAGATGGCTGAACGAAATCAGGCTCATGAGCAGGGCCATCACCAGCACTCGGTTGCCATAGTGGGGTTCGACATGGGTCCACACCAGCACGGCGACGCCAGCAAGGACAGCGCCGCTCCAGAGGCGGACCGACGGTGCCAGGCCGAAGAAGCGCTGGCTGCCGAAATACAGCACCGTCAAACCGACGAGCAGAACCGTGTTGCCGACGACTATCGATAGAAAATCCGGAATTTCGCCGCGTGAGCCGAGCAGCAGGGTGGAAACAAAAACGAGGGCCGGAGCCGCCGCCCATTCGGTAAGGCCCTTGATCGATGGCGGGTAGTTGCGGCGCAGGAAGAACAGAACTACCGACATCAGCACAGCCATGATCCCGGCCAGCAGAATAATGCTGCGCGGATCGAGATTTTGCATCGTTAGGATTTGCGGCGGAACACGACATCCCAGACACCGTGGCCCAGGCGCAGGCCGCGGCTCTCGAACTTGGTCTGCGGTCGATAGGGCGGCCGCGGCGTAAAGCCATTGCCCATATTCACAAGCTGCGGATCGGCGGAAAGCACTTCGAGCATCTGCCGGGCATAGTCCTCCCAGTCGGTCGCGCAGTGCACGTAGCCGCTGGGCTTCAGTCGCGTCGCCAGCAGGCGGACGAACTCCGGCTGCACCAGGCGGCGCTTCTGCTGGCGCTTCTTCGGCCACGGGTCGGGAAAGAAGATGTGGATGCCGGACAGCGTTCCCGGCGCGATCATGTCGCGCACGACTTCGACGGCGTCGTGCTGGATCACTCGCAGATTGGACAGCTCGCGCGTGGCGATTTCCTTCAGCAGGCTGCCGACCCCGGGCGTATGCACCTCGATGCCCAGATAGTCGTTTTGCGGATGCTCGGCGGCAATGATCGCGGTGGTCTCCCCCATGCCGCAACCGATCTCGAGAATCCGGTGCGAGCTGCGCGCGAAAACAGCGCCAAGATCAAGCGGGGTGGCCTGGTAGGTGATGCCCCAGCGCGGCATGCCTTGCTCGTGAAAGCGCCGCTGTGCATCGGAAACGCGGCCCTGGCGCAGTACGAAGCTGCGGATGTGGCTGGCGCGGCGCTCTGCTGCAGCCGCCTCTTCGTCGATCTTGCTCACTCGGGAACTCTTTGAAGTGCCGGCGGCGGCATGGCTACGCCGTCATTTGGCAGCGCCTCCGGCCCGGCGGTACCGGCCAGAATCTGGTCGAGCGCATAGCGCGGCCGTGCGATCGCTTCGGGAAGGGTGGCGCAGGCAGCAAGCAAGCTCACTTCGCCCAGTGCCGGCTGGATGCTGTCGGGGAGATTCAGGGCGCGCGACAAATCGGGCCACCGGGCTTCGTCGGCACGCGGCCCGAAATAGTAGTCGGCAAGGTCATGCACGATGGTTTCAATGGTCTTGCCTTGTTTCACATGCCAGGCCGCGTAGGCATCCTGGATCGGCATCGAATGGGCAGGAAGATCGAGGCAGGACGCGGCCAGCAGGGACAGTCCGTGCGCCAGTCCGAACAGGCGCTGGCGAATCAGGATTTCCGGCTGCTCGAAAGCGTAGCCCATGCGTTGTGGCAGGACGACGAGTGTTGCCCTGGTGGTGGCCTCCGGGCTTGCCTGCGGCATATCTTCCGCCCGCGCCGCCGACAGCGTGACAGCAAGCAGCAGCAGTGCAAGAACGCGCTTCACCGGGTGCCGGGGCCGATCATTCCGCCAACGGGCGAACTCGGGGTAGCCGCGTAGAATTTCTTCGGCATGCGGCCCGCCCGAAAAGCGTCGCGGCCGGCCTCGACGGCCTTCTTCATGGCGCCGGCCATCAGCACCGGATCCTCTGCGCCGGCAATCGCGGTATTCATCAGCACTCCGTCGCAGCCGAGTTCCATGGCGATTGCCGCATCCGAGGCGGTGCCGACGCCGGCATCGACCAGCACCGGCACTTTCGACTGCTCGATGATCAGCTTCAGGTTCCACGGATTCAGGATGCCCATGCCGGAACCGATCAGCGAGGCCAGCGGCATCACCGCAACCACGCCGATGTCTTCCAGCATTCGCGCCTGTATCGGATCGTCCGAGCAATACACCATGACCTGGAAACCGTCCTTCACCAGCGTGGCGGCGGCCTTGAGGGTTTCCGGCATGTTGGGAAACAGCGATTGCGGATCGCCCAGCACTTCAAGCTTGCACAGTGCGTGACCGTCGAGCAGTTCGCGGCCCAGGCGCAGGGTGCGCACGGCATCGTCCGCCGTGTAGCAGCCGGCCGTATTGGGCAGGATGGTGAATTGCGATGGCGGAAGCACTTCGAGGATGGAGGGCTGGCCCGGTTCCTGGCCGATGTTGGTGCGGCGGATGGCGACCGTGATGATCTCGGCGCCCGAGGCGTCGATGGCGGCTCGGGTCTGGGCGAAATCCTTGTACTTGCCTGTGCCGACCAGCAGTCGCGAACCGTAGGCCTTGCCGGCGATGACGAGAGAATCTGTGCTCATGAATGTCAGGTCCTGGATAATTCAGCCGCCGCCGACGGCAACGACAATTTCAATCCGGTCGCCACTGGCGATTGCCGTTTCGGCGTGGCGGCTCTTCGGCACGATCTCGCCATTTCTTTCCACCGCGACGCGCTTTCCGGTCAGGCCGCGGGCCTCGAGCAGGGTGGCAATGGTGATGACGTCCGCCAGTTCCTGCGGTTCGCCGTTGACGATAATGTCCATGAGTTCATTTTACTTCAGCAGGCGGCGCCGGATCAGGGTCAGCGCAATCCAGAAGGCGACCGCCGCCACTGTCAGCAAGGCGGCGGTGTGACCCATGATGCCGGCCGGTATCTCGCCGAACAGCAGCGGGCGCACCAGCGCCACGGCATGGGTCAACGGCAGCCAGGCCGCGATCGCCTGCACCAGCGGCGGCAACTGCTCGGGCGGGAAAAATACGCCGCATAGCAGCACCATGGGCGTGATGAACAGGGTGAAGTAGTACATGAAGAAGTCGTACGACGGTGCCAGCGCAGTGACGATCAGACCCATGGCCGCAAACGCCAGTCCGGTGAGAAAGATCACGGGCAGCGCCCACAAGGCCAGCGGCGAAGCAACCAAACCCAGCAGCGAAATCACCACCAGGATCGCGGTGCCGGACAGCGTGGCCTTGGCCGCCGCCCAGAGCAGTTCGCCCGCCATCACGTCTTCCAGCGTCACGGGCGCATTCATGATCGCTTCCCAGGTGCGCTGGATGTGCATCCGCGAGAAGGCCGAGTACAGCGCCTCGAAGGAGGCGGCGTTCATGGTCGAGGCGCATACCGTGCCGGCGGCGAGAAAGGCGATGTAGGACACGCCGTGGATCTGTGGCAGCAGCCCGCCGAGGCCGTAGCCGAGGCCGAACAGGTAGATCATCGGATCGGCCAGGTTGCCTAGCAGCGAGGGGATGGCGAGCTTCTTCCAGACCAGGAAATTGCGCCGCCAGACGGCGAAAGCGCGGACCGAGAGTTGCGGCAAGGGGAGAAGTAGTGCTCTCACGAAAAGTGTTGCATCAGGAAAGCACGGCAGTCGGCGCAGCAGAATCCGTCATGCCGCCTCGAATACGCTGGTTTCACGGCGTAGCCGGTAGGGCCTGATCAATACCTCGGCCGGCAACTGCAAACCATCGGCGAGACGCCGGATCATTTCCAGTGTCAGCGGCTGGGTGCGGTTCAGGATGTCCGCGACACGACCACGCGGCCCGATGTAAGCCTCCAGGTCCTTGCGCGTCAGACCCCGGCTCTTCATGATATGGCCGAGGAACTCGATGGGATCGGGATCGGCAATCGGGAAGTGCTGCCGTTCATAGTTCTCGACCAGCATCGTCAGCACGTCGAGCCGGTCTGCTTCGGCAGACTTTGCCGGCGCACCCCACAGGCGTTCGACCTCGGCCAGCGCCATCTGGTATTCCTTCTTGCTGCGGATGGGCTTGAGTTTCATGTCTATTCAATCGTTGCTGACCTTAGCGTACTTACGCCGCCATGGTCTCGAACGTCTTCGGCAAATGGCCCGCCATGCGCTTTTCCGCCAGCCAGAGATCGCGGCGGGTCTGCATGTCGATCCACAACTGCGGGCCGTTGCCGAAGAACGCTCCCAGGCGCACCGCCATCTCCGGCGATACCGCGGAGCGCTCGGCCAGAATGCCATGCACCATCTGACGGGAAACCCCCAGCGCGCGGGCGAATGCCGCCACCGACAATCCCATTGCGGGCAAGGAATCCTCTCGCAGAATCTCGCCCGGATGCGTCGGGCAGCGCGTCATCGTCTTCATCAGGCACACTCCTCAGTGATAGTTTTCCAGATCAATATCGACGGCATTTTCACCTTCCCAGCCGAACGTGAGACACCACGGCCAGTTCACATGCACGCTGTAGCGCTTGGGCACACCTTGCAGCGAATGAAAATCAAACCCGGGCAGTCGCAGCGCCTCCGGCGTCTTTGCCGTAGCGATGGCATCCAGCCGCCGCGCCGTTCGTACCCACAGATCAGGCCGTATCTTGGTCGACTTGTCCGTATCGGCCAGTTCCGCCAACCCTTTGTGTCGGTAGCTTGGGATCATCGATGGAGTGTAAAGCCATGATTGACGGATGTCAATCGACGCTTGACACTCGCCCACTGCATCGCCGCCCTGCCAGCGCCGACTTTTCACTTTCGCGTCTACGTCCGCGCCGGGACTCGCCCCGGCGGGCGACCTACTTTCTTGCTCGTGCAAGAAAGTAGGCAAAGAAGCACGCCCCGCCTCCCCGGCCCTGCGGGCTCCCCTCGCTGCGGAAGGCCCGCCGGGCCGGTCGCTAAACTAGCCGGCCAAAAAAACGGCCGGCGTCGGACAACGCGACCGGACTTCCCCCGACGAACCTTCCTCGCTCGGCGGGTCAGAGGGGAAGGAAGAACAAACCAACGCGCACGGTGGGTCATGGCGAGGATAGCCAGAGTGGCTTTCAATTGATTCCACGTTGAATACATGACTGACTGCAACGCAGCGTTATGCCGTCACTGGCGATGCCGTGGGAATGCGATTTGTAGGTCGGTTCCCACCACAAAGCAGACATGACGCAGGCGTAACTGCAGCGCGATGCCGAATCTCCGAACAGGCTTTCGGCGAATAGCCCGGCGCGCTCAAAATCCAAGTGCAACATTATCGGGAGAGAATGTTGCATGGGAAACTACAAGCAGTTGGGCATTGAAGAGCGGACGATGATTCAAACGAAGCTGGAGATGGGGATCAAGCCTGGGGCTATTGCTGTTGAGCTTGGTCGTTCTGCTTCGACACTTTCGCGTGAGTTGAGTCGGAACGGATCGGTTCGGCCGAAGGATCGGTGTGGGCGCGGGCGTCCGCTGATGGCGGGCGGTTATCGTTCCGATGCGGCGCATCGACGCGCCCATGTCAGCACAACGAAGCCGCGCGTTGCGCGTCGGCTGAGGCCGGGCACACCGTTGTGGGAGCAGGTCTGCCACTACCTCAAGGCCAGATACTCGCCGGAGCAGATAGCTGGCACACTGGCGCTTGTGCATCCCGATACGCCGTCCCTGCAGGTTTCTCACGAGACCATCTACACCGCCATTTACGCGATGCCACGTGGAGAGCTGCGCACGGAGGACATTGGCTGGTTGCGCTTTGGGCATGCCAAACGCCGCCCCCGAGCGCGTGGTGAAGATCGGCGTGTGCGCATTCCTGACCGCCCACCTGAAGTGGACGAACGGTTGGTGCCGGGCCACTGGGAGGGCGACCCTATCAAAGGGGCGTTCAACCGTTCGGCGATAGGCACGCTGGTCGAACGCACGACACTGTTCACTGTTCTGTCCCGAATGGAGGATGCGGGTGCCGAGGCTGCGGTCAGTGGCTTCAGCCATGTCCTCAACCGCATCGAATCGCAGAAGCGCCTTTCGCTGACGTACGATCAGGGCAAGGAGATGACTGAGCACCAGCGTTTGACCCAGACCACCGGCGTGAAAGTTTACTTCGCCGATCCGCACAGTCCATGGCAGCGCGGCATCAACGAAAATACCAACGGCCTGCTCAGACAGCATTTCCCCAAGGGAACTGACTTGGGTGGCTTCACTCAAGAGGAACTCGATGCCGTCGCCTGGCAGTTGAATACCCGTCCGCGAAAATCCCTCGGCTTCAAATGCCCCGCCGAATTGTTTTCTGCAGACGCTTTTGACTGCAGACATCATCACGCTTCACTTTTTGCACTTGGTCATTGAAACCGCCCCCTTATGTTGCGAATAACCATTCTTGCTTCGGTGCCATTCCCGGCATACCATTCGGCTTCCATGAAGTTCCGTCTTCTTCCAGGCTTGCAAGGCCGTCTGTTGCAGGCGCTTACGATGCGTCTGCCGCAGCCACCCAATAAAGCCGGGAAAAAAGAATTGGTCTGTACCTGACCACAAATTCTCGGGAAGCGCCTCAGCAGGGCTGCGCTATGCGGGGTCGCGCTAGCCCAGTGTTCCGGGGCGGAGCGATCGCTCAATACACACTGGATGCAACAAATGTCTAAGGGCAAATCAAGCTATGTATGAGCCACCTTTTTGCGAGTCGCGTCGCAGTCTCGTCATCGCAGGCGCCGCCACACTTGCCCTAGGTACGCTTTCCCAGGCGTCGAATTGCTTTGCGCAGGTGCAGTCGGCCGAGCCGATCCAGGATATTTACGTGCCGCGCAGAAAGTTTGCCCTGCTCATCGGCAACCGCGACTATCCCGACCGCAAGGACATTGCGCCGGCACACAAGAACGTCAGGGATCTCAAGGATATTCTCGAATACTACGAGTTCAAGGTGCGTGACTATGTTGACCTGGATGCCATGTCGATGGCCCGGGTGCTGGCCGAGTTCGGGGCCGAACTGAGGAGTGCACGCGAGTCCGTCCTGCCGGGTTCGGTTGCCGTGGTGTTCTATTTCTGCGGACATGGTTTCCAGTCGGCCGGACGCAACTATCTGGTGCCCGCCGGTGTGGACCCGTCTTCGGAAAAAGCGATTGCTTCCTCCCTGCGCCTTAACGAAGACGTCCTGATGGCATTGCCCCAACGCTACCCAGGGGTCAGCATTGCGCTGATTGATGCTTGTCGCACCGATCCGTCGATCCGCCGCGGCGTCGACGAATTCAATCAGATTGTCGCGCCGGAGGGGATGCTGTTGTTCTTTGCTACGCGTGCTGGACGCCCGGCCCTGGCGCCGATCAGCCCGGACCGCAATACCTTTTTCGCTGGTGCCCTGATAGACGTGCTGCGCGAGGCCAACGGCGTGACGCCGATCGACGACCTTTTCCGCATCGCAGCGATCGAATGCCAGACGCGGGTCAAGGCAGAGTTCGACAAGGTGAAGTTGACCATCCCGGCGCAGTTTCCTGAGAGTACCGGTAATCTGCGGGGGCGCTTCGTGATCCGCAATCGCCAGCTTGAGTTGAATCGTGGCCGTCCGGGCAAGGGATCGCATTGGGTTGGTGCCGACCTCTTGCTACTAGAAAAACGTTGGCAGGCTATTCTGGATACGCTCAGGCCTACTCGTTTGATTCGACTCTGCGAGCAGTTTGAAAAGGATTTTCCTGGCAGCGTGTATCAGCAACAGATTCGCGTAACGATTGACGGCGCGCGCCAAGTGCTCGAAAGTCAGCGCTCGGCTGGATTTTCAGGAGATCTTTTCGAAGACGCAACTGGGGACCGAGACTTTCGCGATGATCTGACCAAGGCTCTGCGGGGAGACAAGGACGCCGCGCGCCGCCTATCGATTGCTTACAAGATGGGCAAATCAGGTGTGGCAGCAAATGCTAGACGCGCTGAGCAGTGGCTGCGATTTTCGGCAGAGTTTGGGAGTGGAATTGCAAGCTGGGAGCTATCTGAGATCTATAGGCAGGCCGGGCAGACTGTTGACGCGGCAAACTTTGAAAAGAAATCCCGCGACCTTGGGTATCGTCCGATCAAACTGACCGACTTTCTTGAACCATCTCTATTGAGAGAGCTGTAGTTCTTCTGCTGGTTCCTTGGCAGTAAGCGCGCTGGTCATGGTGGCTAGAAACGTTGCTTGACCGTGATGATCATGGCTCAACTGGCACGGAAACCGTAACCCCGGGCCAACCCCGACCCACAAAGAAAAGCGGCCCCCATCGCCGGGAGCCGCTTAGATACTGTTGTCAGGTGCAGAATCGAACTGCCGACACACGGATTTTCAGTTTCGGACTTGAATCCGCCATTACCCGACAGCGCTCGCCAGCGTAGAAAGTAGTCCCAGATAGCAGCAAAGCAGCCAGCAGCAATGTGGGCCAGCTACGTTCTGGCCACGTCGGCAACGCAAGTTGCCGTCACTGGCGATGGCTTGAGCATGAGATTTGACAGGCGGGTTACGGAGTCCACCGGCCGCTCCCGCGGGTAGAGTCTGATTCAGGTGGCAGGCAGGCCACGGCCATGACCAGCCGGCGGGAGAGTTATTTATATTGCAGCCGTTCAGCAAAACCTGCTCTCGATAGTTGTCATTCACTTACGACTTTAGGCATATAACATAGGGGATTCTTACCATATTGCATATAACTGTATTAGACTCATCTCAACAAAACGGGTGTTGTGGTCAAGCGATTCTCGTTGCACGATGCGCGACGCGACGCGCCGTGGACCGTGGCAAGAGACGGGAACAAGATCACAATGACGGTATCGAAAGAATATTCGAACCCCTGTCCCGACAATGTGTCGATGGTGATTTCGAAGAAAGATGGTTCCGAGGAATATGAAGGGGAGATTCGTCAAAGCGTCCCCGGATATCCTGTACTCAAGGTGAAACTGAGTCCCTGATTTGGGACGTCGTCGCAAGAATAATCATAAGGAGGCAACATGAATCGTTCCACGCTGTTTGCACTGTCTGTATTGGTGACAATTTCTGCGTCTACCGTTGCACAGGAGCAGAAACCGGCATCCGCCGATCCGGCAAAGGTTGAGCGAGCCGAGCCGAAGTTGGGCAACACATGGACGTATGCGATGCTCGATCCCTTTTCGAGGGCTCAGACGAGCGTGTTCGTAGTGACGACTGCGTCGATTGACGATACGCAAATCAAGAACGAAGTGAAGAATTCGTCAGGCACTTCGGGATCTTCCATCACCGACCGTGACGGCGGTCGAATTATCGCTGACACCCAACGCACCTATACGCCGCCAAAGCAGACTATTCCTTTCCGCTTGAGGTTGGGAAAAAGTGGGAATACAGCACAACCTTCCCATACCCCGCTTGCGGTACGTCCAGGATAGACATCAAGGCAGAAGTTGTCGGTTGGGAAACCGTGACGGTTCCCGCAGGAACGTATCGCGCCCTGCGCGTGGATCACTCCGGCTATTGGAACAATTGTTACGGGAGTGACAAGCACACAGAGAAGTATTGGTACGTTCCGTCACTGAAGGTGGCGGTGAAGGTGGAAACAGTTTGGGGAACGAAGGGTGGCACTGGTGGGAATGCCTACGAACTCAAGAGTGCGAAGGTCGAGTAGCCACGAGACTTTCTTGGTGTGGGTTGGAAGGATATCCTCGACTATTGAGGCTGCAATGTGCGTAGAAACTGCCAATCGCTAAGCCGGGCCGCGAGGCTGGTAATGTAACCCGTGTAGCGCCACAAACGGCAGCTTCTCATATTCTGGCGTTGGCTGCATGACCGAGGCGACAACTACCTTGACCCGCGCCGGAACCGGCTGCTGACATTGTCATGGCCGGTGGTCGGTCCACCCAAATACCTGCCGTCGGGCTTCGGCTTGGTCGGCCCGCTCTTGCTGACCCGGAGCCCTGCGCACGCTTTCGGTAACAGAACGTTAAAGTCTCTTCAATGCAGAAATCGCGTTCAGCGCCGCATGTGCAACCAAGTTAGAATCAAAGCTCCGGTACTGATTGGCTCTTTGACCACAACTATAGATTTCTAAGAACCGGGCCAATTCGCCAATTTTTCTTGGAGTAGCTTATGCGTAATAAAGTTGTGGTGTTGTTATTTCCTCTGTTGTTGGCTACCGGCTTGGTCCGGGCAGAACCAATTCAAATCGTGGCAATTGGAACTAGTGCCACGAACTGCAAAGGGATACCGAGCGACAAAAACTTCCCCGCAATTCTGGAATCCTTGCTCAAAGCGGAAGGAATCGATGCAACCGTAAAAAATGCAGGGGTTAACGGTGACAAGCCCCACTTCATATTTCAGCGTATGAAGAATCAAGACGTGACTGACAAGACCCAGATCGTCATTTTCGAACCGGGTCCGAACGATAAGAATGTTACCGCCGCAGTCGAATACACGGAAAAGGGTCTCGCCTGGCTACAGGAAAAGCATATCCCGACGATTTATGTGTCCTTCACTTCGATCCAATCGATAGAACAGGCCCGCACCTCTGCTGATAAGTTTGGCGCGATCTACTACGGCTTCTGGACCAAGGACGTACCAAGAGTTGCGGGGAATTTCCTGCCGGATGGGCACATGACCGAAAGGGGTTGCGAGTTGTGGGCGAAAGGGATGTTACCCATCGTGAGCGGCCTGATCGAAAAGAATAAGATAAAACCCCATTAACCGGATCGCATTCCAACTCGCGGTCTGAACCGAACCACGTTTTCAGCATCAACTGGTGCCCAGTTTTGCCTGGGTCAGGAAACCAATCGCCGATCAAACCTCCACCCGATTGAATAGCCGCAATTGGCCAAGGATCGCCTGCCACCCGAAAAAACAGATCCCCGTTGGAACACCGGGTCCAATTAGCAAGCCGCCGCTCACGGCCACATCATTTCAGCCTCGCCAGTGACCGTTCCCGCTGCCCAACAGCCTTCGAGGCAAGAATATCACTAACGCATAGCGAATGACGGCTCCGGCATTCTCGGGGTTCCTGGCGAATGGCCGCTCTCGATTTTCGCCACCGGCAGCAATGTGCACCCAAGAGCCATCCGACCAAGCCAAGGCTGAACTGCAGCAAACTGAGTGCTGCGGCCTCTGGGTATGACGGTGTCAGCAGGCAGTTGTCAGTCTGCTGCCCCTGAATTTTTATTCGGGTTCCAGTTGGATTTGCTGGGGCCAGTAACGAGCGGTGGTTTCACTGCCCCTCTGACCCGCCGGGCCTTCCGCAGCGAGGGGAGCCCGCAGGGCCGGGGAGGCGGGGCGTGCTTCTTTGCCTACTTTCTTGCACGAGCAAGAAAGTAGGTCGCCCGCCGGGGCGAGTCCCGGCGCGGACGTAGACGCGAAAGTGAAAAGTCGGCGCTGGTGATACGGCGATACCGTGGTTGAAGGTTTCAGACCAGAATTTCTTGCCAACCGGCGTCAGCGCGAGTTGGTCGCCGGGGTGCCAGGCGCCAATATCAGTGATTGCGCGCTCTGGCCCGCAACGTCGTGGGACCCCGTTCGTCGCGCCGCCAGCGCCGACTCTTGTGACGCACCAAACGGACCCGCATCCAGGCGCGACGCCAAAGCCGCTGTAGTGGGCTCAGTCGCGCAGTTCCCTGCCGGTAAGCTTGAGGAACACGTCTTCCAGGTTCGCCGGCCGGTGCAAGGTACGCAGCGCGGGCCAGGCGGCGAGGTGGGCGAGCAGGGGCGCGGCGTCTTCGACATAGCAGAAGGCGGTCTCGCCGCTGACTTCGACGCGTCGCGAAAAGGCTTTGGCTTCGCGCTCGGCCCAGCCCGGTGCATCCTCGCCGTAGACTTCGACCACCTGCGCTTCGATCTGCTCGTGGATCAGTTGCCGCGGTGCGCCTTCGGCGACCATCTTTCCGTCATCGATGATCGCCAGGCGCTGGCACAGCCGTTCGGCCTCATCCATGAAGTGCGTCGTCAGCAGGATGGTCTTGCCTTGCGCCTGGAGGCGCTTGAGGCGCTCCCAGATCAGGTGGCGCGCCTGCGGGTCCAACCCGGTGGTGGGCTCGTCGAGCAACAGCAGTTCCGGATCATTTACCAGTGCGCGCGCCAGCGTCAGGCGCCGCTTCATGCCGCCGGAAAGGGTGCGGATATTGGCATTTTCCTTGCCGGCGAGGCCGGCGAAATCAAGCAGTTCGGCAATCTTCGGCCGGATTTCCTTGTCCTTCATGCCGAAGTAGCGGCCATAGACGATGAGGTTCTCGGCGGCGGTGAAGTCCGGGTCGAGGTTGTCGAACTGCGGCACCACGCCGATTTTCATGCGGGCCTCTCGCGCGCGCGCCGGCACCGGTTCGCCGACCAGTGTTATCTCGCCGGAATCTGGCGTTGTCAGCCCGAGGCAGCAGCGCAGGGTGCTTGTCTTGCCGGCGCCGTTAGGCCCGAGCAGGCCATAGCATTCACCGCGCTGGAGTTCGAAGTTGAGCCCGGCCACCACCTTGCGGCCCTCGTAGGACTTGCACAGTGCTGACACCAGCAGGGGACTCATGAATTGGCGGGGACGTGGGTCATTGCAAGATTATTCGGGGCAGGCAGAAATTCTAGGGTACCCGGGATCCGGCGTGGAATTCCACTGTCTCGCCGGTACGTGGGAATTTACTTGCGGACAGACGCTTGCGGGTAGCGCAAGTCGTCTCCGCCGGGGAGCAAAAGAAGGCAGAATACCCGCTGCAACGTGCCGTCCATGGTCCGGGCGGCCGAACTTGTCGCGGTGACGCATGCCTGAACTCTTTGGTGCCGATGATTTATTGAGGTTGATGGATGGTATCGAGGTCGACGACTTGGCCGCGGATGCCGCCAGGGCACCGCTTGCCCCCCCGGTCCCCTGTCCCTATGACAAGCTCTCCTATCTCCTGATCGAAGACTCCCAGACCATGCGGGTCTGGCTGCGCAACACGATCGTCAATGCGGGCGGCAGCAGGATCGACGTATCGGACAGCTACCACGATGCACTGTATCGAATTCGCACCCGGGGCAACTACGACGTGGTGCTCTGCGACTACATCCTTTCCGACACGCGCGACGGGCAGCAATTGCTGGAAGAAGTCAGAAGGCAGAAGCTGCTGCCGCAATCGACCATCTGGATCATGATCACCGGCGAGCGCAAATACGAGCAGGTTTTCTCCGCCGTGGAACTGGCGCCGGATGACTACCTGATCAAGCCGATCTCGCCGGACACGCTGCACGAGCGTCTGGGCAAGGCGTGGGACCGTCACCAGGCCTTGAAGGGTGTGACCGACCTGTTCGACAAGGGGGACTACGACCAGGCCCTGAAGCTCTGCCTCGACGAGGCAGGCGGCAATCCGCGTCACGCCAGCGGATTTCAGCGCATCGCCGGCGAATGCATGATCCAGATGGAGCATTTTCAGGAAGCCTACAACCATTTCGAATCCATTCTTGAAAACAAGCCCAGCTTGCCATGGGCCAAGCTGGGCAAGGCTCGGGCGTTTTTTCACCTCGATCGGTACGACGAAACCGCGGCCATCATCGAGGAACTGATCCACGACAACCCGGATTACCTGCAGGCGCACGATTTGCTGGCAAAGGTACATGAGCGCAAGGGGGACCTGGAAGCGACCAAGGCCTTGCTGAAACTGGTGCTGGAGAAGAACCCCAAGTCGTTGTCGAGGCAGCGCAACATCGCGCGGATAGCGGTGGCGACCGGCGACACGCAGACCGCCATTGATGCTCTTGCCCTCATGCATCAGCACGGCCGCGGCTCAAGCTTTGTGCGCCCGGGCGATTTTTGCACCTACGCATCCCTGCTGATCAAGAGCGGGACCAAGGCCGCGGCGGAACGACTGGAATCGCTGAACAACAATCTGCGGGATTTTCACCGGGACAATCCCGCCTACGTTCTTGCCGCCAGAACGGTTTCCTATGCCACGGCAATCGGCACGGGCGATCGAAAGGCGGCCGCGGACGCCTTCCAGAAAATGCGGCAGGCCCACGAGTCGGCCAAGGGGGCGGCACAGGAAGTGGATAGCGAGCAATCGATGTTCATGCTTGAGGCCGCCGTGGAGATGGGGGATCAGGAGACGGCATGCCGGATGGCCGAGGTGCTGTACCAGGATCACGTCGGCAACCAGTCGATGGAAGGGCGCATCGCACGAACCATGGCCGGCGGCGGCCTGCAGGCGCAAGCCTCGCGGATTGCCGACGGGGCGACCGAGAATCTCCGGCAGATGAACGTCGCCGCGGCCAACATGGCCAAGCATGGGCAACTGCTGGATGCCGTCGAAGAATTCGCCCGCCTGGCTGAAGCCAACAAGAACGTCGCGGTTTACCTGAACGCCGCCACGTGTATCGTCAAATGTTTCGAGGACCTCACTGCGGGTCGTCTGGCGATGGATGCCAATACCAGCAAGCGTCTCAACAATCGCATGCAGGGCTACCTGAATTTCGTCGCTTTGCGCGATGCCGGAAATCACCGGCTGGAGCAGATCCGCAAGGCATGGGACGCCGTGGCGCATTAGCCTTCAGGCTTGGCGCAACGCTAGCGCCAGGCGCGGTGAATGATGTTTCGGATCAGGTGCAGGCGGCGGTGGAAGAAGTGATCGGCGCCGGGCACCACGACTACCGGAATTTCCAGCGGCTTGGCCCAGGCCAGGACATTATCGAGACGCACGGTTTCGTCCTCCGAGCCGTGGATAACCAGCGTGTCGGGTCCGACGGCCTCGGTTTCGTAGTGACGCATGCCTTCGACGAAGCCCGCCGCGGTACCCACCAGAACCAGCCACTTGGCAGGGTCGCCGGCCGCCGCGAGGCGTTTGGCAAGGCGCGTGGTGACATAGGCACCAAAGGAAAATCCGGCCAGATACAGCGGTAGCGGCGTGCCGTTGTCGGCAAGTACATCGGCATAGCGGGCGCGCGCCCAGTCGTGCAGTGCCAGCAGATCCTCGGTCTCGGCATCGCCATGGTCGTGCTCGCCTTCGGAATCGCCGACGCCGCGAAAATGTGGCCGCAGCGTGATGCAGCCCTGTTCGCGGAAGGCACGCGCCAGCGTGGTCACCACCTTGTTGTCGGCGGTGCCGCCGAAAAGGGGATGCGGATGCGCAATCAGCGCGATGCCCCGCGGGTTCTCATGCCCCTCGACGAAGACCTCGATCTTGCCGTCGGGCCCGTCAAGCAGGACACGTTCGTGGCGGGACATTGCTCAGACCTTCAGGCGCTCGACGACACAGCCGTTGACGAGGTGCTGATCGATGATCTCGTCAATGTCTTCCTGGTCCACGTAGGTGTACCAGACCGCCTCCGGGTAGATCACCATGACCGGCCCCTGTTCGCAGCGGTCGAGGCAGCCGGCGGAATTGATCCGCACCTTGCCCGGCACCTTGGTGCCGAGCGCCTTGACCTGGTCCTTGGCATAGGCACGCATGTCGCCGGCACCATGGTTGTTGCAGCAGGCTTCGCCCGCGTTGCGCTGGTTGGTGCAGAAAAACACGTGGTGCGTGAAATGGCTCATGGGGCGGGCTTTGCTCAAAGCGCGAATTATAGAGGTGCGGGGTATTTGGCCGCGTTCTTGATGATCTTGTCGCGAGTCGCGGCAATCGGGTCGATGCCGAGCACGTCAGCCAGTTCGGTCAGATAGATCAGCACGTCGGCAATTTCGTCGGCGACCGCTGCACGTTTTTCGGGGGTGAGCGCTAGGCTCTCCTCGGGCGTTGCCCACTGGAAATGCTCGACCAGTTCCGCGGCTTCGACGCTCAAGGCCATCACTAGGTTCTTCGGGGTGTGGTAGCGATGCCAGTCGCGTGCGGCGCAAAAGGCCCGCAGCGCATCGCGCAGGGAGGTGAGGTCAGTAATCGGATTCATTTCTTCTCGGACGGTAGATCATCAGCCAGGGCAGGGCAAGGAAAGGCCACAGCGAGCATATCAGTCGCGTGAGGCCGTTGAAATTGAGGAACTGGCTCGGATTCCAGAATTGCAGCATGTTATGCAGATAAGGGTTCTCCGGCGCGACATTGACCATCACGGTGGCCAGCAGCAGCGCCAGTGCGGCGACGGCTCGCTGCAGCGGGAAGCCGAGAAAGGATGCGCTCCACCACAGGAGCAGCCCGACGCCCAGGCCAAGGCTGTTGCCCGGCGTAATCCAGCCCAGGGCCGAGGTCGGCCCCAGCAACAAGGCATGGGTGGCCGTCTTGATCAGCACGGCGACGAACAGCAGGCCGAAGGTTAGCCAGCGGGCATGGCGGCGCAGCAGCAGCGTAACGATCAGTCCCGCGGCCAGCAGGCCGGCGGCGGCGATCACGGCTTCCAGATCGACGAAGCGTTCCGCCAGGAAGGGCTGGACCGGCGGCAGGTCGAGTATCTGGCGCAGGTTTCCGCTGCCGAACAGGAGTGTTTCCGGTGAGAGTTGGGTCATCAGCCATGCCGCAACCAGTACCACACCTGCGTCGACGCCGTAGCCGTTCATCATGAGTTGGTGGCGCCAGCGTGCGAGTTGCCCCCGGTCGAGCGCGCGGGCGCCCCAGCGCGCGCCGAGCCAGCCGCCCAGCAAGGTACCGGCGGCATTGCAGGCCAGGTCCAGGTTGGACGGCACGCGACTGGGCAGGTAGTTCTGCAGCAGTTCCATGGTCAGGCTCAGCGCGCTGCCGAAAATGACCGCCAGCAGCCAGGCCGGCAATGGCGCCAGGCGATGGTGCAGGGCCGCGGCACAGAGAAAACCCAATGGCATATAGGCGAGCACATTGGTCGCCAGATCGAAGCCGGTGTAGTAACGCGGCCATGCCCCGCCAAGAAACGCCAGTGGATCGCCGCCGCTGTCGTGCCAGCCGACAAGGGGATACAGGCTGGCGTAGATGATCAGCAGCGCATAGCCGGCGGTCAGGTAAAGGGTCAGGTGGGTGCGCGCGTTGTTTGCCACAACTTCCGATTTTGCCGGCTTCGTCGTGTCGGGACAAGGGCGGGTTGTGCGGATGCTGCGACTACCAGCGACGCGCCAGGTTGCTCAGGTAGCTGGGAGGGAAGGCGTCGATCGCTATCAGGGTCTGTGTCAGTACCGTGCGTGCGGTCTCGGCAGTAAGGGAGAGGCAGAAGCTCCGGTCTGGCGGTCCGCCCGAGGTCAGGCCGACGAGGCGACCTTCCTCATCCACCAGCGGACCGCCTGAAACGCCCTGGTCGCAGTAGTTGGAGGAAACCAGATAGGTCTGCCCGCCGCGATCTATCACCCCGAGCAGGGCGCCGGCCGAGGAAATCAACCGGCCGTTGGCAAAGCCAATATTGAAGATCCGCGCGCCGCGCGCCAGACGGGCTGCATCGCCGATGGCAATCGGTTTGCCATTGAGGCCGGGGGCGTGTACGACGCAGGCATCTTCCCTGATCAGAAAAGCAGCCGCCACGATGCGCGTTTTCTCCCGCGTTGCCGGATTGATGGCGAGGATTGGACCCTTGAGCACATTTGGCGCGATCACATGACAGTTGGTCAGGAGCTTGTCGTGGTCGATCACCACGCCGGTGCCCAGGCCCTCGGCTCCGATGATCAGATAGGTCGAGTCGGCGACCTTCGCCAAAGCCGCCGCGTTGGGGCCATCGAAGGCCAGTTTTTGCGGGCTTTGTGGCCCGGCCACTGGGGTCTTGGGCGCCGAACTGCCCGGCGCCGCCACCGGGTTCGGTGGCGGCAGCAAGGCCGCGATATCCTCTCCTATTGCCGGCGCCTCCGTGATTGCTACCGCCGGAGGCGTACTGAGCTCTTGTGTTGGTGCGCTCGGCTCGGGTACCTTCGCTGAGACATAAAGCCAGGCCGGGTAAATCGTACCTGCCATCAGCAACATGACGAGGAAAGGCCAGAGAGGCCTTGCCGGCGCAGAGTCCCTCGCCAATTCGGCATCGCGCCGGTCGCGACGGCGGCGGTCGTAGCCGGCCCGCTGGCGGCGATCGTTCAGGACGTCATGGGCATGCTGGAGGATGGCGCGGCGGTTGCGTGTTTCTTCCCCGTCGGGTTCTGTCGCCATTGCCTGCCGCAACTCATCGAAGGCCCCTTTGATATCCTCGGGGGATGCCTTGTCACTAAGTCCGAGCAGTTCGTAGAGCGATTGTCTTTCCGACATGAGATTGGCTCAGTGCCGGTGTTCCGGCTCGGCGTGATGGGTCTGCGACGCGGCATGATGGTGCAGTATCGCGTGCGGATCCTGGTGCGGTAGTTTGTGGCCTACCCATTGCGGCAGCAGCGAGCCCGCCACCATGCCGAGGATAGAGACGCCGAGGCCTATCAGTTGCGGCGGCACCGGGCTGGCTTCGCCGATCAGGACCTCGATCAGCACCCACGAGACGAGGCCGCCGAAGGTCGCGGCCAGCGCGCCCTGCGTCGTCGCGCGGCGCCAGAATATCCCGGCGGCAAGCGGCACGAAGGCGCCGGCCAGAGTGACCTTGTAGGCGTTCTCCACCATTTTGAAAATCGAGGATTCGGATTTCAGCGCAAAGCCCAGCACGATGCAAGTGAACACGATCAGGCAGCCTCGCATCACGCGCAGGAACTGGTGGTCGCCCATGTTCGGGTAGAAGCCCTTGATCACGTTCTCGGCGAAGGTGACCGAGGGCGCCAGCAAGGTGGCCGACGAACAGCTCATGATCGCCGACAGCACGGCGCCGAAGAAGAGCACCTGGGCAAACAGCGGCGTGTGCTGCAGAACCAGAGTGGGCAATACGAGCTGCGTGTCCTTTGCCATGAGGTCGGTGAACAGCACCGGATCGATCAGGGTCGCCGAGTAGGCAATGAACATGGGCACGAAGGTGAAGCAGAAATAGATCGAGGCGCCGAGGATCGAACCGGCCAGCGCGATGTTGGCGCTCTTGGCCGAGGTGATGCGCTGGAATACGTCCTGCTGCGGAATCGAACCCAGCATCATGGTCATCCAGGTGCCAAGGAAGGTGACCCACAGCCAGGGGTCGGGCGGCGGGAAGAACTCCAGCTTGCCGGCGGCGCGGGCGTGCTCGATCACCGCCGCAGCACCGCCGCCCACCTTGCCGCTGACCGTCCAGGCAATGAACAAGAGGCCGCCCATGGATACGGCCATCTGCACGAAGTCGAGGATGGCGACCGAGAACATGCCGCCGAAAACGGTATAAGTCAGCACGATGGCGGCGCCTAGGATCATGCCCGCGTTCTGCGAGACGGCGCCGTCGGTGACGACGAAAAAGATCAGCCCCAGCGCCTTGATCTGCGCCGCCACCCAGCCCAGGTAGGAGAGCACGATACAGATGGTGGTGACCACCTCGACCGTGCGGTTGTAGCGCATGCGGTAGAAGTCGCCCAGGGTGATGATGTTGAGCTTGTAAAGGTAACGCGAGAAGATGATGCCGGCAATGATCAGGCACATCGACGAACCGAAGGGGTCGGCGACGACCCCGGTCAGGCCGTCCTTGACGAAGGTGGCCGAAACGCCGAACACGGCCTCGGCGCCGAACCAGGTGGCGAACACCGTGGCCATCACTACCGGCAGCGGCAGGCTGCGGCCGGCAACGGCGAAGTCCCGGGCGTTGTGGACGCGGGTGGCGGCGAATAGTCCGATGCCGACAGACACCATGAGATAGAGCACGACAAACCAGAGCAGCATCGCTAATCCTCGTCAGGGAAGTTAACCGCTTTCAACGCAGAGGCGCAGAGAAAAGTCAGGCGAGAAAACAATTCAGTTGCTGCGGAAGTTCTCTGCGTCCTCTGCGTCGAGTGAGTTGGTCGTTATTGTAAAACGGCGAAGGCCAGCGCAACGCCGGCAAGCGTCAGCACGACCCAGAGCAAGCGGCGCAGGGAGCGCACTTCCGCGGCCAGGCTCTCGAGTTCGAGGATGGGGGCCGGAGTTGCCGTCGCGGTCAGCGCCTGGTGCACGAGCCGCGGCAGCGTCGGCAGCAGCTTGGCCCAGCTCGAGGCCTCTCGCTTGATGTTGTTTTCCAGAGCCTGCCAGCCGAGTTGTTCGCCCATCCAGCGCTCCAGATAGGGCAGGGCGGTGTTCCACAGGTCGAGTTCGGGATCGAGTTCGCGGCCCAGACCTTCGACGTTGAGCAGGGTCTTCTGCAGCAACACCAGTTGCGGCTGCACCTCCACGTTGAACTGGCGCGAGGTCTGGAACAGGCGCAGCAGCACGCGGCCCAGCGAGATTTCCTTCAGCGGTCGGTCGAAGAAGGGCTCGCAGACGGAACGTATCGCGGCTTCGAATTCATCGACCCGGGTTTCCTTGGGCGCCCACCCGGATTCGATGTGGGCCTCGGCGACGCGTTTGTAGTCGCGCTTGAAGAAGGCGAGGAAATTCTGCGCCAGGTAATTCTTGTCGCTGTCGGACAAGGTGCCGACGATGCCGAAATCCAGCGCGATGTAGCTGCCTTTGCGCTCACCCTCGGTGACCACGAAAATGTTGCCGGGGTGCATGTCGGCATGGAAGAAGCCGTCGCGAAATACCTGGGTGAAGAAAATCTCGACTCCGGCGCGGGCCAGGCGCGGGATGTCGACACCCTTTTCGCGCAGCGTGTCGATTTGCGAAATCGTCGTGCCATGCATGCGCTGCATCACCATCACGCTCTGGGTGCACCAGTCCCAATGCACTTCGGGCAGGATCAGCAGGTCGGAACCCTCGAAGTTGCGGCGCAGTTGCGAACAGTTGGCGGCTTCCCGCATCAGGTCCAGTTCGTAGTGCAGGTACTTGTCGAACTCGGCCACCACTTCCCGTGGCTTGAGGCGGCGGCCGTCGGCCCAGAGGGTTTCCAGCAGGCTGGCGGCGACCTGCAGCAGGGCGATGTCGTGTTCGATGATGGGCTGGATACCGGGACGCAGGATTTTCACCGCGACTTCGCGTCCGTCCGGCAGCACGGCGAAATGCACTTGCGCCACCGAAGCCGAGGCAACCGGTTCGCGCTTGAATTCGGCGAACACCTGATTGACCGGCTTGCCGTAGGCCTTTTCCAGTGCGGCAATCGCCAGTTCCGATGGGAACGGCGGTACCCGGTCCTGGAGCTTTGCCAGTTCATCGGCGATATCAAGCGGCAGAAGGTCGCGGCGGGTCGACAGCAACTGGCCGAATTTGACGAAGATGGGGCCGAGGTCTTCGAGCGCCTGGCGCAGACGCACGGCGCGCGGCGCCGAGAGATCGCGCCAGAACATCAGTCGCTGGGCGGCGAACAGGATGCGGGCAGGGAAACTGGGTTCGAGTTCGTGCTCCAGGATCAGGCTGTCGAGCCCGTAGAGGTAGGCAACACGGGCTATTCGGATCAGGCGGAAGATGCGCACGGAGCTCGGGGCTGAATAAGGTGGGGTTTCGGTCGAGGCTGGTCGGCATTATCGACGCTAAGCGCCGCGGCCGGAAACAAAAGCGGGAAGTATAATTGACAGTCTACCCGCTGCGTCCCCTTGACCTTGTGAACTCCTGATATGGCTGCATCCAGCGCACCGACCGGCATAGCCGGAATTTCCTTAGATGTCCGTCAGCACCTGACCGGGTTGCTGCGCGCTGCGCTAGCCAGCGTGGCGCCCGGGCAGGCCTATGCAGAAATCATACTAGAGCGGCCAAAGCAGGCGAGTCACGGCGATTTCGCCAGCAACCTGGCGATGCAACTGGCACGCGAACTGAAGACCAATCCGCGGCAGATCGCCGAGCGCCTGATGCACGAGCTGCCTTCCTCGCCTTTCGTGGCAAAGGTCGAAATTGCCGGTGCCGGCTTCATCAATTTCACTTTGACCGCGGCGGCCAGGACCACCGTGGTCGCCGCCGTTCTCGCGGCAGGGCCCGGCTTCGGTCGTGGCGCGGCAAGCGGGACAAGACTCCAAGTCGAGTTCGTTTCCGCCAACCCCACGGGGCCATTGCATGTCGGCCATGGGCGCGGCGCGGCTTACGGCGCAAGCCTGGCTTCGCTGCTGGCCTTTGCCGGACATGACGTGTCGCGCGAGTATTACGTCAATGATGCCGGACGGCAGATGGACATCCTTGCCGTCTCGACCTGGCTGCGTTATCTGGAACTGTTCGATGAGCCGGTTCCCTTTCCGCCCAACGCCTATCAGGGCGGCTACGTGCGTGAAATGGCAGAACAGGTGAAACAGGCCCACGGCGACCGCTACGTGCATCCCGCCGAGGCCGTGCTGGCCTGCCTGCCCGACACGGAAGATGTCGACGCCCGGCTCGACGCCCTGATACTGGCCGGCAAGGATCTCCTGGGCGAAGACTGGGCCTACATTCACAGTCATGTGCTGAACGAACAGTTGACGGATTGCCGAGCCGACCTCGAAGAGTTCGGCGTGCACTTCGACGCATGGTTTTCCGAGCGTAGCCTCTACGACACAGGCATGGTGGCGCGCGCCGTGGCGGCGCTGGAAAAATCGGGCCACATCTATGTGCAGGACGGCGCCAAGTGGTTCCAATCGACCGCCTTTGGTGACGAAAAGGACCGCGTGGTCCAGCGTGACAACGGTCTCTATACCTACTTTGCATCCGACATCGCCTATCACTTGAACAAGTTCGAGCGCGGTTTCGACAAGGTGATCGACGTCTGGGGCGCCGATCATCACGGCTATATACCGCGGGTGAAGGGCGCCCTTTCGGCGTCCGGCGCCGATGCCGGGCGGCTGGATGTGACCCTGGTGCAGTTTGTGAGCCTGTTTCGCGATGGAAACAAGGTTTCGATGTCTACCCGCTCCGGAGACTATGTAACCTTGCGCCAGTTGCGCGAGGAAGTCGGCAATGACGCCTGCCGCTTCTTCTACATGCTGCGCAAATGTGACCAGGCGCTGGATTTCGATCTCGATCTGGCGAAATCGCAGAGCAACGACAATCCGGTCTACTACGTTCAATACGCTCATGCCCGGATCTGCTCGGTGCTGGCGCAATGGGATGGCGACCAGGCATCATTGGGTCGGGTCGATCTGACGCCGCTGCTGCATGAACGCGAGTTCGCGCTCTGTGCGAGGCTGGCTGAATTCCCGGAGTTGATCCAGGGCGCGGCGCGCGACTATGCGCCGCACGCGCTGGCCTTCTATCTCAAGGATCTGGCCGGCGATTTTCACAGTTGGTACAACGCCGAACGTGTGCTGGTGGACGATCAGGCGATGCGACTGGCACGCCTGGCGCTGGCCCTGGCAACGCGGCAGGTGCTGCAAAATGGCCTCTCCCTGCTGGGAGTTTCGCAACCGGTGAGCATGTGACATGAGCAAATTCGACAGGAACTCCGACAAATCGGCGCGCCCGCCGGCAAAGGCCCGGGCGCCGCAGAAGAAAAGCGGCGGCGGTACCGTGCTCGGTATTTTCGTCGGCCTCGTGGTCGGCGTGCTGATCGCATTTGGGGTGGTCTGGTACCTCAACAAGTCGCCGCTGCCCTTCCTCAACAAATACGAGGGCGCGCCGAAAGCCGATAAGGAAAAGCCCGCCGCGCCCGGCGGCGCCGCAACTGCTCCGCAGGCACCTGCACCGTTGCCCGGAAAACCCGGCGACAAGGCCAATGATAAACAGCGCTTCGAGTTCTATGGCATTCTCGAAGGCAAGCAGCCGCCGGCTGGCACTGCTTCCGCGGGCGCTCCAGCACCCGGCGCGACTGCCCCGACCGCGGCGGTGACGGCGCCACCTGCGGGCGAGGCCAAGCCGGCGCCGACGGAAGTTTATTTCCTTCAGGTGGGTGCCTTCCAGAAAGCCGCCGACGCCGACAACCTCAAGGCCAAGCTGGCCTTGACCGGGCTTGAGGCTAGCGTGCAGGAAGTGAGCATTCCGGACAAGGGCACCATGCACCGCGTCCGTGTCGGCCCCTTCCGCGACCCGGAAGAAATGAACCGGGCGCGAACTCTGCTGTCTCAATCCGGCGTGCAGGGGACCGTCATCAAGCAGAAGGAATAGGAGGCAGACATGGTGGCATTGCGTGGAGTTCTGACAGCGTTGCTGGTGACGCTTGGTATGGGCCTGGCGTTTGGCGTGGGCGCCGCTGAACTGAAGGCGGGCCGGGATTTCCGTGTGCTCACGCCGCCGCTGGTGGTCGAGCAGAACAAGATCGAGGTCATCGAATTCTTCTGGTACGGCTGCCCGCATTGCTTCGACTTCGAGCCGGTCCTCGCGGCGTGGGTGAAAAAGCTCCCGGCCGACGTGAGCTTTCGCCGCGTACCGACGATATTTCCCAACGACAAGTGGGCGCCCGGCGCCCGGCTCTACTACACGCTGGAAGCCATGAATCTGCTGGAGAAGCTGCATGTCGACGTGTTCAATGCGATACATGTTGACCGCCAGCGCCTCGATGACGACAAGGTCCTGCTCGAATGGGTGGCGAAGAAGGGGATTGACGCCAGAAAATTCGGCGAAATCTGGGCCTCTTTTGGTGTGCAAAGCCGCGTACGGCAGGCCCGGGAAACTACCCAGGCGGCCGGCTTGACGGGCGTTCCGGCGGTGGTGGTGCAGGGTCGCTATCAGGCAATCACCCAGGGGAATTACGAGGAACTGATTGCCGTCATCGATACTCTGGTGGCGCGCGTCCGCCACGAAGCGGGCGGAAAATAGTGCCATTGCCGGGTCGCGGCTGCAGCGCTTGACGCCGAGAATGCCGGCCCCGGCCTCTACGCAAACTGCCTGTTTTCTGACCGGCGCATCCAGCGGCATCGGCGAGGCGCTGGCCCGGCACTACGCGGCAGAGGACGCCACTCTTGGTCTGGCCGCACGTCGCGCGGACCGGCTTGCGGACCTGGCGGCGGCGCTGCCCGGCAGCCACGCCTGTTATCCGCTGGATGTGGCCGATGCTGCGGCACTGCAGGCGGCAGCATCGGATTTCATCGGGCGCTGCGGCTGCCCGGACATCGTCATCGCCAATGCCGGCATCTCAGTCGGCACCTTGGCTGCCGAGGCGGGCGATCTGGCCGCCTTTCGCAGCGTGTTCGAAACCAACGTGATGGGCATGGCGCAAACCTTCCAGCCATTCATCGCAGCCATGAAGGCGCGCGGCAGCGGGCGCCTGGTCGGCATCGCTTCGGTGGCTGGCATTCGGGGCCTGCCCGGAGCAGGTGCCTACTGCGCCTCGAAGGCCGCGACCATCGCCTACCTGGAAGCGCTGCGTGTCGAGTTGCGCGGTAGCGGGGTCAAGGTGGTCACTATCGCGCCGGGTTATATCGCGACGCCCATGACGGCGGTGAACAGCTACCCGATGCCGTTCCTGCTTCCGGCCGACGAAGCCGCGCGCCGCTTTGCGCGTGCCATTGCGCGCGGCACCAGCTATGCCGTGATTCCCTGGCAGATGGGCGTGGTCGCGAAACTCATGCGCCTGTTGCCCAACCCGGTGTTCGACGCCCTGTTCGCCCATGCCGGAAGGAAACCGCGCGGTCTGGATCTGTAATGCCCCTGATCGACTCCCTCGGCTGCCTGCATCAGCGGTATGACGGCGTACCGCGCATTGTCAGCCTGGTACCCAGCCTGACGGAACTCATCTGCGATCTGGGCCTGGCGGATCGCCTGGTCGGCCGCACCGGCTTTTGCGTTCATCCGCGGCAAGTCCTGCGGCATATTCCCAAAGTAGGCGGCACCAAGGACGTCAAGCTCGATGTCGTTCGGCAACTGGCGCCGACGCACCTGATCGCCGACATCGATGAGAACCGCCGCGACGCGGTCGAGGCGATGGCGCAATTCGTTCCCCGCGTGATCGTCGTGCATCCACGAATCGTGGATGACAACCTGGGCCTGTATGCGTTGCTTGGTGGAGTGTTCGGCCGCGATGCCGAGGCCGCCGGGCTTGCCGATGGCTTCGCTGCGGCGCGCGAGGCGCTGGCCCGGATCAGCGTGAGCCAGCCGCGCGAGTCCGTGCTCTATCCGATCTGGCGTGAGCCCTGGATGACCGTGCGGCGCGATACCTACATCGCTGCCATGCTTGACGCGGCGGGCTGGGACACACTGCCCGTCGACGCCCCCTCGCGCTTCCCGGAGTTTTCCTGGGACGCACCCTGGCTGAGCGACGTGCGACGTGTGCTGCTGCCTTCGGAACCGTATGCTTTCACGGATCGGCATCTGGCAGAGGTCGCCACGCTGGCCCAGCGGCCGGTCACCCGCGTCGATGGCGAAATGCTCTCGTGGTACGGCAGCCGGGCGATCGCCGGGCTGCGCTATCTGGCCGAGCTGCGACAGCAACTTGCCTGAATCGCCGCCATAGGGTGGCAAAAATTCGGCGCGCAGGTCGAATGCGGTGATTTCGGCACCAAATCCCCGTGCAGAGCGCACTGCGGCGGCGAGCAGGCGAATGGAAATGCGTGGCTCCGTAAGTTTGAAGCCGCCATTCTGTCTTGCTCCGGGCGGTTTCAGCGCATCGGCAACTCGGCCGGACGCAGGTCGAACAGCAGTACTTCGGCATCCGCTCCGCCCTCGAAAACCAGCGTGCCGGCATTGCGCACGCGGGCGCCATCGCCGGCTTCCATGGCAATGCCATTGATTCGCAGCGAGCCGCGCGCGACATGGACATAGGCGTAGCGTCCGACTGCGACCTCGAACTCGGCGCGCTCGGCGCCATCGAACAGTCCGGCATACACCCGCGCATCCTGGTACACGCTTAGCGCGCCGTCCTCGGCGTCGGGCGCAATGATCAGGCGCAACCGGCCACGCTTGTCCGCGGCCGAAAAATTCTGCTGCTGGTAGCGCGGAGTGACGCGCAGCCGGTTCGGCATGATCCAGATCTGCAGGAAATGCACCGATTCCTGAGGCGAAGGATTGAACTCGCTGTGGGTGATGCCGCTGCCGGCGCTCATCATCTGAACGTCGCCGGGGCGAATCACCGAGCCCGTGCCCATTGAATCCTTGTGTTCCAGCGCACCTTCCAGCACGTAGGAGAAAATCTCCATGTCGCGATGCGGATGGGTGCCGAAGCCCATGCCGGGTTCGACCCGATCATCATTGATCACCAGCAGGTCGGAAAAGCCGACTTGGCGTGGATCATGGTAGTTGCCAAAGGAAAATGTGTGGCGCGAATCGAGCCAGCCGAAGTTGGCCGCCCCGCGTTCGGCAGCCTTGCGCAGTTCAAGCATGTCTGTCTCCTCAGGTCGTGACGTGTCAGCGGTTCCAGCGCGCTGCGGCTTCGGCGATGCGGCAACCGAACAGGCGTGCGGTTTCAAGGTCGCCGGGCAGCGGGCCTTCTTCGGGACTGGCATCCGACGGCGACTGCGCCATGGCACCCGAAAAGGCGCCCAGCCAGTTCAGGTCATTGCGCTGCGCCGCCTTGCTGTTGGCGGGCATCATCCCGGTGCCGATCCAGACCATGCCTTGCTGCATAGAGAGCGTGAACAGGTAGTTCAGGGTCGACGACTTGTCGCCGTTCACCGATGCCGAATTGGTGAAGCCGGCGGCAATCTTGTTCTTCCACTTGGATCCGAACCAGGGCTTGGAACTGGCATCAGCAAAGCGCTTGAACTGCCACGAGGGCCCGCCCATGTAGGTCGGCGTGCCGAAGACGATGGCATCGGCGGCCTCCAGCTTTTCCCAGGAGGCAGCGAGCAGTTCGCCCTCGGCACTGATTTCGAGCAGTTCGGCGGTGGCATTGGCGACGCCGGCAGCGCCCTTTTGCACGGCCTCGGCCTGCTTGCGGGTGTGGCCGTAGCCGCTGTGATAAACGATGACTGTGTGAGACATGGCAAATCTCCTGTTGAAATATTCGATTTATCTGATGATGTATCAAAAAACTTTCCTCAACCAGCTCCGGATCAAAGTTGAGTGAAATAGTCGAGTAAGTGTAGTATCAGGCATTACAAGCCATTCGCTCGTGAGACTTTTCCCAGGCTATGATCGATGTTTTCGATTATTGATACAGTCCCATGCTCAAGCTGACCCTCGATGCCATCGAGATCATTGACGCCATCGATCGCGGCGGTTCCTTTGCCGCTGCCGCCGAGGCCCTGCACAAGGTGCCCTCGACGATTTCCTATACGGTGGCAAAACTCGAGGAACAACTCGGCTTCCCGCTCTTCGTCCGCCGCGGGCCGCGCGTAACCCTGACGCCGGCCGGCAGCGAGTTGCTGAATGAAGGCCGCTGGCTGCTGCGCTCCGCGGCCGATCTCGAATCGCGCCTGCGCCGCATCGCCACCGGCTACGAATCCGAATTGCGCCTGGTGCACGATTCCCTGTTGCCTACTGCGGCACTGGTCGATGACATCCGCGCTTTCGAGGCGCTGGGCTGCGGAACGCGCTTGCGCATCAGCAGCGAAGTCATGACCGGAAGCTGGGAGGCCTTGCGCGAAGGCCGCGCGGATCTGGTGCTGGCGGTCGGCGATCCGCCGCCCGGCTTTGGGCAGCAGGCCAGGCGCCTGCGCGATATCGAGTTCGTCTTCTGCGTCGCGCCGCAGCATCCGCTGGCGCGCATCGACCACCCACTGACGGCGGACGATTTTCTGGTGCATACGGCCATTGTCGTTGCCGACAGCGCCCGCCTGCTGCCCACGCGCAGCATCGGCGTATTGTCCGGGCAGTCGCGCATCACCGTGTCCAACATCGAGGCGAAGATAGCGCTGCAGATCGCCGGGCTGGGCTATGGCTTCCTGCCGCGCTGTCGCATCGACGCCGCGCTGACGAAGCGCGAACTGGTCGCGCGGGAGGTGGCCGAAGTGCGCGCCAGCGAACCGCTGTGGCTGGCATGGAAACTCGACGCTGAAGGCGAGGCGCTGAAGTGGTGGCGCGCGCGGCTGCAGTTGCCGGGCGCTCTTGATTCGCCTTAGCCCTCATGACTCCCGAAGCCCTCGATCCCGCGCGCGAACGCGCCCTGCTGCTGACCCTGGCCGGGATTCAGTTCGCCCACATCCTCGACTTCATGGTGATGATGCCCTTGGGCCCGATCCTGATGCGGGAACTCGGCGTCGGTACCCACGAGTTTGGCCTGCTGGTTTCTTCCTATACGTTTTCGGCGGCGTTCACCGGCCTGCTCGCGGCGATGTTTGTCGACCGCTTCGAGCGCAAGCGCCTGTTGCTGACCATGTTTGCCCTGTTTGCCCTGGCAACCCTGGCCTGCAGTCTGGCGCCGGGCTACTGGAGCCTGCTGGCAGCGCGTGGCACGGCCGGCGCGTTTGGCGGCGTGCTGGGTTCGATGGTGCAAACCATGGTCGGCGACCTGATTCCCTTCGAGCGTCGCGGCCGGGCCAGTGGCACGGTCATGTCGGCGTTTTCGCTATCGACCGTGGCCGGGGTGCCGCTCTCGCTGTACCTGGCCAATCATTTTGGCTGGCGCTTTCCCTTCATGTTCATCGCCGCTCTGTCCTTTGGATTCCTCCTGCTCGGCTGGAAAATGCTTCCCGTGCTGCGCGGGCATCTGCCGACGGCGATCGTGAGCGAGACTGAGCGCGCCCACCCCCTGTCGGCGATGCTGGCCGTGCTGCGCGATGCGAATCATTTGCGCGCGTTGGTGTTCATGGCCCTGATCATGTTTTCCGGCTTTTCCGTGATCCCCTACATCACCATCTATGTCACGGCGAATGTGCACATCCGGCAGGAAGACATTCCGCTGATCTACCTGTTCGGCGGCTGCGCCACATTTTTCACTTCACGCCTGGTCGGCCGCCTGGCCGATGCCCACGGCAAGATACGGGTCTACCGCTGGATGGCCCTGTGCTCCATGGTGCCGCTGTTCGTGCAGACCCACCTGACGCCGGTACCGTTGTGGATCATGATCTTCTGGTCCACCGTGTTCTTCGTTTTTGTTCCCGGCCGCATGGTGCCGGCGATGGCGATCGTCACCTCCGCCGTGCAGCCCCGTCTGCGCGGGACTTTCCTGTCCATGAACGGCGCCGTGCAGCAACTGGCATCGGGCTGCGCGTCCTATGTGGGCGGGGCGATGATCGCAGCCGATGCCGCGGGGCAGATTGTCGGCTACGGCATGGTCGGCTGGCTGGCGATCGCGGCGACGCTGACGGCAATGGTTTTTGTCGGCCAGATACACATGCACACCGGAGCCTCCGCGGCCCGACCCGGGACCTGACTTCGGTGCTGCCGGGTGGTGGCCTTGCCGGGTTCGGGAGCCCCGGTGTTGACCGATGTCAATAGGCCAGTGCTGACAGGGACTCGGGACAGCAAGAGTCACACCGGGTTTCTCAGCCCTTCGGCTTGCGGCCGCGACTCTTGCTGGCGGCCTGATTCGCCACCGCTTGTTCTGAAAGCTCGGGTTCGCGCAACTGAAGGTGCAGCGCAACCGTACCCATGTCGGCCCCGGCCTTCAGCTCGAATCCCAGGTCATGGGCCAGTCGCTGCATGCGCTGGTTGCCGGCCATGGTTTCGCCGCGCAGTTCGCCAATGCCGCGAGAACGCGAGTAGTCGATGATGCTGGCAAGCAGCAGGCGTCCGAGGCCCTTGCCCTTGAGGTCGGAACCGACCACGATGGCGAAGTCGGCGACCCGGTTGTCGGGGTCGGCCATGGCACGCACCTCACCCAGCGAGCGTTCGACGCCGTTGCTGTCCTGTTCGATCGCCACCAGCGCCATTTCGCGGTCATAGTCGATCTGGGTAAAGCGGGCGAGCTGGGATCGCGGCAGATTGCGCATGGTGCCGAAGAAACGCATGCGCGAATCTTCCGGATCAAGCGAGTTCAGCAGGTCGCCGAGCGTGGCCTCGTCCTCGGGCCGGATGGGCCGGATCAACAACCGACGGCCATCCCACTCCACCCGGCGCTCGAGTTCTTTCGGATAGGGCCGGATCGCGAAGCGCCGGAAACCGAGCTTGCGCCCCCGCTTCTCAATGCGGATGCGGACCCCCAGCGCAAGCACCGCCGTGGTTTCGACATGCACCGGGTCGAGTTCGACGGCTGCCACTTCGTCGATGTCCGTGAGCAGTTGCGACAGGCGTACCAGCGCAGTCGCTACCGCCGCTTCCAGCGCGGGTCGATCCTCATCCGGCGCATCGTCGGCAAAGCGGCTGCGCGCCACCAGGTCTTGTGCCAGCGCCAGGTTGAGCGGCGGCAAGGCGGCGACAATGCCATTGCCTCTGGCCGTTGCCGTGGCAGACGCCGGGCCAAGAAAAATGACCGGACCGAAAACCGCGTCGTCGGCGGCGCCCAGCCGCAAGGCGCCGATCCCGCTGCGCGCCGCACTGGGCCGCAGCTGGTAGCCGCTGATGCGGCTGCCGGGAAACTGCTTACGTGCCTTGCCGCGCAGGCTGCGCACGGCAATCTGGATATCCGCCGGCGAGCGCAATCCGGTGGCAATGTCTCGATTCTCGGTGGTGCCGGCGAGCGCCAGACTCAGATCGACCGGGTAGCCGATGTCGTCGGCGGCCAGAATCGCGGCATCGATGCTGCCAGCCAGCGGGTATTCGGCGGCGTCGATGCCATAGGCCTGCAGCAGGTTTCTGGCCTGGCGTGGCGGCAGGTCGGCGGCACCGGCATCGATTGCTTCGCTTACCGCGCCGCGGGCCGCATCGAGGTCCGGCATGAAATCCTCGGCCACCGACGGCGGCATCTGTATCAGCATTTCCCGGTTTCGTTCGTAATTGACGATGCCCTGGAAAATTGCAATCGCCTTTTCAGGCGAGTCATGGCTCAACACACCATGGTTCGCCGCAATTTGCTGTGCCTCCTGCATTGCCGCGCCGCCTACCCAGCAGGTGAATACGTTGCGCTGACTGGTCTGGGCCACTTCGCAGATGGCCTTGGCGACATCCGCGCTTGCCGCAAACGGAGATGGCGAGCAGACCGTGAGCACCGCGTCCGTGTTGTTGTCCGCCAGCACTTCCGTGAGTGCCCCGGCCCATTGGGCGGCGGATAAATCGGCCGGAAGGGCGAGCGGATTGTCCAGAGTCAGGCCCTTGCCAAGCAGTTCGCCGAGGTGTCCTCGGGTATCCGCAGACAGGGTCGCGAGGCGCCCGCCGGAGCGCAGCAGCGTGTCGGCGGCAATCCGTCCGAGGCCGTGGCCATTGGCCAGAATGCACAGGCGCTGGCCGCGCATCGGACGAACGCGGGCCATGGCTTCGGCCGAATCGAACAAGTCTTCCAGGGTATCGATGCGGACCCAGCCGGCGCGGCGCAATGCCGCTTCATAGACGTCATCACGGGTGAACGGCCCCCCGTTTTCGCGCCGGGCGTCGAGCCTGCCGTTGCGTATGGCCACCACCGGCTTGTTGCGCGCCGCCGCGCGTGCCGCCGACATGAACTTGCGTCCGCCGGATATTGAATCCAGTTGCACCAGGATGGCTTCGGTATCGGGGTCGGCCGCCAGCCAGTCGAGGATGTCGGCAAGATCGATATCGACGCTGGCACCCAGATGCAGTGCCGCCGAAAAGCCGATTCCCTTGCCGCAAGCCCTTTCCAGTACCGAGGCCGCAACGGAGGTCGATTGGGCGACCAGCGCAATCTTGCCGGGAAGCGGAGTAACCGTCGCCACGCTGGCGTTGAGCCCGCTGGCGGGCACCACGAGCCCCCCGCTGCCCGGTCCGAGAACTCGCATCAGGTGGGGCCGCGCCGCATCGAGGATGGCCTTGCGGATGTCCAAAGCCTCGCCGCCGCCGGTCTTGTCCCGCATCGATGGGCCGACGATAACGGCGCGCGTGCCTCGTGCGCCGAGTTTGGCAATGATTTGCGGGGTATTCTCGAGTGCCGCACAGACAATTGCCAGATCGGGCGCCAGCTCGATTTCATCCATGTGGATATGGGCGCCGAGTCCAAATAGCGAACGCTTCTCCGCGGCGACTGAAATGATTGGCCCCGAAAATCCGCCCGCCGCGAGATTGCGCAGCACGACTTCCGCATAACAGCCGGGCGAGTCGGGTTCAGCGATGACAGCGACCGATTTCGGCCTGAAGAGGAATTCGAGATTGCGGACTGTCATTATTTTTATGCCCCCTGCCGCGGGCGGGGAACGGTATCCGGATAAGTTTGCGCCAGCGCGCTGCTGCAATGCAGCACACCGTTCATTGTGCCACAGCACGGAAGCCCTGCTCAAAGCGCAACGACCGACACGGCCATGGGTGTTTCAATGGCCTTGATGATGGACGGTGGCTGGGGTAAGGTGCGCCAATTCGGACCCGCAGGAGAACGTCATGATGACTGTCGCACAAGAACTCGCCTCGCAAGCAGCCAAGCTTCCGCCGAGCGACCGCCTTCAGATCGTCGAAACTATTTTGGCCACCCTCGACAAACCTGATCCGGAAATTGCTGCCGCCTGGGCTGCGGAGGCGGAAAGTCGACTGGCGGCCTATAGACGCGGCGAACTCGCGGCTGTCGATGAGAGCGAAGTCTTCGGCGATCTCGATCGCCAGTGAAAATCCGCTATTTGGCTATCGCCCAGGAGGAGATTCGCGAGGCGGCTGATTACTACGCGGCGATTTCTCCCGATTTGGGCAAGGCATTCAGGTTGGAACTTCGCCAACTCCTGCGGCTGGTAACGACGATGCCGCTGGCGTGGCCTGTTAGTGGCGAGGGCACGCGAAAATGTCTGCTCACTCGCTTCCCGTACCTTGTGATTTATGCGCCATTGCCTGGAGAGTTGCTGGTGCTGGCAGTTGGCCATCAGCACCGGCTGCCGGGGTATTGGCGGGAGCGCTAGGCGAAACCGGATGTCCGGACGTAGTAATCCGGTGGGCGGGCGCTACCGCGGACGCAGCCGCTGATCACGTGGTAGGTTTATTTTCCGGTTATCAGCGCGTCCACCAGGCCGCGGCGATAAAGACGATGACCGCAATCACCGCATAGGTCTTCCACGGCCGCTCCTTTTCAGCATAGGGATCGGTCAGCGCACGTTCCGCGCCTTCAGGCAATTGCGCCAGTTGCGTGAGCGAGGTGCCAAAAGGAATGTTGATGCGCGCGCGGGCATTTACCGCCCAACCGTTGGCATCGAGTATCGGGCCGAGATTGCGGCTTCTGAGCTTGAACCAGGCGAGCACCATGGCCGGACCGGAGATCATCAGCATCAGGCCGCCGATGGCCAGCGGCATCTGCCACCACTTGAGGGCGAGCAGGCCGGTCAACACGGCGGCCAGCGCCGTCCCTATGGCGCCGACGGCGAGGCCGATCGCGGCGAAGATGCCGGCGAACTTGCCGACATCGAAAGCCTGCTGTGCGGCCGCGGGCTTGGCTGGGGCGGCGGCGGGCAGGCCGTCGACTTTCTTGCCGACGCCAAGGGCGGTTTCGGCGAGCTTTCCCTCGACGGCCGTAGCCTTGCTCGCGGCGATCTTCTGCAACTGTTCCCCGACCATGCGCATCAGCTTCTTGTAGGGCGACCAGAAGGCCTGGCGCAGGCTGATCGGGTGCTCGACCAGCTTGGTAATGCTTGCGTTCCAGTCGCGCCCCTGGCGGTCGTAAAACACGCCGTTGCGACCCACCATCAACTGATCGGAATCGCCGGCGGTGAACGCGGCGGCTATGGTCAGCTTTTCTCCATTGCGGACGCAGTCGCAATACACCAGGCAGATACGGGAAAGCCCCGCCAGTGAGGCATGCTTGGCGGCATCATTGACCGCCACGCACAATTCTGCCGAGCGGCCGTCGAGAAACAGCGTTCCGATCTGGAAGGTGCCCTTGCCCTGATGCGTATAGAAATCGCGGAAGGCGACGAAGTTGTTGGCCAGCGGCAGCAGGTCGCGCACGTAACGGGCCAGACGCTCCAGGTCGCGTACGGCGTCGGCCTCGGGAGGCAAACCGGCAGGCTTGGCCGCCTGCCAGGCGACAAACCCGACCAGCTGATCCTGGATCGCCAGCCAGTCGCTTTCCGTGAGCGCGGCTCGAGCGCCGAGCAGGGGCACCACGGCGGCTTCGCGAAAGGCCGCCATGCGTGAGGCCCAGGCCGGGTTGATCCCTGAATCGATGGCAGCGCCCAATGGCACCGTGGCACCGGCATCCACCCGGGCCAGCGGCAGGGCGGCAATATCGGCATGGGCGGACGAAAGCGCGGCAGCGCCGAGGGACTTCAGCGCATCGTCGGAGGCGTTGAGTGCATCGCCGGCCCGCGTATCGAAGGCAGCCAGGCGGCAGCGGACAAAGAAGTCATTGAGCTTGTCCCTGACATCGGCAAGCGCTGCACAGGCGGCTTCGGTGGCATCACCGAGCGGCTTGGCCGCGCTGCCGGCGACCTCCCATGCCGCCAGGGCGCGCGCACTGTACTCGGCCTCTGCAGCACTTGCGGCATACACGGAAATAATGTTCTGTCCTTCGTCCAGCAGTCCTTTTGCAGCGGCAATCAGCGGCGCGCCGGCTTCGTCGTTCCTGATCGCCGACAGCGGCACACCGTCGAGCTGCTGCGCCAGCAACTCGGGTTCGTTCAGCCGCGCCGCCGCCCAGTCGATCGCCGCCAGCAGTTCGGGCGCGCGGATATGCCCGTCGTTGTCGCTGTCGATCAATGCCAGCGTGCGCGTATCGAACTCGATGCCCTTTACCGGGCAGGAAAGCGCAACCCAGAGCTTCTGGTCGAGTTCCTTCAGCGCCAGCAAATCGGCCGCGGTGTCGATGCGCACCTGGTCGAAGCCACCTGCGCGAAAGAATCTGAAGGTGTGTGGCATGGTCAGGCTCCTTGGCCAACAAAGGGATTGCTGCGGCGCTCCTCGCCGAAGGTGGACATCGGCCCGTGGCCGGAAATGAATTCGACATCATCGCCCAGCGGCCAGAGCTTTTGCTTGATCGAGTTGATCAGCGTCTGGTGATTGCCACGCGGAAAATCGGTGCGACCGATCGAACCGGCGAACAGCACATCGCCGACGATGGCCAGCTTCGACGGGGCGTGGAAGAACACCACATGACCGGGCGTGTGACCCGGCGTAAAAAGCACTTGCAGGGTTTCCTTGCCGAAGGAGACCGTGTCGCCATCCTCGAGCCATCGATCCGGCGTGAAGGGCTGTGCCGGCGGAAAGCCAAAGCTGCGGCTTTGCGCGACCAGTTGGTCGATCCAGAAGCTCTCCTCGCGCTGCGGACCTTCGATGGGTACACCAAGACGTGTCGACAACTCGCCGGCGCCACCGGCATGATCGATATGCCCGTGGGTCAGCAGGATCTTCTCCACCGTCACGCCCAGTTTGGCGGCGGCAGCCTGCAAGCGTTCGGTATCGCCGCCGGGGTCGACCAGTGCGCCTTTCATGGTCTCGGTGCACCACAGCAGGGTGCAGTTCTGTTCGAACGGTGTGACGGGAATGATGCGGTATTCCATCGGAAAGGCTCCTGAGCGCCGGGTAGGCGCGAGATTCTATTGCTGTTTTGCGGCGATCGCCGCGAGTTGCTCGCGGACCAGCGCAAGTTCCAGTTGCAGTTGTTCAAGCGCTTCGGCGGCGCCCGCAACGGTACCGTCCATCCCCAGACGTTCGAGCTCCATGCAGTGGGCTCGCATGCGTCGCGCGCCGAGATTCTCTACGCTTGACAGGTAGCGGTGGGCGGCGGCGGCCAGATGCACCGGGTCGGTGCCGTGGATTGCGTCCGCAAGCAGCTGCATATGCCCCGGAGAGTCGGCGAAGAACATCGCGATCAGGTCGGCGACCATGCGTGGTTGCTGCTCGTCCTGCAGGTCGAGCAACTGCGCGATGCGGCGCAGATCGATCACCGGAATGTCGTCGTCAGTGTCTCCCCCCACGGCAATCGGCCGGACGTCCGTTCCCCGGGTGACGGCGATCAGCACCTCCCGTACCTGATCGAGTTCCACGGGCTTGGAGACATAGGCATCCATCCCTGCAGCGAGGCATTTTTCGCGGTCACCGAGCATCGCGCTGGCCGTCATGGCGACGACGCGCGGCGACGTTGCAAGGCCGAAGCGCGCCTTGAGCCGGCGCGTTGCTTCAAGGCCGTCCATTTCCGGCATCTGCACATCCATCAGGATCACGTCGTAATTCTGTCGTTCCAGCGCATCGAGCACTTCGGCGCCGCTGGCGACGACATCGGCGCGATAACCCAGGTGCGCCAGTAACTGGTGCACCACCTTCTGATTCACCGTGTTGTCTTCGGCCACCAGGATGGCGAGCGGCAGGGTGTCCGCCAGCTTCGCTTTGGTCTGCATCGGCTGCCGGGGTTCGGTAATGATCGGAGCTACGCGCATGGCATGGAGCAGCACGTCGAGCAGCGCGGCAGGCTTGATCGGTTTGTTGAGGTAGGCGGCGAATGCGGCACGGCCCATCTTGTCGTCCTTGGACCGTTGATTCGTCACCGAGGTCAGCATCACCAGCGGCAGGGCCTGCGGGTCGCGGTGCTTGCGGATTTCGAGGGCCAGTGCCAGGCCATCCATTTCCGGCATGCTCATGTCGAGAATGCCGACATCGAAGGCATGACCGTGGCGAATGAAATCCAGCGCTTCGATGCCCGATGCGGCGGCCGATGGCAGCATGCCCCAGATCAGGGTCTGCTTCACCAGAATGCGGCGGTTGGTGCTGTTGTCGTCAACGATCAGGACGCGTCGGCCTGCCAGTGCGGAAGAGAATTCCTGCAGGTAACTGCTGGCCAGTTGCGAGCCGGCCGCCTCGGTCGCGATGGTGAAGAAAAACGTGGAACCTGTTCCGACCAGGCTTTCCACCCACATGCGGCCGCCCATCATTTCGGTGAGGCGGCGGCTGATCGCCAGGCCGAGCCCGGTACCGCCGTACTTGCGGGTGGTCGAAGCGTCGACCTGGGTGAAGGACTGAAACAGCTCCGCCAGCTTGTCCTCGGCGATGCCGATGCCGGTGTCGCGCACGGCAAAGCTGATTTCCTGGCGCCGGTCGTCCAGCGCAACGCCGGTGACGGTGATCACCACCTCGCCGCGATGGGTGAACTTGATTGCGTTGGAGAGCAGATTGACCAGGATCTGGCGCAGGCGGGTGACGTCGCCGATCAGCGACGCCGGAACGCTGTCGTCAATGAAGTAGGCGAGATTGATGTTCTTTTCGCCCGCGTCGGCACTGATCAGGTCCATCGCCTCTTCGAGACAGCGGCGCAGGTCGAAGGGATAGCGCTCGATTTCCAGTTTTCCGACTTCAATTTTCGAGTAGTCGAGGATGTCGTTGATGATCGTCAGCAAGGCCTCGCTGCTGGCGCGAACGGTTTCGGCGTAGTCGCGCTGTTCGTCGTCGACCTGCGTGTTGAGCAACAGGCTGGTCATGCCGATCACGGCATTGAGCGGAGTGCGGATTTCATGGCTCATGTTGGCCAGGAACATGCTCTTGGCCTGCATCGCCGCCTCGGCCTTTTCCTTCGCCGCCTCGAGTTCGCGTTCATGGGCGACGCGCGCACTGATGTCGCGCAGTATTACCGTAAAGACCAGCGTCGCGCCTGTCCCCAGCCGCGAGATCGAGGCTTCCGCGGGAAATTCGCTGCCGTCCTTGCGGATGGCGAATATCGAGCTGCGCTCTGCCATGCGTCGCGCCACGTCGGCGGACTGGCGAAATCCATCCACCAGCGCGCCGTGTCCCGGTCGGAAGCGTGGCGGCAACAGCAGGTCGATGGTCTGGCCAATGGCGTCGGCGGCGGACCAGCCGAAGACGCGCGTGGCACCCTGGTTGAACAGAATGATCCGCAGGGCATTGTCAAAGCAGACGATGGCGTCGTCTGCGATGCCGAGTATGCCCAGCAACTGGGTATTGGTGAGATTGGCAGCGGTAAGCTGTTTTGCCAAGTCGCGCTCCTGGAGCCTGATGCGGTGGCGGCCGATGGCGGATTCTAGCCTGCCAGGCCGCGCCGGTAGTGCACGGCCTCGGCGACATGGGCCGCCGTGAGCGGCGTTCCATCCGGCAGTTCCGCAAGGTCGGCAATGGTCCGTGCCACCTTGAGGATGCGATGATAGGCGCGCGCCGACAAGCCGAACTGCTGCATGGCTTGCTTGAGCAGCAAGGCGCCCTTGCTGTCGGGCAGGCAATGCCGCTCGATTTCGTCGGGCGCGAGTTGCGCGTTGGGTTTGCCTTGGCGCGCCAGTTGTCGGTCGCGGGCGACGATGACGCGCTGACGCACGGTCGCCGAGGATTCGCCATCGCCGCGCGTACTCAGTTCGGCTTCGCTCACGGCCGGCACCTCGAGCATCAGGTCGATACGGTCGAGCAAGGGCCCCGAGAGTTTGCCGCGGTAGCGCGCGACATTGTCCGGGGTGCACCGGCACTTGCCCGAGCCATGGCCGAGCCAGCCGCAGGGGCAGGGATTCATCGCCGCCACCAGTTGGAAGCGCGCGGGGAATTCGGCGCGGCGCGTGGCGCGGGCGATGTGGATCTGCCCGGTCTCGAGCGGTTCGCGCAGGGCTTCCAGCACGCCGCGCTGGAACTCGGACAGTTCGTCGAGAAACAGGGTGCCGTTGTGGGCCAGCGAGATCTCGCCAGGTCGCGGGGTGCCGCCGCCGCCCACTAGCGCGGCGCTGGACGCCGAATGGTGAGGAGCGCGAAACGGACGCTGACCCCAGTGCGTCAGACGGAATGTACCCGCCAGCGAATGCACGGCGGCGGACTCCAGGGCCTCAGCCGGTGTCATTGGCGGCAACAGCCCCGGCAGACGTTGTGCCAGCATCGATTTGCCGGCACCCGGCGGCCCGCTCATGAGCAGGCTGTGGCCACCGGCCGCGGTGACTTCAAGGGCGCGCTTGGCCTGCTCCTGGCCTTTGACGTCGGCCAGATCGGGATAATGTGCAAATGCCGGCGCCGGCGTTGCGGCGAAAGCGGCGAGCGTTTCGCGTCCGGCAAGATGGGCGCAGACCTGCAACAGGTTCTGCGCCGGCAGGATGCTGATGCCCTGAATCAGTGCGGCTTCGGGAGCGCTCTCCAGCGGCAGAACAAAGGCTCGTGCGGCCTGCTGCCGCGATCCGGCCTGGCGGTGGATTGCGGCGCACATGGCAAGCGCGCCGCGTACGGCCCGCAGCTCGCCCGAGAGCGCCAGTTCGCCGGCGAATTCATAGGCGTCAAGGTTTGGCGCCTTGATCTGCCCGGCGGCGACCAGGATGCCCAGCGCAATGGGCAGGTCGAAGCGGCCCGACTCCTTGGGCAAGTCGGCCGGCGCCAGGTTTACGGTGATACGCCGCTGCGGAAAATCGAAGCCACAGTTCTGGATTGCGGCACGGACCCGGTCACGCGCTTCCTTTACCTCGGTATCGGGCAAGCCAACCAGGGTGAACGATGGCAATCCTGCCGAGAGATGAACCTCAACCGTGACTTCGGGAGCCTCAAGGCCTGCCAGTGCCCGCGAGCGCAGAACGGCGAGCGACATCGAGCGTTCTACGGTCGCGCTACGTCTGGCTGAATGGCTTGATTCCGGGCTTCCAGTTCAACGACCCGGGCTTCAAGCGCAACGAGTTTCTCTCGCGTGCGGGTCAGCACTTCGCGTTGCACATCGAACTCTTCGCGGGTAACAAGATCGAGCTTGGCAAACAGGCCGGCCAAGGCCGCGCGCATGTTCTTTTCGACATCACCGGCGGGTGTTGCCGCCAGCAGTGAAGAGACGCGGGCGGACATTTCATCGAGCAACTTGGGATTCAGCATTATGTTGTTGTGCTTTACGGTGACGAAATAAAGTCTAGCACAGCGACGTCGCCGACCGCTGTCAGCGCGGATCTCGCACCACGACAGTGCGTCGCCGCTGTGCTTATGGCCCGGTTTGGTGCAAAGTCGCCGATGCTGCATTGCAAGATAGGTGTAACTATAGGATTAATAATGAAATAAAAGTCTGGCACGGTCTCTGCATTAGAGAGTTTGTAATTTTTAAACTCTTTCAGGAGCCTCATCATGCGCAAGACTCTAATCGCTGCCGCCATGGCAACCGCTTTCGCTTCACCCGCACTGGTATTTGCCGCCGATGCGGCGCCAACACCGACCCACAGCTTTGCGCCGAATGTCGGCGTCGTTTCAGATTACCTGTTTCGCGGCATAAGCCAGACGCGTCACGCGGCAGCCCTGCAGGGTGGGGTCGACTACAGTCACTCCAGCGGGCTCTATGCCGGCGTCTGGGGGTCCACGATTTCCTGGGTCAAGGACGCACTCGGTAGCGGCGGGACCGAAATTGACCTGTACGGTGGCTACAAGAATACGTTCGCCGGCGGCGACTGGACTTACGACGTGGGTCTGATCCACTACAACTACCCGGGCAGTGGCGGCTCCACCAAGGGCAACGCCGCAGTGTTCAGTCAGTTCGCGAACCCGAATACCACCGAAGTCTATGGCGCCATTGGCTACAAGTGGGTCACGGTCAAGTATTCGCAGGCCATTTCCTCGCACTTCATCGGCTGGGTGCCGACAACGGCAGCCGGCACCGATGCAACTCGAAACACGAAGGGGTCGAACTACCTTGAAATCAACGCCGCCTATGATGTTGGCGACGGCTGGGGCGTATCCGGACATGTCGGCAAGCAGAAGGTGAAAAATGTCGTTTCGACGACGGCAGCGGTGCCGACTGCGGCCTCTGCCGACTACACCGACTGGAACATTGGCGTTACCAAGGATGTCGGTTTCGGTGTCGTCGGCCTCACCTACTCGGACACCGATGCCAAGGGCCATTGCAGCAATCCCTTCCCGGCAGCAGGTACGGTATCTGCATACTGCTGGGGCGCGAACATGAACTCGACCACCGGCGGACAGAATGGCTTCAAGGATGTCGCCAAGGGAGCTATCGTGCTGTCTTTCAAGAAGACGTTCTAAGTCATCGACTTCAATCCCGCCGCCGACCCGGCCGGCGTCGGCGGGATGAAATGAAACCTACCCAAGCTCCTCCCATTCATAAAGGAATCAGCCATGAAACTCGTCACCGCCATCATCAAGCCGTTCAAGCTTGACGAGGTACGCGAGGCTCTTGCCGCCGTTGGCGTACAAGGGATCACCGTTACCGAGGTCAAGGGGTTCGGCCGGCAAAAAGGTCATACCGAGCTTTATCGCGGCGCCGAATACGTCGTCGATTTTCTGCCCAAGGTCAAGGTCGAAGCCGCCATTCGCGACGACATGGTGGACCAGGTCATCGAAACCATCGAAAAATCCGCCAGCACCGGCAAGATCGGCGACGGCAAGATTTTCGTCTTCGACGTCGAACAAGTCATCCGCATCCGCACCGGTGAAACCGGTGAGGAAGCCCTGTAAGGGAGAGCTCAAATGAAGAAACTTCTAGCCACTCTGCTGACGGTACTTGCCGTCGGCATCGCCGGCGGCGCTTCCAGCGCCTGGGCCGACGACAAGCCTGCGGCGGCTTCTGCTGCCGCTCCGTCAGCCGCTGCAGCACCTGCTGCGACATCCGCGCCGGCCGCTGCTCCTGCCGCAGCGCCTTCTGCAGCTCCTGCCGCGGCACCCGCCCCGGTGCCCAACAAGGGCGACAACGCCTGGCTGATGGTATCCACCGCGCTTGTGATCCTGATGAGCATCCCTGGCCTCGCGTTGTTCTACGGCGGCCTGGTGCGCAGCAAGAACATGCTGTCGGTGCTGATGCAGGTGTTCATCACCTTCTCGGTGATCAGCGTGCTGTGGGCCGTGTATGGCTACAGTGTCGCCTTCAGCGAGGGGAACGCCTTCTTCGGCAGTCTCGACAAGCTGTTCCTCAAAGGCATCACGCCGGATTCGGTCGCCGCGACCTTCAGCAAGGGCGTCGTGGTTTCCGAGTTTGTCTTCGTTGCCTTCCAGGGCGCCTTCGCGGCCATCACCTGCGGCCTGATCGTCGGCGCCTTCGCCGAGCGCATCAAGTTCTCCGCGGTGCTGCTGTTCATGGT
>CAMBRI010000006.1 GCA_945870205.1 Sulfuritalea hydrogenivorans sk43H | reverse complement strand
GAAATGCCGCTAACGTAGTCGGCCTGAATACGGCGATTTCGGGCAATCTGGCAGTCAACTCGGTTGGTGGCGTCAGCCTTACCAACACTAGCAACCTGATCGTTGGCTCGGCAGGCCTGACTAGCGGCATCAATGCCGGCGGCCCGATCCATATCGCGGCCACCGCAGGCAACATCACCGTTAACGAAGCTATTGCGTCTGTCGCGGGACCAATAACGCTTCAGGGCAGCACGATCACGCTCAATCAGGCTGTTACGTCTGGGAGCCTTACGGCGATGACTGCATCCGGGATAATCAGCGGTCCCGGGACGATCACCACGTTGGATCTGTTGATCAACAATGCCGCTAACGTAGTCGGCCTGAATACGGTGATTTCGGGCAATCTGGCAGTCAACTCGGCTGGTGGCGTCAGTCTTACCAACACTGGCAACCTGATCGTTGGCTCGGTAGGCCCGACTAACGGCATCACTGCCGGTGGCCTGATCAACATTGCCACCACCACAGGCGACATCAACGTCAATCAGCCGGTGATTACAAGCAACGGGTCGGGGAATGCGATTCGGCTGAATGCCGGACAGACGGCTAACCCGGGTGGGCTCGGAACTCCGGCCAGCGGCAATATCGACATCACCGGAGCTGCCGTCGCCGGTCCAATCCAGGCCGGCGCTGGGGGGATCATCAGCCTTTTTTCTGGCAGCGTCGCCGGCAGTGCCAATCTGATTACCAAGGTCGGCGGGTCAGGGAGCGGTAAGTTCCGCTACAACAGCGACGAAGGGGCTTCTGGTTACACGGCGCCGCTCAGCTTGTCGAACGGGGCGCCAAACACCGGTCTGAACGCCATCTTCCGCGAGCAGCCCAGTCTCACCGTCACACCGAGCGGGCACACCATCGTTTATGGAGATGCGGACCCAAGCTATACCCCGACCCTTGGCGTAACGATCAATGGCGATAATGCCGTGGCGACGACCACCGGAGTAGCCGTCTGGACGACCGGCGGTACGACCTCGACGACCGCGCGATACACGGCCGGGCAGCATGATGTGAGCTATGCCAGCGGCCTGGCCAACTCACTCGGCTACGCGCTGACCAACAATGGCGGCAGCACCAACGAACTGACCGTCACCCCGAAGCCCATCACAGCGACGCTCATCACGGCCACCAACAAGGTCTACGACGCCACTACGGTGGCAGCGCTGGGCACGGTGGTCGCGGCCATCACAGGGGGGGCCAGTAACAGCACCGTCAACTGGTTCTATACGGGCGATGCCGTTACGCTGAACACAGGCGGTGCGATCGGAACCTTCATTGACAAGAACGTCGGTGTTGGCATCCAGGTGGCGGTTACAGGCCTAGCACTTGTTGGTGGAGATAGCGCCAATTACACGATTCTGGATGCGTCCGGTGCGACAGCCAACATTACACTCGCCCCGCTTTCGGTTACGGCTTCTGCCGCGACGAAGGTTTTCGATGGAGTGCCCTACGTCGGCGGCAACGGGGCAGGTTTTGCGGGCTTTGTCGGCGGCGAGACCGTTGCCGTGCTCGGCGGACTCCTGGACTTTGGTGGTACCAGCCAGGGTGCGACGGCGATTGGCGGTTATGTGCTTACGCCATTCGGCTATACCAGCACCAACTATACGATCAGCTATTTCAACGGCACACTGTCGATCACTACCGCCGTTGCTCCGACGCCGCCGCCCACGCCGCCACCGGTCGTGCTGGCGCCGATTCCGGTAGTACCCACGGTTCCGACATTGACCACGATCCCGGCGCCACCGACCGATTTGACCGGCGCGTCGACCAGTCCGTTCACCGGAACGTCGACCAGCACTCCTTTAACTGGCGGTGCGGGAGTAAGCGCTGATCCGCTGATCGGCGGCGCATCAAGTACATCGACCACCGTGGGCAGCACATCGACAAGCCCCACCTCCACCAGCAGCACGTCGACCAGTACATCCACTACAAGCAGCACGCAGTCGAGCAGCGATACGGCAAGCACAGGCTCGACCACGACGTCAACGGACGGCACGGGCACCGCCGGCACGGAGACGACAGCGGCGCAGCCTGCCACCTCGACGACAGCTGCATCCGGTGGCGCAGCAGCGACGTCGCCCACCCAGACCACCACCACCGCCACCACCACCGCCACCGCCACCGCCACCGCTGCCACCACCGCTGCCACCACCGCTACCGCTACCACCACCGCTACCCCGACACCACCACGGACGGCAACAACCACGCCTCCTGCCGGCACCGCGCCTGCCCGGACTCCCACCACCGGCGGAACGGCTGTTGCGGCGGGTGGCACAGCAGGACGAGTTCAGGTGGCATCGGGCACGCCCACGACGCAAACGAATCCTCAGACGAAGGCCGGAGTGGCGACAACCCCAGGCGGTGCGCCGCGTGCCGTCGCTGTCGCAAGCGCTGGCGCTGCACCGACAACGGCTGATCCCGTTGCTGCGAAGCCGCCACCTGCCGTCGTGACCGCCACAACCACGCGCCTGGCAAGCACCGATGCACCGGTGCGCAGCATCGATGCCCTGGTCACGGCACGGGTGGAGGCGGCGGTAGGCCGCGGGGGTAGCACGACAACGGCGAATCGTGCAGGCAATGCCTTCAGCACGGCGCTGGCGCAGAAGCTCGCCCAGGGCCAGCCGATGGAGCAGGCCATGGCGAGCGCGGAAAGGGTATTCCAGGCAGAGGTCAGTCTGCCCCCGCCGCGGACGCCAGCGGTCGCCCTGTCGCGGGCGATTGCTGCCGGCAGCGGGGATGTCGCCACCTCGCTTAGCACCTTGGCAACGACCAAAACCAGCGCCGGGTCCGCGGCCTTTGATCGCAGCTTGTCCGTTGCCCTGGCGCGAGGGCTGCCAATGGCCGCGGCGGTGGTTGCGGCGAAGGAGGCCGGTCGCCAGTCCGATCAGGCGACGATCGCCGACACCACACCGCGGGCGCAGTTGGCCTCGGGTACCGCGGCGGCGTCGGCTTCCCCGCAAAGCGCCAATCCCGCGTTCCAGAAGTCGCTTGGCAGCATGCTCGCCCAAGGCGTATCGCCACAGCAAGCCATGGCGCGGGCCGGGCAAGCGGCCGAGGCCGATGCTGCGGCAGTGCGGGCGGATGCACGCAACCCCAGCGTCGGATTGGCCTCCGGGCGCACCGAGGCGATCGTTTCCGGCACGGCGGGTGGCGCATCGGAGCAGGTTTTGGCGCTGGCCTTGGCGCGCGGCGAGGCGCCCGGTGTTGCCATCGCCAAAGCGGCCGAAATACAGCGTGCCGAACAAGTGGCGATTGCCGTCGATGCCCGGCAACCGCAGGCGTCCCTGGTCCGCGGCGGCACGACGACCCTGCCCGAACGTGGCGCCGATTTCGATCGCGCCCTCACCAATGCACTGGGACGCGGCCTGCCACCCGAAGTGGCCTTGCAGGTCGCGAATAGAGCGGCCGACGCCGTCGCACCTGCGCCGACTCCGGCGACAGCGCTGGCAACAGGCGTCGGGGTCGAGACGCTGGTGCCGGCCGGCGGCTCCAGCCGAACCTATCGCGCTGTCTTGAGCCTGGCACTTTCACGTGGGCAGACGCCGGCGCGCGCGATCGAGGCCGCGCGCCGGGCGGAGGATGCAAATGCCTTCCGCTTCACGGTACCCGCCAGTGTGGCGCGCAGTTTGCCCAGCAACCTGAGTGGGGCCAAGGTCACCGATGCAGCTGGGCGCCCGCTGCCGTCCTGGCTGCGTTTCGATCCGGCCAAGCGTCAGTTCATCGCCACCGAGGTGCCGGAAGGCGGCCTGCCGATTCAGGCCGTCGTGGTCGCGGGCCAAAATCGCGTGCCTATCCTGATATCCGACGGCCCCATGCCCAAACAATGATCATGCATTTCGTTCCGCTCTTTAACGTGAAACAACTATTCCGAAGCGACTGGTGATAAACAAGCGCAGCGAGCCAATTAGAAGCCTCCCCGCGAGGGGAAGGTCGCATGCGACGTTTGCGATTGGAGGATGGGAGGGGCGGGCCTTTAAGCCGCCTTTCGCGTGTTTCATCATCAGGGGTCCCGAGCTCCGCATGAAATTTAGCAGCACTTTCCCCACGACCATCATCCTGGCAAAAACGAGGCAATCATGAGCAAAGTTATCCAACTGCTGCAAGGCAAGGCAAAGTGGCGAGTGTTCTGGCTGATCATGATCGTGATCGTGGTCGTCAGTGCCGTGCTTTCCGCCGTGGCCCGGTTCACTCTGGTTGAAGACAATCTCGAGACAAGGCCAAGACTGGCGCTGGTGGTTCCGACCAAGTCGCCGACCGGTATGGCCATGCAAAAAGGGGCGCAGCTCTTCCTGGATCAACTCGCACGTGATGGTGGCATCAGCGGGCGGCGCGTGGAACTCATGGTGGTGGAAGAGGGCGCGGACGCGCCGGCCAAGGTAATGGCCGACAAGCGCGTCATCGGAGTCGTCGGCTATCTTGATGCCGGCCTGCTCAAGCAAGCGGCGCCGCAGTACGAAAAGGCCAAACTGCGCGTGGTAACGCCGTTGCAACTGGCTGCACCCTTGCCCGGTGTCGTGTCCCTGGGGGTCGATCCGCTCGAAGAATCCCGATTCGCCGCCAACTATGCGCGCAACATCCAGCAGCGTCGCTTGATGTATGTGATACGCGAGGAGGGGGCCGAATTTGATGCGCTGGTCGATCCGCTGGTCGACGTCTATCAACGTTTCGATACGCCGGTAAAACAGGTCTGGACGCTTCCGGCGGGTGGCAACGAAGCCAAGCAAAAGGAAATCATCGCAGCGGTGAAGGACATCGACGTCGGTGCCATCTACATTGCAACCCGCCCGGAACTGGCGGCCCGCCTGGTCCATTCGATCCGTGGCACAGGCAATGCGCTTGATCTGTTCGGGCCCTCGGCGCTGGCTACCGGCGAGTTCTCCCAAGCGCTGAAGAAACTCGCCGGCAAGGATGCCGAAGTGCAGAATCACGGCATCATCGTCGCCACGCCGGTGTTGTTCGATACCGCCAACGAGCGTGCGCAGCGTTTTCAGTCGGCATACCAGCGCAGTTTCTCCACGTCGCCCGACTGGGTTGCCACGGTTGCACACGACGCCGCCCACTACGCCGTTTCCGCCAAGCCGCCGGCGGAAACTTCTGCCGGAATCATGGGCAATCTGTCCTTTGTCGATGGTCTCGCGCAGGTGCCGACCCAGATGGGTGCCTTCAACGGCAATCGACTCATCTCGGCGCCCATTCAGTTGCTGCCGATCGCCAAGGGAGCGGGGTTCAACTATATCGACGCCCTGCGCCAGGGGCGCGTGCTCTATGTCAACGACCGTTTCATGTTCAAGACCAGCGTGGTCTATGTCGGCGTGACCCTGCACGAGATTTCCAACATCGACAAGCAGAAGGAAACGGCGACTCTCGACATGTCGATCTGGTTCCGTTACCGCGGCAAGTTCGACCCGCAGGACATGGATGTCGTGAACGCCGTCGAACCCGTCAAGTTCGACAAGCCCGAAGAGATCAAGGACAGCGAGGAGGTTCAGTACCGTCGCTATCGGGTCAAGCAGGCGTTCAAGCTCAACTTCACGGCCGACAAGCGCGCCTACAACCAGAACATCGCGGGAATCTCGTTCCGCCACCGCCTGCTCAACCGCAACAACCTGACCTATGTCGTCGATGTGCTCGGCATGCCCACCGGCAGCGTCCTGACGGACGACCTGCGTCAGCGCCGGATCCTGCGTTCCGGTTCGGACTGGGCCGTGGAAAATGCGTGGATCTCGCAGGACCTGGTGCGCGAACGCGGCGATGGCGCACCGCAGTATGTCGGCATGACCGGCGAACAGCCGTTGTTCTCGGCAATAACCCTGGGCGTGTTGCTGAGCCCCGAAGTCGTTGCCGTGCGCGACTTTATCCCCAACGCCTTTTTCCTCTATATCGCGATCTTTGGCCTGGTCGGTGCCATGGTCGGCCAGGCTCTCGACGCGCAGGTACTGGGGCGCTACTGGGTGCTGCAATCCTGGTTGCTGCGCCTGGCTTTCTGGCCCTGCCTGTTGCTTGGGGTTGGCAACATGGCCATCGACTGGGCCTTTGGTCACTGGGCGCAGTCCTCGACGCAAACGCTGGTCATGGTCTATGAAGCCTTCTGGTGGATCCTCGCCGCGCAGTTGGTGGATATGGCGGTGCGCCGCTTCGGCTGGATACCGCTGGAACACACGACCGGGCGCCAGGTTCCCAACGTGATGAAGTTCTTTGTCACCGTGCTGATCTTCGCCCTGGCTTTTGGCGGCATCATCGCCGTGGTATTCAATCAGCCACTGACCAGTTTGCTGGCAACCTCGGGCGTCCTCGCCATGGTGGTCGGCCTGGCCATCCAGGCCAACATCGCCAACGTGTTTTCGGGGATTATCCTCAACGTCGAGCGTCCGTTCAAGGTCGGTGACTACATCAAGATCAACAACATCATCGGCCAGGTCACTGACATCACCTGGCGAACGACCCGAATGGAATCCAACGACGGTCCGATGGTGAGTCTGGCCAACTCGAAGGTATCCGAGGCCATGACCGAAAACTACAGCCAGGTGCCGCACGGCATCGTCGCGGAAACCCGTTTCTACACACCGGCCGATGTCGAACCCGCGACGGTGCTGGAAATCATCAACGGAGCTGTGGCGAAGTCGACGCAAATTGTCTGCAAGGATGTCCCCGGCTACGATCCGATGGTGCGCTACCGCGGTGTCGTCAATCTCAACGGTCGCTGGGTTGGCGAATACTCCGCCGGCTACCGGGTCGCCATCCTGCCGAAGAAAGGCCGTGTCCGCGAGGAACTGTGGCGTTACGTGCGGGAGAAATTCGCCGAACGCAACATTCCCCTGATGCCGATGGATCAGGCCGACGACATCGTGGTGGTCGATGCGAAATCCGACGCTGGTACTGCTTAAGCGCTGCAGACCAACGCCCTGAATTTGAACAAGGCACGCACATCTGAAGCCAGCATTTGACAGGAAAGGATATCTTGATGGCTAGCGCACCCACCACACCCTCACGCTCGGAACGCGAAGCGCAAATCAAGGACAAGGCTGGCTGGGCCATTACGGTTCTGGCCGCTTTGCTTGCGATCAACACACTGGTTGGTGGGGGAAATAGCAGCAAGATACTCAACAACACCATTGCCGCAAACAATACCTGGGCCTTCTTTCAAGCCAAGAGCATCAAGCAGACAGCTTACGAAATTGCCTCGGTGCAGGCTGCGGATGCCGGGAATATGGCGATCGCGGAAAAATATGCGAAGAAGGCCGCCGGGTATGAGAGCGAACCGGCTACCGGCGAGGGGAAAAAGGAACTCATGGCCAAGGCGCGGGCTCTGGAAGCCGAACGGACGGCGGCAAAAGAGCGCAGCCCCTGGTACACCTACACAGGTAGCGCGCTTCAAATCGCCATCGTGCTGCTGACGGCGAGCATCTTGAGCGTGAGCAACCGGCTTTTCCAGGCGAGTGTCGTCGTCGGTGCTATCGGAGCGTTTCTGATGACCCAGGCGATTTGGCTTTGGATTCCAATTGCCGCGCCTTAAGTCGATGCAACTCTCACCCTTCCGGCATAAATTCAATTGGGTTCGCGTCCCATGAACAAGACATTATTCTCGACCAAACCAGGATGGTCATGGGCAGGGTTTTTGTTTCTTGCCTTCGTTTTGGGATGGCTCTCACCCGTGGCACATTCGGCAACGAGTTCCCCTCAAGTCATCGATGTCGGGATTTACCTGAACAACATTCCTTCCATCAGTTTGAAGGAAAAGAAGTTTCAGGTCGATTTTGTCATCTGGTTTCGGTGGACGGGGGATGAGATCAATCCGGTTGAAACCTTCAGCATATTCAATGGTCACATCGACGCCAAGGACGGTGTCATCACGAAGAAAATCGGCGACACTCGCTATGCCTCCGCCCATGTGGAGGCTACGATCTTCAGAAACTTCGATGTCGCCCATTATCCATTGGACAATCAGGCCCTGAAAATACAGATTGAGGACAGCAAGGCCGACGGTCGCGTGGTGACCTACAAGCCCGACAAGGACAATACCAATATCAGTTCGAAAATCACTGTGCCAGGGTGGGCCGTGGGGCAGTTCGACAGTTATGGTTCGGTGACGAGCTACAAAACCAATTACGGCGACGTTTCACTGGCCAAGAATACTGAAACACGGATTCCGCGCTATACCTTTGCCATAGACCTGAAGCGATCCGGGCATGGGTATTTTCTCAAATACTTTTCGATGCTCTTTTTGGCGGCCGCATTGACCTTGGCCGGTTTCGCCGTCAGTTCGGATCTGATCGACACACGCTTCTTCCTGAGCACGTCCGCGATATTCATGGCCGCGATCACCGGTGGCTCGCTGTCGACCAGTCTGCCCGAAACCGATGAATTCGGCATGGGCGACCAGCTCTACCACATGACCATGGGGTTCATCTTTGCCGTGACGATGATCTTCATCTACCTGCACAAGGCAGCTCTTTCCGAACCGGCCCGTGCCGCGCGACTGTCAGCGCGATGGGGCGCCGGTCTTGCCTTTGGTTACGTAGCGGCTACCTTGTTGATCGTAACCATCCGCTGAGCAGATCGACAAGCCGATGCTGCGGGCGGTGACCGCAGGATAGCGGAGCAGAATTTCGGTGTGCGCTGTAGCGGCCCGGCAATATTTGATTCGCCTTAGCCAAAAGCGAAATCGGGACCGAAGTCCCGATTTCGTAGTTCAATTGCCCGCAGACCAACCGCTAAACTACTTCACCCTAAACGCAAAATCTTTGGCGGTCGTTGCAGTGCTCTTGTATTTGTCGCAGATACTTTGATACTGCTGCCCGCGAAACTGCTCCTGGGCATTGAAGTAGGCACCTTCCTTGTTTCTCCATTCGTTCTTGTCTTGTTCCCTGCGAGTTTGACTATTGAACTGTTTCTGCCCGGCTTGAAATATTGCGGATCCGTCGGTCATGCATTGCCTGTAGGCTTCGGGCGACAAGGGAGCCGGTGCAGCTGCCACGGGTGCCGGAGGTGTTACAGGGCGCACAGGTGCCGGAACGGCCGGTGGTCCAGCCTGGATAGCAGGTTTCGATTGAGGTGCAGTCGGCACGGCTGACTGTGTCGTTATCAGGTCGAAACTTGCATCCTGCTTGGCAACTGCGGGATCGGCGCTACACGCTTTATTCCTGCCCTTAGCATCATCGATGAAGATCATGCCACGGCAGTGACGCAGGTATGCGCCGGGGAAATTAACCGACTCAAACGATGTGCCCTTGCCAGCCAAGCCAGGTCGCTGATGAAAGCTCGCATCCTTTTTGAAAAGAACGTTGTTATCTGCACGACCGAGGCGGATCTGTCCGTTCTGATGGCGCAAGTAATGACCGCTGAAATTAGCCGACTCAAACGATACGCCAGCACCTGCTAGGCCTGGACGAATCAGAAAAGACGCATCCTTCTTGTCGAGATCGGATGCGAGTGGTGTCAATCGACCGATGCCCTGTTGATGCCGAATGAAAGCATTCGGCACGTTCACCGACCGTAGCTGCGTCGGTGAGCTTGATGCACCTTGCACCCCCGATGCACCTGGGGCTGCGCTTGGCGCGACGATTTGTGCCGGCGGAGCGACCGGAGGAGGCGGCGGCGCATCCAGCGCGGCAGTCCGGCCGCGCAAATCCATCACACGGTCATCGCACCATTTCTTGTTTGCGGCGTCGTTGCCTTGCTTGCCAACGTTGGGGAAGAACTGCTTGGAATAGAGTTCCCGGATTTCCTTGTCCTTGGCGTCCTTCATCGGCGCAGGGAGTTTGCCCTGGTCGGCCAAGGCTTTGGTCCTGGCCAAGAATTTGGCCTGATCCGCCTCATAGGTATCGATACAGCGCATGGTGTCAAACGGAGCAGAATTGGTCTGCTGGGCAAAAGCCAGCGTCGCCGATATCAGGATTGTTCCTCCGACCGCGATGTGTCTGAACTGATGGTTCCGTGATTTTGTGGCCACTGTATTGCCTCCCTGGTTAATGTGTTTCGAATTGTAGGACTGAAATATCTTCTTGAAAAATTCCGGCCTCTGCTCACGCCATCAGCCGCAGTATCCACGACACTGCTCGACATCCGAACCGGCCTCAACAGCCGGTACTGCGCCAGGGGCAATCCCAACGCAAGACCGCGACGAACAGTTGCTAGTCCAAAATCTCGACGACGGAATACACCGCCTGATGCGGCTGGCGGTTATGTTTGCCCCCGGTCACGCGATCGTCATCGTGAATGATCAGCAGGTGCCTGGTGTCAATGATGGCAATGCCTTCGGCCTTGTTGTCAAAATGCAGCACATTGCCCTGGGCATCATGAACGATCTTGGGGGCGCGGCCGGCATCAAGGTCGGCCAGATCGATTTGCCAGAGGTAGGCACCAAGTTTGTTGTCGGTCTCGTGGCTGGTGGTGAAATAGACCCGATTCCGCGTTGGCTCGTATTCGACGCTCGACACACCGATGCCATCCAGAAGTTTGAGCGAGGCGTCCGGTTTGAAATCGAGCACGGTACGCATGCCGGGATTCAAGGTGACGCGCCCTTGCGCATCGACGGTATAGCCGGCTTCCACGAGTTGGATGCGATATGCAAATTCCGAGTAGCTGCGGCCGGCCTCGCGCACACCGAAAATCAAACGATTGCCGGGCAGCGCCATCAGGCCTTCGACCTTGAAATAGGCGACCCCCAGATGCTTTTCCAGGGCACGACGCAAGGGCAGGGAACTCATGGTGCCCTCGCGCGTCTCGCCGGCTATCATCTGGGCCCGTTCGGGTGCGTTTGCCGGCCAGGTCAGGAGGACATTGAAGGTGTCGAAGCGCGGGGACTTGGGGTCATACCGATCGAAGGCCGTGCTGGCGAAAATCCGGCCGCCGTCCGGGCTGCGGGTCATTCCCTCAACCTTGCGCGCGGCCTGGGGCAGTGCTGCCTTTATCGGTTCGACAGTATTCGAGAGAAGGCGAAACCCGTCGCGCTGCATCGAGATCAGCGGCGTACCCTGGGGCAGCGATTTGTCGCTGGCCACCAGCACCCGATCACCTGAAATTACCACCGCCGATGCTTCGCAGAAGTATGGCGTGCCGTCTGTTTCTCGAGCACCTGCGGGAAAGCAGTCGAGCACCGATTCGGCGACGACGGATGCACGAATTGCGGACGTGGGCGGCGTCGAGGCGCAGCCGCCGATCAGCACAACTCCAATTGCTGTGGTAATCAGCCGCTGTAGTGCGATGGTGAGTTGCGCCATGCGGGATCTCCTTGCCTATTGCAGTGAGGGCCAATCCTTTACCAGGTCAGCAAAGCCGTTCCGGTCGAGGACCCCTTGCCAATCATCTCCTTGCTGAAACTCCGCGAGGCGCTTATTGAAGTCCACTACCTGCTCGGCGCTGAAACGCTTGGCCGAGAATGCCACTCGTAGCGGTACGGAGCCGATTGCAGCGTCCGATATCTCGACCTGGCGCAGAACACCCTCGGTGCGGAACATGAAGATATCGGAGAGCCCCGCGATGATGGCGATATCGACCTTCTTCAGTAGCAATGCCCGCACCATTGCCGCATCAGAGTCATAGCGCTCGAGCTTCAGATTGGGCACATTTTCCAGAGCGGGATAATGAAACCCGATCCGGCCTGCGATTGATTTGCCTTGCAGGTCGGTGACCGAGCGAATTTTCACATCCGAGCCGGCGCGGGTGATCGGAATGTTGAACTCCGTGACGATGGGCGAGGAAAAGTGTGACTTTTCCTTGCTGCGAGCGGACTGGATGCGTACCGAGGCAATGTCTATCTGGCCGGATTCGAGCGCTGCCACCATATCCGAGGGCGGGATCGATATGTAGGAGGGCTGGAAGCCCATCTGCTGCACCAGTGCATCCAGCGTTTCCAGCATGATGCCGACCGGTCGCCCCTGGTCAAGCTTGGAAAAGACGTTGTAGGGGACGCCAATAAGCACTCGCGGCAGAACTGCGGCGGCTTCCGGCGGCGCGGATTTGAGATTGGCATTCGGCGCCGCCGACTGGGCGAGCGCATTGAATGACAGGGCTGCGACAAGAATGAACAGCCAACGCGAGGCAATCACAGCGCGATCTCCTTTTTCTTTGCTCCGGGCCTTTGGAAGTTTTGCTGAAGCAAGGGCGGCGCCTCCTCACCAGGTACTGGAGATCCCGAGGCGTCGGCGCCGGGATCCGGAGATTCAGGGGGCGCGGCGGCGGCTTCGGTGGCAGGTCCGGCCGCGGCGGCCTTGGCGGCATCCTCGGCTGCGAGCAGGGCGAGATCCGAGTCCGAGCAGGCGCCCTCCATGCCATTGGCGAGTTTGGTGCGGCACAGACGGGCGCCCTGCATAGTCACGTTTTTCAAGGTGGCGCCGGTAAAGTCGGCCCCCATGAGATTGGCGCCTTCAAGATTGACCGCATTGAGGATGGCACCGCGGAAATCGGCATCGCGGAGCTGGGCCTTGCGCATGTTGACGCGATCGAGGTAAGTATTTGCAAAGTTGCCGCCACGCGCTTGCGCCGCGGAGAGGTTTGCACCATTCAGGTCGGCGCCCTGGAAGTTGGCGCGCCGCAGCGTGGCACCCTGCATGTCGACATTGCGCAGGCGCGCGCCGGACAGGGTAGCGCCACTCAGATTCGCGTGGCGCAGGTTGGCGTTGTTGAGTCGCGCATCGGTGAGATCCACGTCTTCCAGTGTCGCGGTCAGCAAGTCAGCGCCGCTAAAGTCGCTACGCGTCATGTTTGAACGCGAGAGCACCGCCATGCGGAAGTTGGCGTTGCGAAAGCTGCCGCGAAACATTGAGGCATCCTCGATGTAGGCCTTGGAAAAGTCGACGCCGTCGAAGTTTGCCCATTCCATGCGCGCATGGTGCAGCGTTGCAGAAACGAAGATCGAGTTCCCGAAATCAGACCAGGAGAAATTGGTGCCAAACAGATAGGCACCGGTCAAATTGGCCTTTGTTATCTCGCGCGTCGAGAAATCCTCATAGCGAAGGTCGCAGAACTGACATATTCCACCATCCGCCAACTGGCGCCGATACTTCTCGCTGGGTCGGGTACTGCTCTCGTCCTTGGCCAGGGCCGGCGCGATGCCGAGAGACAGGCTCACGACCAGGACCGCGTACTTGAAACTCTTCATGGCGCGTTCCTTTGCTCAGTAATAGATGAAGTCTTTGATGATGCGCAGGCGGTCGTTAACCGAGCGCATGTCCGACCAACTCTCGAGATCGACGTCACCGGTGCGGAACTCCCGGTACAGGCTGTTTTCCTGCAACTGGTGGAAGACCGAAGCCCAGTTGGGGTAGGGTTTGAACCAGTCGGAATAACGCGCGCGCAGGCTGGCAATGGGTCTTTCGTCCTCGCTCATTGTCTTTTCGTGTTCCTGGCGCGCCTTTTCCGGCTGATAGACATATTCCGCCGGGCGGGGTGTAATCAGGATCAGCACCGACTTCTGGAAATCGGAACTGGTCCGGCGCGAGAACAGGTATTGCACCAAGGGAATATCCTGCAGCCCAGGCACTCCATCGCGGGTATTGCCCGATTCTTTTTCGCTCAAGCCACCGAGGATGAGTGTCTCGCCATAGCGCATGACCACATTGGCCGATACCTTGTTCTTGGTGGTTTCCAGTTTCTGCTCGAAAGTTGCATCCGGATTCGGCGTCTTGATGAAAGTCCGCTGCGCGGTGACGGTCATTTGAAGGCGGCCATCCGGCAACATATTCGGCGTCACTGAAAGTTGAACGCCGATCTCCTTCTGGATGCTGATTGGGGAGCTCGCATTTGTACCAGTGCCTCCACGCGAAACTGCGTTCAACTCAACCCCGGAAAAGAACTCCGATTGACGTCCGGTCAGCGCAACCAGCGACGGGCGGGCGAGGACTTCGTTGCGCTGGTTGGCGGCGTTGAAGATGTTCAGTGAATAGCTGATGGCCGGAATCGTGATGGTTCGGGTGACCGTATCGGTATAGATCGCTGCCGCAGTGGCGGTTTCGCCGGTACGTCCGCGGGTGCGCTGATAACCCGGAGTAGTGGTCCCCCCCCCGAATTGAAGTTGGAGGCCGTTGAGCAGGTTCACGCCGCGTTGCGCCGAGATGGTTTCCTCGGTGCTGATCAGCACCACATCGACAACCACCATTTTGGCGTTGGGGGAGATGGGTTCGACGGCTGCGCCCGCACCAAGAACTCCGCCCGCACCGGCTTCTGCACCAAAGCCGCCACCTGCAGCGGGAGCGCCACCAAGGCCTCCACCCGCGGGCGGAGCGCCACCAGCGGCGCCGCCGGGGTCGGCGCCGCCGAACTGGGTTTTGATCAATTCAGCGGGCTTTGCGGCCTGCTTTTGCCGATGAATGCGCTTCCAGTCTGCGATGCGGCGCTCCACATGGGCGAGCGCGCGCGGGTCCATGCCGCCCTTGCGCAACTGCTCCAGAAGCACGTCGGCCCTTTCGTCCTGACCGAGTGCGGCGGAGATGATGGCGGCATTGCGCTGCAGTAACTCGCCTTCCAGTTTTCCCTTCGATTCGAGTGCCGACATGGCGCCCGCGGCAATATCCGGCGAGCCGTTGCGATACGCGGCGTACATCAGGCTGTTGAGAACCTGCGGATCCTCGGGCTGAATCATCAGGGCTTCGGCAAACTCGGGAACCGCGCTGTCGTACTTGCCTTCATCGATGCGCAGTCGGCCGAGAAAGTAGCGTGCCATCCAGTTGCCAGGATCGAAGCGGATCGCCATCGCATACCCTTGCGCCGCCAGGTCGTAGTTCGCCTGTTTTCCCTGCCGGGTCATGAGGTGATAGACGAGTCCGTTAACCAGGTGAAAGTAGGACTTGTCGATCTTCAACTGCAAGGCCTGGTTGATGAAGATCGATGCATCCTCGAGTTTGTTCTCGGCGATCAGCTTGAGTGCCTCGCCGGCAAGTCGCTCGGCCTCGGAAACAGTGCTGCGCGAGGAAACCATCAGCGGCGTATCGGGGTCGCTGTTCGCTTGCGCGGGACTCAGGAAGGCGGCCAGGGCCGACACGATGGCCAGGCTGATGCGGGCGGGGCGGTGGATTGCGGCAAGGGTTGGCGCCATAAGTTTGATCCGTTCAATGGGCTGGCAGCGAAGACTTGTTCTGAGTGTCGACTCAGCGGGCGGGACTGCAAATCCAGTTTATAACCGATTGGAAAGCGAATGGTATTTTGCTTTCGGGAAATTTGAATCGAAAGACAGACTTGACCGACCCATTCATTTCTCCTTTGTCCGAAATGCCATTGCATGGTTAAAGCGTGAATGCCGCGCAAAGGCGGCATTCACGCAAACTCTTGCCTTACTACTTCTTCGGCGGCATCGCCGGAGCAGCGGCAACTTTGGTAAGCCCCATCACCTGGAACTCCGTTGCCTTGATCTCTTTACCGCCGTAACCGTAATAGCAGGTGCCCTTGTACTCCTTGCCCGCGTGCAAGGCCTTGCCTTCATGCTTCGCGCGACAGAAGTGCATTGCCACCCCATTGACCACGCCAGCCTTCAGGGCGTTTGCAGGCACCTTGCCACCCTTGACATCGGCCCAACCGGTCGGCGCTGAAGAAGCCAGTACCTCGGCGTCCTTGAGGGGAACCTTGATTTCCTTGCCGCCGAAGCCGACATAGCAGTTGCCGTTCACCGCCTTGCCCGGATGCACGTTTTTGTCCGGCATCGGCAGGCGACAAATATGCATCGGTTGCTCTTTGGTTCCTGCGGCGAGCACGGCATTGGCAGGCACCGCGCCCTTTGACCAACTGAGCGGATCTGCGGCTGCAGGTGCAGCTGCCGCCGGTGCAGGTTTTGCTACAGGCGCAGGGGTCGCCGGCGCGCTCGGCTTGGCAGGTGCCACCGGCGCAGCGGTGGGAGCGGGCGGTGCAGCGGCGGCCGGACCCGCGGCCTTGGCTACTGCGCCTGTTGCCGCACCAGGTGCGGGCGCAGCGGCAGGCACCGCGGGTTTGGCCGCTGCTGTGGTCGGTGCCGGTGCCGTCGGGCCGGGTGCGGCGGCGACCTTGGTGAGCCCCATTACCTGAAACTCAGTCGTTTTGATCTCTTTGCCGCCGTAACCGTAATAGCAGTTGCCCTTCCATTCCTTGCCTGCGACCGGGGTCTTGCCTTCATGCTTGGCGCGGCAGAAGTGCATTGTCACGCCGTTGGCGGTACCGGCACTCAGGGCGCTGGCGGGAACCTTGCCACCCTTGACATCGGCCCAGCCAACAGGTGCCGAAGAGGCCAAAACCTCCGCCTCAGCCAGAGGCTTCTTGATCTCCTTGCCACCGAAGCCGACATAGCAGTTGCCATTCACCGCCTTGCCCGGATGCACGTTTTTGTCCGGCATCGGCAGGCGACAAATATGCATCGGTTGCGCTTTGGTTCCTGCCGCGAGCACGGCATTGGCAGGCACCGCGCCTTTCGACCAGCTAAGTGGCTCATCCGCCGCAGCCTGGCCAACCACTGCCATCATGCCGAAGCTGGCGGCGATCGCCAGAGCTGGTTTCATATTTCTGAACTTCATTGATGTTCTCCTCGATTCATACGACCCGAACGCGGGTCTATCGTCATACCCTGACGCCCCTGCGGACGCCGCTCTGAGGTTCACCCTGGCCATACCGCCGGATTCCTCCGTATTGCTTGATGTGTCGTTATAAATCGTTGGCGATATTTTAACTTTAACGCATTTCGATGCGCCAGGTTGACCTGTTTTTTACGTCCAGCGCAAAGAAAAATTCTGGCGGCTGAACCGGCCCGACGCGCCCTGGATCGCTGCAACGCACCATCAGAAACAGGACGCCGATGCAGGGAATCGAACGACGCAGACTTCAGGCGCCTGTGTGCAGCCTGACAGGTATCCGTTGCGGACCGAAGGGCGTGGCGAACTTACTGTAGCGTCCGGCGACAGCTGCACCGCAATGCCGGCAATGCCCTGAGTCGTCGAGTGCATAGCCGAGGATGCGGTACCAGTCGCGCTGGATGACAGCCGTGCCACAGCCTGGGCAGAGCGTCTCATCGCCGGCCTTGTCATGCACGTTGCCGGTATAGACATAGTGGAGGCCCGCGTCCATGGCGATGCGGCGGGCGCGGGTCAGGGTCGACGGCGGCGTGGCGGGGATGTCGCCCATCTTCCAGTCGGGATGGAAGGCGGAAAAATGCAGTGGCACATCGGGGCCGAGTTCCTTGGCTACCCAGGCGGCAAGCGCCTTGAGTTCTTGATCGCCATCATTCTTGCCCGGGATCAGCAGGGTGGTGATTTCCAGCCAGCAATCCGTTTCATGGTGGATCATCGCCAGGATGTCGAGCACCGGTTGCAATTTGGCGCCGCAGAGCTTGATGTAGAACTCGTCGGTGAAGGCCTTGAGGTCGACATTCGCGGCGTCCATTTTCGAATAGAACTCGCGCGCCGGTTCCAGATGCATGTAGCCGGCGGTTACTGCCACGGTCTTGACGCCCACCGCGTGACAGGCGTCGGCGGTGTCCATGGCGTATTCGGCAAAGATCACCGGATCGTTGTAGGTGAAGGCGACGCTTTTCGCCCCGTGTTTCTGTGCGGCGCGGGCAATGGCCTCGGGCGTCGCGTCATCCATCAGGCGATCCATGTCGCGCGACTTGGAGATGTCCCAGTTCTGGCAGAACTTGCAGGCCAGGTTGCAGCCGGCGGTGCCAAAGGACAGCACGCTGGAGCCCGGGTAGAAGTTGTTGAGCGGCTTCTTCTCGATTGGGTCGATGCAGAAGCCCGAACTGCGGCCGTAGGTAGTGAGCAGCATTTCGCCGCCTTGCATGGCGCGCACGAAACAGGCGGCGCGCTGACCTTCGTGCAATCTGCAATCACGCGGGCAGAGGTCGCACTGGATACGGCCATCGTCCAGGGTGTGCCACCATCGGGCAGGCACTCCGCTTATGGGATCGGCGCTTCTTTCCATTTCTGCACCTCGTAGCACTGCAACTGCACTTCCGGCGACCAGTAATCCGCCGGCAGGCCGGCTTTCTGTTTGAGATGGGCCATGAACTGGCGTGGTTCCGGCAACTGTTCCCATACCTGCGGCAGGAAGGTGCTGCGTCGCTGTCCGGCGATGAAAATCACTCCGTCGACGTTGGGCCTCAACTGGCGCAGGGCATCGGCCTCGCTGCTGAAGCTCATAGTCTGCGGCGCGGTCAGCAGGGAGACCTCGACGCGGGTGCGCGGCAGTTCGTCGGCCTTGAGCGGCGGGAAACGCGGATCGCTGAATGCGGCGGCGACGGCATTGGCGCGCACATCCTGGTCGAGCGGGCGATGCGCCTGCAGCGAGCCGATGCAGCCGCGCAAGGCTCCATTCTGCGTCAGCGTGACGAAGGTGGCACCGGGCTGGTTCAGTGCAGGATGTGCTGGCTCGAATTGCGTGGCTTGCTTGAGCTGGGCGGCGATGGCATTGCGCGCGCGTGCCAGCAGCGCCGGACCGAGGTCCGCGCCGACGGTCTCCGGTTCGTAGAGGGCGAAGGCGGCATAGCCGACCACGCGCGCCTTGTCGCCTGCCGTGTCGCCAGAGTTGCATTGCGCAACGCGTCTTATCGTCAGTCCGCGGCGCCGCGCGACGGCGATCAGGCCATTGATCGGCAGCGCACCGCAAGCCTGGTCGAAACTGGTGAGTTGTTCCAGTGCAAGGATTTGCGTGGCCGTGGCGTGGTCAATTTTCTGCGCTTCGCCATAGGTATGGAAATGGGAAAGGTCGGAGCTGATCACGATCAGGGTTTCCGCTCCGCCCCAGAGGCGGTCCAGTACCTGGGCGACTTCGGCGGCACCGGTCTGACCCACGGCCAGCGGCACCAGGTCGAATTCGCCGAGCACGGTTTGCAGGAAGGGCAGTTGCACTTCCAGCGAGTGTTCCTGGGCGTGCGCGGCATCGCTGGCGACGACCTGCGGCAGATCGGCCAGGGCATCGATGGCCCCGCGGTCGAGCGGGACGCTCCCCAGCGGTGTGGCGAAGGCCTTAACCGTCGGCGCCGCCAGTCCACGCACCGATACACGATGGCAGGGGCCGAGCAGGACCACACGCCGGATGCGCCCCGCCAGCGGCGCCAGCAAGGCATAGGCGTGGCCTGCGGTGCCGCCGGAATATATGTACCCGGCATGGGGTACGATGAGGGCCTTGAGCTGGCCGGTCGCATCGACAAGCTGCGGTGCCGGCGTTACGGCGAGGCAGGAAGCGAGGTCGTCGCGCAGGACATCGACTTGGCCAGGATAGAAGCTGCCGGCAACAGCCGGAGGTCGAATGGTGGTGGCAGGAGTCATGGTCACGAGTCCCTTGGCGCGTTTTGAGTCTTAGCGGGCGGTGCCCCGATAGCGCGGCGCGGCGTAGGGGTGCGCATTGCGGAAAGCCTCGAAGAGTTTCCAGCGCACCACCGGAATCCGTGACACCAGCCGCAAGGGCACGGAGTAGATTTCGCAACTGTCGAGGGCTATGACCGTCGGCGATACGTCGGCCAGGGTTTGCTCATCCTTGGCACGTTCCGACATTTCCCTGAACAGGCTGTCAAAGCCCCAGAATTCTCCCTTGCCGAGCACGGGCGCACCTTCGTCCACGCCCTTTGAAATTCGCCCCTTGCCGATCAGGTGCATCTGCTCATGGTCTCCGGTGAAGTCATCGCCGGCGTGCAGTTCGGTGATGGTGCAACTTTTCGCAAGTGAAAACAGGGTGATATTGGTGACGGCGTCGCTGAAAAGATAGGTGCGCCGCAGCCTTTCCTCTACCCGGCGAACCTCAAGCAGTTCGGCGCTGGAATAGAAACGTTCGATGAAGTTTCGATAGAGGTCGGAGGGCAGACGCAGTGCTTTGACGAAGCCGACGGAGCGATAGGTTTCCTCGCTGGGGCGGTCATAAATCGCGGCAGATTCGGCAAGCAGAGAGCCGCTGAAAAGGAAATGTGAATTGCTGGGATCCTGCGTCAGCATTTCGACCTTGCCGGCGAGCAGCAGGTAGATTTCGGGTGGCGTCTTTCCTGCAGGTGTGATGATGGTTTCCGGATTGAAAGTGGCGATGTGGTTATTGAGGAGCATGTGCAAGCGCTCCCCGGGCACCGTCGGGAAGTAGCTCTTGAGGAATTCGCTGGCATCGCGCAACAGGAAGTTCTGTTGTCCCGGAATCATCACGTCCAGGGTGCCGAAGGGCGCGCCGGAACCGATACGCCGTTCGGCGTCGGTCAGTTCCCTCGCGGTGTGCGCCAGCAGAAGCCGCGTCGATGCATCGGCGGCAAAGTCGGCGGCGTTGCCGTGAATCATGCCGCCACCGATGTCGATCTTCTTGAGATCGACGGGTTCCAGGTAGGCGGCCTTGATGGATTTTGCGCGCTCGGGACTCAAGCCCAGTGCCGCGGTATCGGGTTGGGTCATGGCGTCGAGCACCGTGAAGGACGCGATATCGGCAAGATGGGTGTAGGTTCGAAAGCCGCCTTCCCAAAGCACGCGGAAATTGAAAATTGTGGTTTCCACCGGGTGGGGCGAAATGGTCGGTCGAACCTCCAGCCCCATGATGTCGTTCCACTCTCCTTCGACCAGGTCGTGGATGTCGAAGTACTTTGAAAACTCGCATTCGGGTATTGACAGGAGGGCGCAGAATTTCCGCGTCACTGAAGCGCGCACCAGCGGCGTGGCGAAGTATTGCAACGGCTGGTCGCATTGCAGCAGCGTGGTCAGGCCAGCAAAATGGTCGTCGTGGCAATGGGTGTGGAAGACGCCCGCAACTTCCTTCTTGCCTATGCCGAGCGCATCGAGGCTGTAGTGGATGTTGGGGCCGGCATCGATCAGATAGACCCGGCCCTGATGGATCAGGACGCTGCCCATCGCCGGACGGTTGTAGTCCCAGCCATCTCCGTCGCCGGCATGGACCACCGCGAAGTAATGGCGGTCGATGGCGACGTGGCTAAGGGGGTAGGGGCAGGGGTAGGTTTCGTGCAGGCGGAGATTCAGGTCGATCTCCACATAGTCACCACCGTAATGGATTTCGAAGACATTGTGCGCCACGCGTTCTATGCTGACGCCTTCGCCAACGTCCAGTGCGCAGGTAGTCAACGGCAGGCAGTCGACAAAGGCATCCGGCCGGGCGATCTGGCCGAAGGCGAACTTGAGTTTGATGCGCATGAGCTCTTCGGCTTCACGCTCGTCGATGCCGGCCTTGACCATTTCTTCTGCCGAGATCAGGCCGTAGTTGCCGCGATGGATGTAGCGCAACTGCGCCGCGAGTTGCTCCGGGGTACCGATCAGCTTGGGCTTGCGCCCGGTATTGTTGGGGTGGTTCGGCAGCAGCATTCCCTGGCGATAGAGCATTTGCAGGATGGGAAACTCCGCCAGGTTGCACAGGTGGCCGTTCTGCACCATCGAGTCCGACAGCAAGATGGCATTCGGACCATTCTCGAAAGTCACGCCGTTAAGTTCCGTGGTCTGGATGATTCCCCGGCGCAGCAGGTGTTTCACGCTGTCGGCCGGCGCACCGCACAGCAGATACAGTCCAGCCGCCGGAATCTCGACGTAATAGATCCTGTTGGCGACAACTAGCTTGCGTATCAGCATGGCAGTACTTTCGTTCATATAAGCAAAAGGCCACCAATGAGGCCAACGGCGATGGCGCCCAAACCCGGCAGGACACGGCGGGCCAGCCCCGCACCGCCAATGGAAATTACCAGGCCGGTCTTGAAGGCGAGGTTGGACAGGGTCGCCAATGTTATCGCGGTTACGGTTTGTTCGGAGCTCAGCTTGTCCATGCCGAACATACGCAGTGACGACAGGGTTATTGCGTCTACGTCGGTCAAGCCAGAGGCTAGCGCCAGCAGATAAATTCCGCGGCTGCCGGCGATATCCTGCAGCCAGGCGCACAGCACCAGAACCAGCGCATACAGCCCGCCGAATGTCAGCGCCGTCTTGATTTCGGTCGGATTGGTGACGTTTGGCATGGGCAGGGCATCGTTGCCTACGAGTTGTCGCCAGCCCCAGAACGTGGCGGCAACACCGAGCACGATGCCGCCGCCCAGCACGCTGAACAGCGGGCCGACAATGCTTGGTGCCACAGCGAAGGAGACGAAGCTGAGGCGCAGCATGACGACAATGTTGGCGAGCAGGATGACCACCATTGCGGTGCGGATGAGATCCTCATTGGCACGCGCGTGGCGGGCAAAAACCATGGTGGTCGCGGTGGAGGAGACGAGGCCGCCAAACAGGCCGATCAAGGCGGCGCCGTGTTGCGCCCCGATCACTCGCAGTGCGGCGTAGCCGGCCAGCGAAACACCCGAGATCAGCACCACCATCCACCAGATGTTGTGCGGGTTCAGCGCGTTGTAAGGGCCAAAATCCCGGTCGGGCAGGATCGGCAGTATCACCAGCGCCAGCACGCCGAATTGCAGGATCGACAGCAAGTCTATATGCGTCATGCTTTTCGAGATGCCATGCAACTGGGCCTTGAAATACAGCAGCACGGTGGTTGCGATGGCGAGCATGACGGCCGTGGAGGTGTAGCCAAACCAGACAATGGCACCCAGAGCGTAGCAGACCATCAGCGCGACCACCGACGTGGTTCCAGGGTCGCCGGTATCGAGTGGATCCGACACGTGTGCCGCGATCATCATGGCGGCGATGGCGAGTATGCCGGCGGCGAGTATCCAGCCGCTGTCGGTGATCTGCGCCAGCAAGGCGCTGAGGCAGCCGAGCAGGCCCACCAGGGCAAAAGTGCGCAATCCGGCCTTGAGGTCGGACTGGCGCTCGCGCTCGAGCCCGATCAGCAAGCCGATGCCGATACTGGTGGCAAATGCCTGCAGGGTTTCGTATCCGGCTTCCGGGGTGAACATCTTCGGCCTCTCGCGAATTCCTCTAATGCGATTGTATAGAATTGCGTCATGACATATTACGCTCTGGTTCCAGCCGCAGGTTCAGGTTCCCGCATGGGCGCCCTGTCGTCCGGGTCAATGCCGAAGCAATACCTGTCGCTGGCCGGTCACGCCATGATCCGGCACGCGCTGGCCACTTTGTGCGCCACGCCGGTTGTTGCCAAAGTTTTCGTAGTGCTGGCGCCGGACGATGCATTCTGGCCAGCCGAACAGATGCTCGCGCTCGGCCCCAAGCTGCGTGTCCTGCGCTGCGGCGGCGAGACCCGCGCGCAAAGCGTTGCCAACGGCCTGCGCGCCATGGCCGCAGAGGTCGCTGGTGTCGGCGACGACTGGGTGCTGGTGCACGATGCGGCAAGGCCCTGCCTCACTGTAGCCCTGGTCGAAAAGCTGATCGCCGAAGTGGGCGAGGATGATGCCGGCGGCCTGCTCGCGGTACCCGTCGCCGACACCCTGAAGCGCGCCGGCACGGGTACGCGCGTGTTGCAGACGGTTGCGCGCGAAGGACTCTGGCAGGCGCAGACGCCGCAGATGTTTCGCCATCGCCTGCTGCTGCAGGCGCTCGATGCGGCGCCCCGGGTCACCGATGAAGCCGGCGCCATGGAGGCGCTGGGGCTTGCTCCGCGTCTGGTGGCGGCGGACGCCAGCAACCTAAAGGTCACGTATCCGCTGGATCTGCAACTGGCGGAGTGGATACTGCAGAACCGCTGAATATATTGGAAATTCGATGAAGACCATTCGTTTTTTGCTGCTGCTTGCCATGATCGGCTGCTCCGCGCCGGCCCTTGCCAGGACCCCCGGCGAAGTCGATGTCGGCGGTACATTGCGCGAGGCGACGATGCAGGGCCTGTCCGGGCCTTCCCGAAAACTGTCCGAATTTCGCGGCAAGCCGCTGATCATCAATGTGTGGGCCAGCTGGTGCGGACCCTGCCGGGCGGAGATGGGCTCGCTGGAAAGACTTTCTCGCCGTCACGGCGGCAAGAAGTTCACCGTGATCGGTATTTCCACCGACGACTATCCGGACGCTGCCAAGCGCTTTCTGAAGAACGCGGGAACAAGTTTCAGTCATTTCATCGACAGCAAACTGCTGCTCGAAAACATGCTCGGCGCAAACCGGATTCCCCTGACCCTGCTGGTCGATGCGCAAGGGAAGGTGGTCGGCAAATACTATGGCGCAAAGGAATGGGACAGCCCCGAGGCGCTGGACGTGATCGGCAAGAGCTTCGGCGTCCGGCTGTGAAGGGTGCGAGCCGGGTTGTGACCTGAATTGGCGATAGCGGGAGAATGCTGCACATGAATCCGGAAGCCGAACCCTCGCGCGCCGAACTCGATGCCTTGCAGGAACCCTTGTTGATTGAGTTCGGCGCTTCCTATTGCGGACATTGCGCCGCCGCCCAGCCGCTGATTGCCGCTGCGCTGGACAGGCACCCGCGGGTTCGTCGCATCAAGGTCGAGGATGGCCCCGGCCGTCGCCTCGGGCGTTCGTTTCGCGTCAAGCTGTGGCCGACGCTGATCTTCTTGCGCGAGGGCAAGGAACTCGCCCGCCTGGTGCGGCCCACCGATTCGAGCGCGATTGAAGTGTCACTGAGGCAGATCGACAGCGCAGGCTGACGGTTTCCGGCCTGACGGCTGGCCTTGCTTGGAGCAATCTCAGCTGTCGGCCTTGCAACCCTCGGCGCAACAGCGTCCCGGCTGCCGCCCGATGCTGATGCGCCGTCTTGCGTCGTCCAGCATGCCGCGGTCGAGCAGGTTCTCCACCAGTTCGACCCGGTCGGCCACCGGATAGCGACGGAAGATTTCCTTTTTCATCGCCTCGGGCGAACCGCCGCCGTGCAGGCTGATCACCGAATACCAGCCACTTTGGTATGAAGCGCTGAGGTCTTCGATGAAACGCGCCACCGCAATGCGCTTTTCGTAGGGAATGTCGGAACGTCCGCCGAGTACTTCGGAGAGGCGGCCCGCGGTCGCCGGGTTGTGGTCTTCATCAGGCCCCGGCAGGGTGACGATGAGCCCGCCCGATACTTCATGCGCCAGGCGCTGCATGTCGTAGATCTGCGTCGCCAGCAGCAGCTTGCCGATGTTGGAGAACACCGCGTCAGGCATGGCGATGCCTTCTGCCTCGTGCGTCGCATACACGGATGCGGCGACGCCGCAGGCATAGAAGCCCTCGACGATCCGGATTAAATCGGTCATGGCGTCGCGCAACCCGTGCGCCCGTTCCGCATCGAGGCCATTGGCTTCGGTCATCAGGGTCCCGGCGCCGATCAGCAGGTCGCCATAGCCGGCGCGGGCGGCTATGCAGGTATGGCGGTGGTGGGTGGCGTAGGCGTAGGTGAGTGTCGCGCTGTGCCGCCATTCCCCGGCGAGGAAGACGCGCTCCCAGGGAACGAAGACGCGCTCGAACAGGCAGACGGCGGTGCTCTGGCCGAAACGATTGGAGAACAGCGCCGCAGGCTCGCCCGGACGTCCGGCCGGCCTTGCCACCATGGTCAGACCGGCGGCGTCGATCGGCACGGCACAGCACACGGCAAAATCGGCGTCGGCTTCGGTCATCGCCCGCCCCGGCATGACCAGCAACTCGTGCATGTAGGGGGCGCCGGTGACGATGGCCTTGGTGCCGGAAATGACGATGCCTTCGGCACGGCGTTCAACGATGTGCACATAGGTATCGGGATTGGCCTGGGCATGCGGTCGCCGGGATCGATCGCCCTTGGCATCCGTCATGGCGATGCCGATCGCCAGGTCGGCGCTACGAACATGCTCGTAATACGCCTGGGCCCGTGCCAGATACTCGCTGCCGTGCTCGGCGTCGATCGCTGCCGCTCCCTGCAGAATGCCGGCCATGGCGTCGCCCGCCAGATAGCGCTGGGCACAGCCGGTGTAGCGGCACAGAAGGCGGATGGCTTCGAGCTTCTGCAGCAGTTCGTCTTCGCTGCGTGGTGCATGGAGCATGCGGTTGTGGCCGCTGCCGTCAGCGTCGGCGACGTGCATCAGTTGCGCCGTGTCCTCGCGCAGCGCAAAGGCGTAACTGAGTGCCACGGCATTGACGCCGGGCAGCAGGGCGGGTTCGTCGGCAACCGATGCGATGGATCGGCCGTCAACGAAGACGAGGGGCTTCAAGCGACGCAGCGATTCGCGGTATTCGAGGTCGGACATCAGCATGTTCAGTTCCTTCTGTGCAGGGCGGTTTGCAGCGGATTCCGAACCCGATCCGGGGTGGCCGGGCTGGGCATCGGCATTCGCGGACATCGGTTCACGCTAGACTCGACGGCATGACCATCCTGCCACAAACACACTCATGAAGCTCAGTTTGCAGCGTGCGATCACCTCTCTCACCAGTGCGCTGGACTTCGTCGGTGTCGACGAAGTCCATCACGGCAAACGCGTGGCGCTGATGGCGCTCGGCATCGCCAGTGAATTGGGGTGGGACCGGGCTTCCTGCCGCGATCTGCTCTATGCCGGAATGTTGCATGACTGCGGCGTTTCGCGCACCCGCGAGCACCGCCAGTTGACGGAAACCCTCGAATGGGAAGGCGCCGAGGAGCATTGCCTGCGTGGCGAGGAATTCCTGTTGGCTTGTCCGCCGCTGGCGCAGTTTGCGCCCGTCGTGCGTTGGCACCATACGCGTTGGGAGCAGTTGCAGCGGCTGGCAATCCCGCCCGACACCCGGCTGTGGGCCAATCTGATCTTTCTCGCCGATCGTGCCGACGTGCTGCTGGCCCCTTATTTTTCAGGCCAGTCGCTGAAGAACGAAATACTCTGGGAATACCCGGCAATCACCCGGCGTATCGGTTAACTTTCGGGTTCCCTGTTCGAGCCGACCCTGGTGGCGGCATTCTGTCGTGCGGCCGAGCGGGAAACTTTCTGGCTGCGCATGGATCCCGCCTATATCCTGGATGAAATCGAGGAAAGTTTCGAAGAGGATGATCTGGTCGAACTGGATACCGCCGACGCATTGGCGGTCGCCGGCTTGTTTGCCCGCACCGTGGACGCGAAGAGTCGCTACACCCTCGAGCATTCGACGCGCGTGGCAAAGATCGCGCGCTATCTGGCGGAAACGAGCGGCATTCGCGGCGAGCATCTGGACAAGATCGAAATCGCCGGCTTGCTCCACGACATCGGCAAGCTTCGGGTGCCGGAGGAAATCATCGACAAGCCCGGAGCAATCACCGTAGAAGAGCGGGCCTTCGTCAGGCGTCATAGCTACGATACCGGCCGCATTCTGAAGAAGGTGTTTCCTGGTCAGCCGATTGCCGACTGGGCCAGCATGCACCATGAAAACCTGATCGGAACCGGTTACCCCGATCGTCTTCCGGGACTGCAGATTTCCATGGAAGCGCGACTGATCGCGGTCGCCGACATTTTTCACGCGTTCTCGCAGGATCGTCCCTACCGCAGCCGGATGGATCGGGCTCAGGTCATGGCCAGGCTGGACGAGTTTCGCGAATTGGGGAGAATCGATGGCGAAATGGTCGAACTGGTTCGCACGCACCTGCAGGAGGTCTATTCGATCGCCGTCGATTAACGGCAGGTTGCGGCACTGCCGGATTCGCGCATTGGCGAAGTGACTTTGCTTCAGCCCAGGATAATGATCTTGAGCTTCTGGATCAGACCGAGACCAGCCCACCAGCTCAAGCCGTCCTTGCGAAATTGAGCGCCAGCTTCCGTCAGGACGAGCTTCCTGGCGCCCATCTCGGTCGCGCCCGAATCCTCAATAAAGCCCGCTTGCATCAGGTAAGTGGCAATGGCTGGCTGGATCTCGCCGCCATCGAGGGTCCAGCGGGCGCCATAGCCGTCGACGCTGCCGCGAAGCATCAGCATCGGCGCATAGTCGCCCATGAGGCGAAGCACTTTCAGCGTCTCGGCCCGGTTGGGGATGGTATTGTTTTCCGATGAATTCATGGCAGGGCCGATTATGTCGCTTTCTCCCGGCTTCTTCATGTTCTTCGAAAATCCTCGCCGGAAATACGATGTTTTCCGCGACAACCCTTCGGCGTATTTCGGCGCCCAGACCCGCGCGATAATCGGATAAGCTGTTTTGTCGATCTTGTGAAGGAGCATTCCTGCAATGAGCCGTACTCCGTTCCGTGTTGGTCAGGGCTATGACGTCCATGCGCTGACGCCCGGCCGCACGCTGGTCCTTGGCGGCGTCCGTATTCCGTATCACCAGGGTCTGCTGGGTCATTCAGATGCCGACGCACTGCTGCACGCAATCACCGATGCGATTCTTGGCGCTGCCGGGCTGGGCGACATCGGCGGCATGTTTCCCGATACCGGTTCGGAATGGGAGGGGGCCGACAGTCGAGCTTTGCTGCGCGGCGCCATGGCGGCGGTGCGCGAAGCCGGCTGGGAGGTTGGCAACATCGATGCCACCATCGTCGCCCAGGCGCCGCGCATCGCCCCTCACGTCAAGGCGATGTGCGCCAACATTGCGGCCGACCTCGGGATTGAGCCCGCGGCGGTAAACGTCAAGGGCAAGACCAATGAACGCCTGGGTTTCGAAGGCCGCGGCGAAGGCATTGCGGCCCATGCCGTGGCACTGCTGATACGTGTCGGATAACGTGAAATAGTTTGTTCGGAGCGAATGGTGACGGTCGAGCGAAGCGAACTGACCAGAAGCCTCCCCGTGAGGGGAGGACGGGAGGGGCGGGCCTTTAATTCGCTTTGCGTGTGTTTAATCATTGAGGCGCGGCACTACCGCTGCATGAAAGTTAAGCAGGCATGACCGAGGCTCGCTCGCGGCGCGTTTTCTTTGCGCTATGGCCCGATGACGAAGCGACCGGGCATTTGTCGGCACTGGCGCAAAGTCTTGCGACCGGTGGCGGCCGCGTGATACGGCCGGCGTCGCTGCATCTGACGCTGGCTTTCGTTGGCGCGGTGACCTCGACCCAGGTGGTTCAACTGGCGGAGATTGCCGCCGCGGTTCGTGTCGAGGCATTTGATCTCGCCCTCGACCGCCTGGGCTTCTGGCCGCAGCGCGGAATCCTGTGGGCGGGTTGTCGGCAAACGCCTGCGGCACTGATTCATCTGCTTGACGCATTGGCTTTTGAACTGCGCCGTGCGGGCTTTGCCATCGATCACCGTTTCGGCGCCGATCGGGTGCCGCACATCACGCTGGCGCGCCGTGTTCGCTGCCCCTCCTTGCCCCGACTGGGTACGCCGATCCGGTGGCGGGTCAGTGAGTTCGCCCTGGTCGAGAGCCATTTGCATCCGTCTGCGGCAAGCTACAGGACGCTCGCCAGTTTTGCGCTAAAAGGAGCCGAAGCCTGATGCGGATGGATTAGAATCCGCCCATTGCATCTGCCGCGCCGCGGAGTGCCTCGGCGCGGCAGAAACCTCTCTATGCCTCGCCTTGGAGCCGATATCCGTGCTTACCCTGTTTCGCCAGAGGACGACTTCACCGCGTCTTGAACGTCTTCACGGACTGAGCCTGTTCGTCAATCTGACTCCGGCCGAACTGGAAATCGTGGACGGCTTGCTGCACGAACGCAGCTATCTCGAAGGCGAAGTGATTTTCGATGAAGGCGAAGAAGGGCAGGCGATCTACATCATCGCCGCGGGCGAAGTCCTGATCAGCCGCCAGGAGGAGATCGAGGCCGACCATGCGGCGCAGCCCGGTGTCAATGAGCACGGCGCCGCCTATCCGCGACGCCGGCAGGGCGATACCGGACTTGTCGCACGACTCGGCCCCGGCACCTTTTTCGGCGAACTGGCCCTGCTCGACAATTCGCCGCGTTCGGCCCAGGCCCGCGCAGCGACGCCATGCAAGCTGATCGTGTTCTTCCGTGACGATTTCGTCAGCCTGCTTGACACCCACGCACGCATTGCCTCGAAGATTTCGCGGCAGCTGGCCTGCCATCTGGGTGCACGGATGCGCAGCATGGCGCTGGCAATGAGCGCCCACCAGCACCTTGTCTAGCATCATCTCCAACGAAACTGCGCCCCCGGCCGGGACCGCACACGCCCATCATGGCTCCGGGCCGCTGGTCTGGGCTGCGATCGTTGCCTCGACCTGCCTGCTGCTGCTGGTGTTCCAGAAGGTGTTGTGGCTGGTGGTGCCCTTCCTGCTGGCCCTTATCCTGTATTACTTCCTCTATCCGCCGGTCAGGACCCTGATTTATCGCGGCATGAGTCGCGACGGCGCGGCCAGCCTGGTCACCGCGCTCTTTCTCGCGCTGGTGGCCGTGGCCGGCATTGCGCTGGTACCGCGCCTGGCGAGCCAGATGACCCAGTGGCAGGATACGGTGGCGCGCTATGTCCAGGGTGGCATGCAGTTGCTGGATGGCTCGCTGCGTTCTCTCGAGGGCCATTGGCCCACTCTGGCCCGCGCCCGGCTCGCCGACACCGTGGCCGAGCGGCTGACGCACGGCGCGGGAAGCATTACAGATCACCTGGAGCCGGTAGCGCTGGGAATCATGGCGTGGACACCCTCTTTGCTGCTGGCCCCGTTTCTGGCCTTTTTCTTTCTGCGTGACGGGCGTCGCTTCAAGCGCTTTCTCAGCGCCGCCGTGCCGAACGCGTTTTTCGAGAAGACGCTATTCCTGCTGCATGAAATCGACCGCACGGCGCGGGCCTACTTCCAAGGACTGATCAACCTGACCATTCTCGATACCGTGACCCTTGCCGCCGGCTTGTGGCTACTCGGCATTCCCGGGCCGCTGGCGCTGGGATTGATCTGCGCGGTACTGGCCTGGATACCCTATGTCGGCTCGATCCTCGGCGGCCTCCTTGTGGTTCTGGTCGCGGCGACAGATTTTCCGGGGGATCCTGCGATGGCCTACTGGGCGATCGGCCTGTTCGGCGTGGTGCGCCTGCTCGACGACTTCCTGTACATGCCGATGACCATCGGCAAGAGCCTGGAACTTCATCCCCTGGTCACGGTTCTGATGATCTTTGTCGGTGGCGCCGTGGCCGGCATATCGGGCCTGATGCTGGTGTTGCCGGTACTCGGCGTAGTGATGGTGATTGGCGAGACCTTCGGGGTCATCGTCACCGACCAGCGTCTCATGGCACGCCATCGCCATGCACTGGCCCTGAGCCGGGAACACGCAAGCCGCGATCTCTAAGACGCGCTGATTCCCGGTCTCCATCATTCCGGGCCAAGGCGCAATGCAGCGGCCCCCTACCCGGAGTTTGCCTTGTTGCGCATGTGCAAGGCCAGGTCGCTCAAGGCCTTGTCCAGGCCGGCACGCAAGGCCTCGTCGGCGATGTTCTCGGCCATCGCCTGGCGCATGCACAGCATCCACTGTTCGGCTTCATCAGTTCCGATCGGGAAGGGCAGATGACGCGCGCGCAGGCGCGGATGGCCGTATTTCTCCGTATAAAGCTGCGGGCCGCCCAGCCAGCCGCTAAGGTACATGAACAGCTTGTCCTCGGCGCCCGAGAGATCGGGTTGGTGCAGTTTGCGGATGCCATAGGCCTCGGGCAGGGTGTCCATCAACTCATAGAAGCGCTTGACGAGGCGGCGCACGGCAGCCTCGCCGCCGATCCTGGCAAAGGGAGTGGTCGGGTCGGCCTGGTTCATGGAAGGGAGGCCGCTGTCAGCGGCGTCCGGGCCAGCACAAGACGCGCAATCAGGCCGCCGCCGGGGCGCGGCAGCAGGTCCAGTCGGCCATTGTGGGAGCGTGCAATCCGCTCGACGATTGCCAGCCCCAGTCCGGCACCGGCCGTGTTGCTGCGCGCGGTTTCCAGCCGGGCGAAGGGCCGCTTGATGCGTTCGACTTCCTCCTGCGGGATGCCGGGACCGCGATCGCGCACCTCGATGGCGAATTCATTCGCGCTGGAATCCAGTTCCACTTCAACCACGGATTCGCTGCCCGCATAGCGCAGCGCATTGTCGATCAGGTTGCTTACCGCGCGGCGCAGGGCCTGCGGGCGCACCGGTAGGGCACGAGCCGGTGCCGCCGACTTGGCTATCTCCACTTTGAATCCACGGCGCTGGTATTGGGTCGACAGTTCCGCCAGCAGGGCGGCGACATCCACTTCCTGCTGCGCTTCGCCCCCTTCTGAACGGGCGAAATCGAGAAACTGGCCAATGGTCTTGTCCATTTCCTCTACGTCGGCAGTCATGCCCTCGCGCAGATCTTCATCCGCGGACATTTCGATGCCCATGCGCAGGCGCGTCAGCGGCGTGCGCAGGTCGTGCGAGATTCCGGCCAGGATCAGCGCACGATCCTGGTCTATCTGCGCCAGGTCGGCGCTCATCTGGTTGAAGGCATGGGCGACGGTTGCCAGTTCGGTGGGGCCGCTTTCGTTGAGGCGGGTCGGCGTTTCACCCGCGCCGATTTTGTGCGCAGCTTCTTGCAAGGCCTTGAGCGGTCGGGTGATGCGGAACACGATCAGCCAGGCGCCGAACAGCGACAGCAGCAGGGCGGCGACGCCCCAGCCCAGCCAGCCCAGCGGAAACACGCGCTCGATTCGTTCGCGCGGCAGCGCCAGCCAGTAATCGCCTTCTTCGCTGTCATCGATCCGGAAGTTGACGAACAAGGCCTGCTCGCCTTCGCGCTCCAGACTCAGGCGGGTGTTTGGCCCCATCTGTTCCCTGACCAGTTCTTGCACGCGGTGCAGGAAAGCCCGGTCGGGCAAGGCTTCGACTCGATCCGCCGCGTCGGCCGGGTAGATGTGGATCCCTTCGCGGTCGGACAGGTCGCGCAACAAACCGCGGCGGGCCTCGGGGCGAGCCGAAATCAGTGCGGCGCGTGTCAGGTTGGCGACGCTGACCAGCGTTTGTGCCAGTTGCCTGGCGCGTGGTTCGCGTTCATAGCTGCGAAAAATGGCAAACCAGGCCGCAACCGAGAGCATCATCAGTAGTGCGACGAACAGGAAAGTGCGCCACAGCAGAGAGCGCGGCAGCAGTTTCATCCCAACCCGTAGTGCAAGCGAGACGCGAAGACCTGCCGCAGGCGGCACAGCAGCACGGCAAGGTGCAGTCGGCAAGGGATCGGTTTCAATGCGCCAGGAATCATTCGTGCTTTTTGCCGTCGGGCACGAATACATAGCCGAAGCCCCACACGGTCTGGATATAGCGCGGCTTGCCGGGATCTTCCTCGACCAGTTTGCGCAAGCGCGAAATCTGCACGTCGATGGCGCGATCGAAGACCTCGTATTCGCGACCGCGCGCCAGTTCCATTAGCTTGTCGCGGCTCATCGGCTGGCGCGGATGTTCCAGCAGCACCCGCAGCAGGCCGAACTCGCCCGAGGTGAGCAGGGTGCACACCTCCTCGCGTTCGAGTTCGCGCGTCGCCAGGTTGATGCTCACCTTGCCGAAACTCACGCTTTCTTCGGTGATGGCCGGCGCGCCCGGCGGCGGCGGTGCGGCACGGCGGCGCAGCACGGCATGGATGCGCGCCACCAGTTCGCGCGGATTGAAGGGCTTGGGCAGGTAATCATCGGCGCCGATTTCAAGGCCGACGATGCGGTCCACCTCGTCGCCCTTCGCCGTCAGCATGATGATGCTCACCGGGTTGGCAGCCCCTCGCAGTCTGCGGCAGATGGCCAGGCCGTCTTCGCCCGGCAGCATGAGGTCGAGCACAATCAGGTCATACAGCTCGCGCTCGAGCGCGCGGTCCATGCCGGGCGCGTCGGGCACGGCTTTGACCACGAAGCCCTGATCGGCAAGATAGCGCTCGAGCAACTGGCGCAGGCGGAGGTCGTCATCGACGACAAGAATCTTGGCTTTGGTGTCGTTCATGGGCGCCAATCCTAGCCGGATCAGGCGCATCCTGCCAGCAGCCTTTACAAACGATTACAAAGCCGGCCTGACAGCAACATTTGACTTACAGCCCCTGAACAGAATGCAAGCGTGTCAAAACAATTGGCACGTGAATCGAAGGCAGAACATCGGAGGCAATCATGAAAGCACTATTCTTCAGCATGGCTTTGGCAGCAGGACTGGCTTTATGGGGTTCCGAGCCGCAGTCCGGCATTGATCATCTGATGGCCGCCAGCAGCTTCGCCGGCCAGCAGGTTTACAATATCCTTCATTGATCGCGACAGAGGGCGGGCTGTGACAGCAAAACGCAGGGCGGGATTGGCCGGTTTGGCGAGTGTGGCGGGCGTATTGTGGCTTCTCGCCTCAAGCGTTGCGGCGCAGGAACCACTGCGAGCACAACGGGGTCGCATGGCCAACGGCGGTGGCCCCCAGCGCATGATGCCCGCCGAGCAACGCTCCGAGCAATCGGCTCCGCGCGATACCGCAACTCCTGATGGCGCCGGCCGCATGTCGCCCGAGGAACGCCGCCAACTGAGGCGCGACGTGCATGAAGCGGGACGCGACATCTATCCGGACCGCGCGCCGCGAGGTCGCCGCGAACAGCGCAGGCAATAAATGCCACTTTGCCGGATTTCATTGATCGGCGAATGAGAATGAAACGCCCGCTCGGTCGCCGGGGCTTTTTTTTTGCCCATGACGCCTCAATTAACAGCGAGGATCGGCGCCGCCGGCGACCACGTGGTCGAGCGTGCCCAAGTGGCGGCCGGGGCATCGGTGTGCGTTTCCTGAATCCGGACGGGACGAGGTTGCGCTCCGCTCCGCATATCCCCGGAGATTGCCAGTCTGGCGGCAGAGAGGGGGAGTCGATACCAGTATTCCGGTAGCCAAAATACGGCAGCGCCGGTATTTGCATTGCCTGGTTTGGTCGATATCTTTCGCACACAGGTTTCATATTCGTCCAATTTTTGCCAAGCCGAAAGCGTGGCCTCAACCAAGGTGTCTGTCATGATCGGGCAGTATTCAACGGAGCTTCCGCAGGCCGGGTCCAGGCCGAATCCATCCTTGCCGGCGGGCAAGGACGCTATTCACGACGCTCACGGAACGCTGATTCTCGATCGAGTCGGCATGATTCTCAGTTGCGGGGTACCCGCAGCCGCCATGTTTGGTGCAGGCCAAGCCAAACTGATCGGAAGGAGAATCTCCGATTTCATCACGGGCCTGTTTCTCGACGGAAGTTCCCCGAGCTTTAGCGCACGCCATTTGGTCTACCTTTGCGGCAGCGGCGAGTGGCGAAGGTTCGACGCGAAAGATGCCGCCGGCCAGGGCTTTCCGGTTGAACTCAAACTGTCGCAAATGGTGACGGACGGCCAGGAAATGGTTCTGCTCACCCTGCGCAGCCCGAATGCGATGGGCCGGGTCGACGCCGGACTTGGAGATCGTTGATGGATATCGCCTACCGTCGGAATCTGGAGGCTGCCACCGCCCGGTGTCCCCCTGCCGACTGCATTTCCCGCGGTGGGCAGGGCGTGTTCGCCGACATCGTGCGGACGGGGCGAACTTGGGCGCAACGCCTGGCGACCGACGACCCCTTGCGTGCCGGTCTTATGCGGATGTCGAAACTGGTCGAAGATCAGGTCGTCGCAAACGACTATTCCACGGAATCACTGGCGTCCCTTAAGGCCTTGGTCTGCATCAATTGCCGCAGCCTTGCCGCCCACCCGGCAGCGCGCAACACCGGACCTTCAGTGGATCGCTGCCTGCTGCAGGACGGGTCGCCTCGATGAGTTTCCTGTTTGACCTGCCGGAAGGCGACTTCCGTTTCTATATGCCGGATACCGTCGGCACAACGACGCATCAACCAAAGGAGGAAATTATGAGCGCAAGAACCGAATCAGGCACCAGAAGCAAAGGCAACGGCAAGGCGCGACCGAGTGTGGGTGCGGTCGGGCCGGAAGCGGTATCCGGGGATGTGAGTTGCCCGCGCGAGCAGATGATCGCCGAGGCCGCCTATTTCCGCGCCGAACAGCGCGGCTTTGCTCCCGGCAACGAAATGGCCGACTGGCTGCAGGCCGAAGCGGATGTGGAGGCCGTTTTTGCTCCACGACACTAGGCCCGCCGCGTGACCGTTTGTGCCCGCTAGCCCTCCGTCTCATCACCGCTAGCCAATTGTGTTCAAGGAGAGAAAATCATGGCCAATATCACGCGCTTCAAACCGATCAACGATTTGCCCTGGATCGATCCGTTCAGCGACTTCGACAACCTGTTCAAGGGCTTTATGGTGCGTCCGCTATTTCAGGGAGCAAACGGTGCGCCGCAAATGAAGCTGGAAGTCAGCGAGGACGACAAGGCCTTTACGGTCAAGGCCGAGATCCCCGGCGTCAAGAAGGAAGACATCCATATTTCGGTGGACGGCAATCTGGTATCCATCAGCGCCGAGGTGAAAAAGGAAACCGAGCAGAAGCAAGGCAAGAAGCTTGTCCATAGCGAGCGCTACTACGGACAGGTGTCGCGCAGCTTCACGCTGGATAGCGAAGTCGAGCAGGGCGCGGCGCAGGCCAAGTACGCTGATGGTGTGCTGGAAGCCGTTCTGCCCAAGAGGAAAGGCACGGCCGCAACGCAAATTGCAGTTTCCTGACTCCTGTGCCCTGTTCGCCACCGTGGTGGCGGCGAACAGGGGGGCAGGTGTGGCGGATTCGGCGTAGGCCTTTGGGTCCCTGCCAATGCTCGACTTGCGTGGCCTTGCCGGAACCCGAAAATAACCGGTCCGGTCGGTCATTGACTGGTGTTTCTGCGGTGTTTCTGATCGGGAGATGGCCGCTGGTTCTAGTTGGCTCCAATCGTGTCCGCGCCGCTTCATGCAACCCGAATGGCATGTGAGCGCTCTGCGCTGGCTTTGGGCAGACGTATCGTCATCACGCCATTCTTGTAGCAGGCACTGGCCTGATCTGCGAACACGTTGCGCGGCAGGGCGATGGTGCGCTGGAACGATCCGTAGGCGCGTTCCGTGACATGGTAGGTACTGTCATGGCTTGAGCGCTCGGCGTGCTTCTCGCCGCTGACGTAAAGCATATTTCCGTCGACCGTGATCTGGCAGTCCTCTTTCCGCATCCCCGGCAGTTCCAGGCGCACCACGATCTCCTTGTCGGTCTCTTCGACCTCGCCGGCCAGCAGGCTCCAGCGCGGGAAGGGCGCCAGTAGTGAGCCCTTGGGATACTGTTCTTCCTTGCCATCGACGAACTGGGTCAGTGCATTGCTGCCGCGGCTGAACATTTCCCGCCAGCCCTCTGCCAGGTTGTCCCAAGCGCGTCCGATTTCGTGGCCGATCCTGGTTTGTTTCAATGAATCCAGCATGATCATTCTCCTTGTTTGTGCTGCGGCAACATCGGGTCGGCCACCGCTGCAGGTATCCAGCAAATTGTGGCGGTCATGGTCTGTGCATTCGGGGTGGATCCCGATGCCGCAGCGCGATGCCGATCAGTTCGAGAGAGACGCCTGCCGCCAGCAGCGCCAGGCCGGCCCAGGTCTCCGGCGCGAGGAACATCACGAGGGCGCCGACAATGCCCGGCAGCAGGGCGATCGGGCGTCGGACTGCAGGATCTTTCAGCATGGCATGATCTCAGTGTCGAGCGTTCATCACGAGAGGGATACGCCTGTCGCCAAACGGCTGGACGAATTCGCCAAAGCATCCGGCTATGCGCATCCCGCAGTGTGCGCAAGCGCCCTGTGCCGTCAGTTCGTAGTGGCGGATGTCGCCGCAATCGCGGACCACGGTCGCGCGTCCGCAACCGGGGCAGAAGGTGGTGCCACCTTCGATGTCGTGCGCCTTGTCCGTATAGACATGATTCAAACCCGCATCGAGCGCCACGCGGCGTGCCTTGCCCAGGGCCGCAGGTGTCGTCGGCGGAACATTCTTCATCTTCCAGTCCGGACGAAAAGCGTTGAAATGCAGCGGCACGTTCGGCCCGAGTTCGCCGGCGACCCAGTGCGCCAGCGCGCTCACCTCGGCCGCGGAATCGTTGTGGCCGGGGATCAGCAGCGTGCTGATCTCAAGCCAGCAGTCGGTGGCGTAGCGTACGTGGATCAGCGTGTCCAGTACGGACTTGAGGTGAGCCCCGGCCAACTTCACGTAGGCGTCTTCGCTGAAGGCTTTCAGGTCGATGTTGGCGGCGTCCATCCTGGCGTAGAACTCCCAGCGCGGCGCCGCGTGCATGTAGCCTGCCGTGACGGCGACCGTCTTCAGCCCCAGTTCATGGCATGCGTCGGCGGTATCCAGTGCGTACTCGAAGAACACCACCGGATCGTTGTAGGTGAAGGCGACGCTCTTGCTGCCATGGGCGCGCGCCGCTCGAGCAATGGCAAGCGGCGAGGCTTCTTCCGCCAGTCGATCCACGTCGCGCGACCTGGAAATATCTCCGTTCTCGCAGAACCCGCAGGCCAGGTTGCAGCCGGCGGTGCCGACGGAAACTACGCTGGAACCGGGAAAGAAATGGTTGAGTGGTTTCCTTTCGATCGGATGGATGCTGAATCCCGATGAGCGACCATAGGTGGTCAGCACCATGCCGCGCTCGGAGCGGCCGCGCACAAAGCAGGCGCCGCGCTGTCCTTCTAAAAGTTTGCAATCGTGCGGGCAAACGTCGCACTGAATGCGGCCGTCCTTGAGCGGGTGCCAATGCCTCGCCGCGTGGCACTGCTCACGGGCGATAACGGCTGGGGCTGAAATCCGGTCCCTTACGTCGGGCACGGACGCCGCCGGCAGTGGTGGCGTCGTCAGCTGGCCGACCGGCCCCAAAGCGTCAGGTGTCTGATCCTGGGGCGAACCGTCGCCGCGAACCGGGTCGAGGCCTGCGCTTGCTGCTTCGTTGCTCACGATGGATTTCCTCAAACCCCTGGCTTGCATCACGCAATGTTTGGATGCGGCGACGTGGACAGAAAAACGCTCTGGACAGGCAGAGTCTAGGTTTTCCATTCGGGCTGCAAAATACCGAAGCTGCCGTATTCGGGCTAGGGGTTTCCCGGTATTTTGTGCGTAGCGGCGTTCGCCGGCGTGTCCGGGCATTGCCACGAAGCGTCAAAGTTGGCATGCTGTTCCACTAAACTGCTTGCGGCAGTTCATTGCAAATGACGGCCTCATGGCGAGGCCAGGAAGAGGAAGCCCGTGGCAAGCCGGAAGATCGCGACAAAAGCTCAATCAGGCATGGTCAATTCAATCGCCACGCTTGAAGCGGGGTTCTCCATCGTTGGCGTCGGGGCGTCCGCCGGTGGCCTGGAGGCGCTGGAGCTGTTCCTCAGGCACCTGCCGCCGGCCTGCGGCCTGGCTTTCGTCGTCGTCCAGCATCTGGATCCGACCCACAAGGCCATCATGGCCGAGCTGCTGCAGCGCGCCACGGCGATGCCGGTGGTCGAGATCCGCGACCGCATGAGGGTCGAGCCGGATCATGTATATGTCATTCCACCCAATTGCGACCTGTCGATCCTGCACGGGGTTCTGCACCTGCTCGAACCCGCTGCGCCACGCGGCCTGCGCCTGCCGATCGACTATTTCTTCCGTTCGCTCGCCGCCGACCGGCAGGAGCATGCCATTGGCGTGATCCTCTCCGGCATGGGCTCGGATGGCAGCCTGGGTCTGCGTGCGATCAAGGAGCAGGCCGGCGCGGTCTTCGTGCAGACGCCGGCGTCGGCGAAGTTCGACGGCATGCCGCGCAGCGCCGTGGATGCCGGGCTGGCCGACGTGGTTGCCCCGGTAGAGGAACTCGGGGCCCGGATCCTCGATTATCTTCAGCATGTGCCGCTACCGATGGGGCGCCCCGGCGAGGAACTGGACGACAAGGACCAAAGCAGCCTGGAAAAAATCGTGCTGATCCTGCGCGCGCAAACCGGGCATGATTTCTCGCTCTACAAGAAGAGTACTCTCTACCGCCGCATCGAGCGGCGCATGGGCCTGCACCAGTTGTCCCGCATCACCGACTATGTGCGCTACCTGCGCGAGAACTCCCAGGAAGCCGCACTGCTGTTCAAGGAACTGCTGATCGGCGTCACCAGCTTTTTCCGCGACCCCGCGGTTTGGGAGCAACTGCGGACCGAGATTATTCCTGCCTTGCTGGCCGCCCGCCCCAACGGCGGCGAGCTGCGCGCCTGGGTGCCGGCCTGTTCGACGGGCGAGGAGGCCTACTCGCTGGCCATGGTCTTTCGCGAAGCGCTGGAGCAGGTGAAACCCGGCGCCAATCATTCCCTGCAGATATTTGCCACCGATCTCGACGACGATGCCATCGACAAGGCCCGCGCCGCCGCCTATCCCGCCAACATCGGCGCCGACGTTTCGGAAGAGCGCCTGCGCCGCTTCTTTGTCCAGGAGGAACGCGGCTACAAGCTGAACAAGGAAATTCGCGAGATGGTCATATTTGCCCGGCAGAACCTGGTGATGGATCCGCCGTTCACCAAGCTCGACCTGCTGTCGTGCCGCAACCTGCTGATCTATCTCGATGCGGACTTGCAGAAGAAGCTGCTGCCGCTGTTTCACTACAGCCTGAACCCGGAGGGCATTCTGGTTCTGGGTAGTTCCGAAACCATAGGCGCGGCGACCGACCTGTTCGCCCCGCTGCCCGGCAAGACCCGGCTCTACCAGCGGCGCGACAACTCACCGCGGACGCCGCCCGTGGAATTCCCGCTGACCCATGGACGCAGTCGCGTCGATTTGGGCGTGCGCCCGCCGGCACCCGCTTCCGCAAACGCAGCGGCCAGCGTGCAGGCGGAGACCGACGCGCTGCTGCTGCGCCGATTCTCGCCGGCGGCCGTGCTTTGCACCGAGCGCGGCGACCTCGTCTATATCAGCGGCAAAACCGGAAAATACCTTGAGCCGGCCGCCGGCAAGGCCAACCTCAACCTCTTCGCGATGGCACGCGAGGGGCTCGCCGGTGCCTTGAACGGCGCTTTTGCCAGGGCCGTGCGCGAGAAGTCCGCGATCACGCTGCAGGACATCGCGCTGGCCGGCAACGGCGCCACGCAGCATGTGCAGGTGACCGTTCAGCCTCTGGGCGAGCCGGCTGCCCTGCGCGGAATGGTGCTGGTGGTGTTTGCCGATATCGCCGCACCCGCGGCCGCCACAGGGGCGGGCAAGGTCTCGCGCAACGACAAGTCGCAGCTGACGGAACTGGCGCAGCAACTGCAGCAGGCACACGAGGAATTGCAGACCACGCGCGAGGAAATGCAGACCTCGCAGGAAGAACTCAAGTCCGCCAACGAGGAATTGCAGAGCACCAACGAAGAATTGCAGAGCACCAACGAGGAACTGACCACCTCAAAGGAAGAGATGCAGTCGATGAACGAAGAACTACAGACGGTCAACCACGAGCTGACGGCCAAGGTGGACGAACTGTCGCTGGCCGGCGACGACATGAAGAACCTGCTCAACAGCACCGATATCGCCACGCTGTTTCTCGACGACCAGCTCAAGGTCAGGCGCTTCACCACCCAGACCACGGGCATCATCCGGCTGATTCCCGGCGATGCCGGGCGACCCGTGACCGACCTTGCGACCGAACTCGACTATCCCGGCCTGGCCGCAGATGCGCGCGAAGTGCTGCGCTCGCTGGTGTTCCAGGAGCGGCAGGTCGCGGCCCGCGACGGACGCTGGTTCAGGGTGCGCATCATGCCCTACCGCACCCAGTCCAACCGCATCGACGGCGTGGTGATCACCTTCGTGGACATCACTGCCGCCAAGCTGCTGGAGACCACGCTGCGCGATGCGCTGGCCTTGCTGCAAGGCCGCTGCAGCGAGCAGGGCATGCAACTAGACCGGGCGAAGTCGCTGGAAGATGTCCTGCGACAGGCGCAGGCTGTCCTCGAACAGCGCATCGCGCAACTGGCCGCGGACGGACGCCCGGCCGGCGATTTCTTGCCGCCGTCGGCTCCGGGGACGCGATGAATACTCAGGCGCCGCGCGAGGCCGCCGACGTCGCAGATTTGCGTCGCCGCGCCGAGGCGCGCCTGCGGGCTTCCCAGGCTGGCGATTCGACGCCCGAGGCGACGACCGACCCGCGGCGCCTGTTGCACGAGTTGCAGGTGCATCAGATCGAACTGGAATTGCAGAACGAGGCGCTGCGCCAGGCGCAGGGGGAGCTTGAAGTCGCGCGCGAACGCTATGCCGATTTCCATGATTTTTCGCCCGCCGGCTTTGTCACTCTGGATCAGGAGGGCGCGGTCGGCCGCGCCAACCTGAGCGCGGCGCGGCTGCTCGGGCTGGACCGCAGCCGTCTGGCCGGCAGGCGCTTCGGCGCCTTGGTCGCCGAAGACCAGCGGCAGGCGTTCAACAAGCTGCTGCTGTCGGTGTTCGCGGGCCAGGGGGGGCAGGGCTGCCAACTGCGGTTGACCGGCGGCGACGAGCCACCACGCGTGGTGCATATGGATGCCCTGCTTTCCCCGGACGGGCAGGAATGCCGCGCCGTGCTGGTCGATGTCACCGAGCAGCAGCACACGGCGGATCAGCTGCGGGAGGCGATGCAGTTCAATGCGCAGGTCATCGACAACGCGCAGGAAGGCATTGTCGTCTACGGCCCCGACTTGCGCTATCGGGTCTGGAACGGGTACATGGAAAACTTCACGGGGATGCGCTCTGCCGATGTCCTTGGCCGGCTGCCGGTGGAGGTATTCCCCTTCCTCAAGGACGGCGGCGTCACCGCCAATCTCAACAGTGCGCTAGCGGGCCTCATGTCGCAGCCGGTCGAGTTCCCGTTCCGGGTTTCGCAAAGCGGTCGTTCGGGATGGGCTCAGGATCGTAACTCGCCGCTGCGCAACGTCGAGGGCGTGGTGATCGGCGTCATCGGCACGGTCAGCGACATCACTGAGAGTCGGCGGGTGCAGGAGTCCCTGGCCGCTTCGCTGGATTTTGCCCGCAGCCTGCTCGACTCGATGCAGGACGGGTTTTCATTGATTGATCCCCAGGGTGTGCACCTAGACGTAAACCCTTCCCTGTGCCGGATCACGGGGTTTTCGCGCGAGGAATTGGTTGGCTCGGGGCTGCCGCATCGCTACTGGCCGCCTGAGGAATGCGAATCCATCCAGGCCGCCTTCGGCAAGGTAGTGAGCGGCGAACTGGATGATCTCGAACTGACCTTCATGCGCAAGAACGGCGAGCGCTTTCCGGTGCTGCTGACGCCGGCAGTGCTCAGGGACGCAGCCGGGCAGATCGTCAGCTTCATTGCAACCGTGAAGGACATCAGCCGGCACAAGCAGGCCGAAGCAGCGCTCAGGACATCCGAGCAACGCTTCCGCGATATCGTCAATACCACCGACGGCATCGTCTGGGAAGCCGACGCAAACAGCTTCGACTTCACCTTCGTCAGCAGGCAGGCCGAGCGCCTGCTGGGGTATCCGGTTGCAGAGTGGCTGCAGCCCGGCTTCTGGGTGCAGCACCTGCATCCTGAGGACAAGGACTGGGCTGCGGAATATTGCATGTCCTGCACGCGGCGCGGCGTTCCGCACGACTTCGAATACCGCTTCGAGGCCAGGGACGGACGCATCGTCTGGCTCCATGACATCGTCACCGTGGTCGAGGAAAACGGCGCGCCGCGCTGGCTGCGCGGCATCATGGTGGACATCACGCGCCGCCGCAAGACCGAGGAAGCGCTGGTGGAACTGGCCGAGAACCTGGAAGCCAGGGTCGGGGAAAGGACCGCTCAGTTGCGCAAACTGGCGGCGCAGATGACCATGACCGAGGAACGCGAGCGCCGAATGCTGGCGCAGGATCTGCACGACAATCTCGGCCAGCTGCTCGCCGTGATCCAGATCAAGCTGAGCTCGCTGCCCGACGCCGAACAGTCGCCTTCGATCACGCAGGTCGTCGAACTGGTGGGGCAGGCCGACCAGGCGGCAAGGAGCATAACCCAGCAGCTCAGCCCGCCGATTATGCAAAGACTGGGCCTGGCGCCGGCGCTGGAATGGCTGGGCGAGGAAATCGGGCGCGTGTATCGGCTCAAGGTTCACGTCGACGCCGGCGAATGCAGCGGGCGGCTGGTCGAGGAAATCCAGGCCGTGCTCTACCGCGCGGCGCGCGAACTCCTGATCAACGTCGCCAGGCATGCCGCGGTGGGCGAAGCCAGCCTGACCTGCCTGCGCGATGCTGGCAACCTGGTGCTGGCGGTGAGCGACGCCGGACGCGGCTTCGACCCGGCGGACCATTTCGGCGATTGGGCCGGACACCACAGTTTCGGCCTCAGGGCTATCCATGAGCGAATCATCAACCTCGGCGGGGAGGTCGATATCGACAGCAGCCCCGGCAACGGCACCACGGTTACCCTGAGGGTGCCCCGTCGCATTGGCGAAAAGGAGATCGGAGATGATCCGGATAATGCTTGTCGATGACCATACGATGGTGCGCGAGGCCTTGTGCAGCATGCTGGAACAGGACAAGACCCTGAAAGTGGTCTCCGCCGTCGGCGACGGCGAGACGGCGCTGCGCCTGGCGGCCGAACTGGCGCCCACGGTGGTGGTGATGGATGTGGCCCTGCCCGGGGCGTCTGGCATCGAAACCACACGGCGCTTGCTCGCCCGGCATCCGGAAATCAAGGTACTGGCCTTGTCCACCTATCTCGACCGGCGCATCGTGCAGCAAATGCTCGATGTCGGCGCCAGCGGCTACATCGCCAAGTCGGCGGCCGGCGTCGAGTTGCGGCAGGGTATACAAAACGTGGTCGCGGGGCGCAGCTATCTGTGTTCCGAAGTGGCTGCGCTGGTGGCCGACGGGCTGCGCGAGTTGGCTGCCGCGGGCGGCAAGCACGATACCAATGCCTTGTCGCGGCGCGAAACGCAGATCGCCACTCTGCTGGCCGAGGGCAAGAGCGCGCCCGACATCGCCGCCGAACTGCATATCGCACCGAGTACCGTGGACGTGCATCGGCGCAACCTGATGCGCAAGCTCGATCTGCATAACGTGGTGGAACTGACCCGATACGCGATTCGCACTGGCCTGGTCTTGCCCTGAATCCTGCCGGGCGCGGCCTGCTGCAGCCAGGGACCGGTCTTCGCTTACCCGGAAGCCGGTAGTTGGAATACTCTTGGGCGGGTATTTCAAAAATGACGGGTGGCAACAACAATATATCCCTGTAGTCCATTTCGGACGGCGCTGCCGTTCCGGCGGGCGGCTACCGATCCGGTGGCGTATGCATCGCCGATGCCCATGTTTGAACCACGCGCCCGCCGGCCAAGAGGAAACCAGAGGAGATACGTATGACAGCAGCCACTACCGCGAAGCTCGCCAGGACAGGCGCTGCCACAAGCGTCGAAGCGCGCCCTGCGGCGCCCAGACGCGTGAGACTGGCCAAGGCACTGGCGGCAACGCCGACGGCAAAGATCCCCGGCATGACCAGGCCGCCGAAGCAGGCCGGGTCGAACGGGAAAAAGCTGAAAAAGCCCAAGTCGGGAACGAATCGCTATAAGTTGCCGGACGACGAATATGCCCGGCTCGGCGCGCTCAAGCAGCGTCTGGAACTGCTGGGTATCCCGGTCAGGAAAAGCGGGTTGCTGCGTGCCGGCCTGCTCTTGCTGGTGGCGATGAACGACGTTCAACTGAAAAAGGCGGTAGCCGGCCTGGTGGTCGGCGAGTCCGCCGGTCACCCGCAGAGAGCCGCCTAGCGCGGCGCCACCCGAAGCAGCGTGGGGAAACCGATGGCACACAGGATTCCAGTCCTGAATGAAATCGTCGGGCTGCCGGCGGCGGCTGCGCCGATGGATGTGGCCGGTGCCAGCGAGGAGTGTTTTCAGGCCTTGTTCAGCCGCGCGTCAAGCGGTGATGAGATCGCCAGGCGCGAATTGCTCAGTTTGCGGCTTGCCTATCTCAACTGGGCCTACGGCAGGGCGCGGCGGGCAGAGCAGGCTTCGGCAGCGCCGCCGCTATCATGAGGGCTTTGCGGCAGTCCGGGCCGGCTAGGGCGGGCAAGACCGCCGGCCAGCGGGAAGAATCGCGGCCGCCGCCCCGGTGTCGCGGCAAGACCCTGCAACAACAACTCGCGGCGGCGCAGCGTTCGCTGCGGGCCGTGACCCGATCGCGCGACCGCTATGCGGACTTGTATCAGTTCGCGCCCAGCGCCTATCTGGTGCTCGATCAAGCCGGCGCCATCATCGACGTGAATCGCGCCGGCGAGCGACTGCTTGCATTGGGTCGCGAGGTGTTGCTGCATGAAACCCTTGCACGCTTCGTCGTGGCGGAGGAGTTCGATTATTTCAATAGCAGCCTTGCGGGCCTGGGGCAGCAAGGCAATCATCCAGGCTTCGAGGTGACGCTGGCGCGCGCCGATGGCTCGCGATTTGGCGCCCAGTTCGATGGGCTGCGTCTGGACGAGGCCGGCAAATCGAGGCTGCTCCTGGTCCTGACCGACATCACGGCGCACAAGAAGACCGAAGCCGCATTGCGCGAACAGGAGGAGTTCTTTCGCCTGATCGCGGAAAATCTCGGTGATTTCATCGCGGTGCTTGATACCGAGGGCCGGCGCATCTACAACAGCCCCTCCTATCAGCAGTTGTTCGGCGATTCGCGCGATCTGCGCGGCACCGACTCCTTTGCCGAAATCCACGAGGACGACCGGGCGCGCATCAGGCAGGCTTTCGACGAAACCGTAAGGACCGGGGTCGGCCGTCGCAGCGAATACCGCTTCCAGTTGGCCGACGGCAGAATCCGGCATATGGAATCGGTGGGCGGCGTGATCACCGACGGCACGGGCGAAGTGCTGCGCGTGGTGGTGGTCGCCCGCGACGTTACGGAACGCAAGCAGGCAGAAACGCAGTTGCAGCATGCCGCCGCCGCCTTCGAGACGCATCTGGGGATCATGGTGACCGATGCCGATGGCGTGATCCAGAAGGTTAACCGGGCTTTTTCGGATCTGACCGGATACGCGGCCGAAGAGGCGGTCGGGCAGACGCCGAAGCTGCTCCAGTCCGGGCGCCATGATGCGGCTTTCTATGCGGCGATGCGGGACAGCGTGCGCAGCAGCGGCTCGTGGCAGGGCGAGACCTGGAATCGGCGCAAGAACGGCGAGATCTATCCGCAATGGCTGACCATCACGGCTGTGCGCAACGGCACGGATGCGGGCGCGAGCCATTTTGTGGCGACGATGGCCGACATCAGCGAACGCAAGGCGGCCGAAGAGCAGATCAGGCATCTCGCGCTCTATGACGACCTGACCCAGTTGCCCAACCGGCGGCTGCTGATCGATCGCCTGCGCTGGGCGCTGACGGCGAGCAGCCGCAGCCGGCGCCACGGCGCGCTGCTGATGATCGACCTCGACCGGTTCAAGGAACTCAACGACAACCATGGTCATGACCATGGCGACCTTTTGCTGCAGCAGGTCGCGCAACGCCTTACCCGTTGCATCCGCGAAGCGGATACGGCGGCGCGCCTGGGTGGCGACGAGTTCGTCGTGATGCTGACCGACCTCAGCGAAGACCCGGCGGAAGCTCGGCGCGATGCCACTGCGGTGGGCGAGAAAATCCTTGCGGCGCTGAACCGCACCTATCCTCTTTTCGGCAAGCGGCACCGCAGCACCCCCAGCATCGGCATCACCCTGTTCGCCGACCAGCAGCAGAGCGTCGACCAACTGCTGAAGCAGGCCGACCTCGCGATGTACCAGGTCAAGGCAGCCGGCCGCAATGCCCTGCAATTCTTCGAGCCCGGCGCTACGCCCTGAGTTTGTCGAAGGCAAAACGCCCCCGACGATGTCCCGTCGGGGGCGCTTCAATTGAACCTCGGCGCGGGTGCTGCGGCGCCGAAATGCCGCTTACACCGTCACCGTATCCGCCAGTTCCTTGAACTCGGCGATCTGGTCGAAGTTCATGTAGCGATACACATCCGCCGATTTGGCTTCCAGCGACTTGACCTGCTCCATGTACTCGGCCACGGTGGGGATCCTGCCCATCAGCGCCGTCACCGCCGCGAGTTCAGCCGAGCTCAAGAAGACCCTGGTGTCGATGCCCAGCCGGTTGGGGAAGTTGCGGGTCGAGGTCGATACCGCCGTGCTGCCCTTCTTGATCTGCGCCTGGTTGCCCATGCACAGGCTGCAGCCCGGCATTTCCATGCGCGCGCCGGACTTGCCGAGGATGGCGTAGTAACCCTCTTCGTTGAGGATCATGGCGTCCATCTTGGT